>CAZKMJ010000011.1:0-24545 GCA_964553835.1 uncultured bacterium
GCCGGAGTTTTTCTTGGTTTTCAATATCCGGTTGAAATTCCAGGCGTGAATAACGCGGGCTTTCTGCGCATGGCGTTTAATGCCAAGCGCAAGGCAGCCGGGCAGGATGAAATGGATCCTATGGAATTTGACGAGTTTCTTTCCGAAAAAATAAAGCTCGTCGAAATTTCCCAGGATTTCCTGGATCGTTCCGTTAACCAGGGGTTTTCGGGCGGCGAGAAAAAGAAAAATGAAATCCTGCAGATGGCGGTGCTGGACCCGAAACTCGCGATTTTGGATGAAACGGATTCCGGGCTGGACGTGGACGCGCTGCGTACGGTTGCGGAAGGTGTCAATCGCCTGCGCAAGCCGGACAACGCGGTGGTTCTGGTCACGCATTATCAGCGCATCCTTAATTATATCCAGCCGCATCATGTGCATATTCTTTTTGAAGGTAAAATCATAAAGTCCGGCGGCAAAGACCTTGCGTTGGAAGTTGAGAACAAAGGTTATGACTGGATTATCTAAAACATACCAGGACACAGTCCTGGAACCTGGTTTTGAGCAGAAGGCCGGGCCGGAATGGCTGAAGAATTTCCGCCGCCGCTCATTTGAACATTTCAAGCAGACAGGATTTCCCACTCGCAAAATGGAAGCGTGGAAATACATGAGCCTGGAGCCGCTGCTGAAAATGCCCGTCAAAAACGCGCAGGCGGCTCCCGCGGTCTTCAATCCCGGCACGGTTGAAAAGGAAGATATCTTTGTTTTCTGGAACGGGGTTTATTCCCAGCCGCTTTCTTCTTTCCGCCAGATCCCTGCCAATGTGAAATTCGGCACCCTGTCTTCCGGCCGTTTTGAGAGCGCGGGGATTGAAAATCTTTTTGGTTCCGGGCAGGCGGAAGAAAATCCTTTCGCGGCCATTAATTCTTTCCAGTTTGAAGACGCTTTTGTTTTCTGGGTGCCGCAGGGCACGGTGCTTCCGGAGCCGGTCCGTTTTATTTTCCGCTCTTCGCCGGAATCCTCCGCAAGCCCCAGGATCCTGATTGTCATGGGAGCGGGTTCGAAGGCCGAAGTCCTTTTTGATTTCGCGGGAAAAGAAAGCAGCGCGGTTGTGAACATGTCCGTCCAGGTCCGGCTGGAACCCAATGCAAATCTGACCGCGGCTCTGGTGCAGAGAAGCGGGGAAGGGACGGTCCAGTTTCTGAACGCTCGCGTTTCGCAGGCGGAAGGCAGCTCTTTGGAATGGGTTTCCTTCTCCAGCGGCGGGAAAATGACACGCAATGAGATTGTTGTGAACTTTGAAGGTGAGAACGCTTTTGCTTCTTTAAATGGCCTGGCCCTGCTGGACGGAACGTCCCAGGTTTTTCAGCACGCTTTTGTGCATCACCAGAAGCCGCACTGCACCAGCCGCCAGATTTTCAAGAACATCCTGGCCGGGTCTTCGGCCGCGGAATTTGACAGCCTGGTGCACGTTTGGAAAAATGGCGCGAAGTCGGACTCTGAGCAGCTGGATAAAAATCTTTTGCTTTCAAAGCAGGCGCGAGCCTGGTCGCGGCCCCAGCTTAAAATTGATACGGACGATGTTAAAGCCTCTCACGGCGCCGCCACCGGCCAGCTGGAACAGAACGAACTTTTTTATTTGCGCAGCCGTGGTCTTTCCAAAAAAGCCGCGCGTTTTTTGATCACCTATGGTTTTGCCGAGGAAGTACTGCAAAAAATCGGGCATGCCGCTTTGCGCAAGGAGCTCGAGGATTTTGCTTCGCGTCAAATCGAGCATATGACCGCGGAGCTCTGAATTGAAGGAGATTGTTGTGGAATCAGGTTTTGATGTTGAGAAAATCAGGAAAGACTTTCCGCTGCTTTCCGTTCATATGAACGGCAGGCCGCTGGTGTATCTCGACAACGCGGCCACGACCCAGAAGCCCGCTTCCGTTATCGAACGCATGGACCGTTTCTACAAGAAGGAATATTGCAATATTCACCGCGGCGTTTATATGCTCAGCCAGCAGGCCACGCTGGAATGTGAAGAGGCGCGTGAGAAAGTCATGGAATTTTTAAACGCAGCCAGGCCCGAGGAGATCATTTTTGTGCGTGGCGCGACCGAGGCCGTCAACCTGGTGGCCAATGCATACGGCGAAAAATTTCTGAAAGCCGGCGATGAGATCATTATTTCGCAGCTGGAACACCATGCTAATATCGTTCCCTGGCAGCAGCTGGCTCTAAAAAAATCCCTGTCGCTGAAAGTTATTCCCATTAATGAGCGCGGAGAGCTGGACATGACCGCGTATAAAAAGCTTTTATCCGCAAAATCAAAGCTTGTAGCGGTCACTCAGGTTTCCAATGCGCTGGGCACCATCACTCCTGTTGAAGAAATTACGAAGCTGGCGCATCAGGCTGGCGCTGTGGTGCTGATCGATGGCGCGCAGGCTGTTCCTCATATTAAAGTCGATGTGCAGGCCATAGGCGCGGACTTCTATGCATTTTCCGGACACAAGGTTTACGGGCCCAGCGGCATTGGCGTGTTGTATGGCCGCTATGACCTTTTGGAAAAAATGGACCCTTATCAGTTCGGCGGGGAAATGATCGAAAGTGTGACGTTTGAAAAAACTACTTTTGCCAAACCGCCCGCGAAATTTGAGGCAGGCACACCTGCCATTGTCGAAATCGTGGGGCTTGGCGCGGCGCTGGATTACATTGAAACCATCGGGCTGGACAAAATCGAAGCATATGAGCATGAGCTGCTGATTGACGCCACGAGAAAACTTAACGCGGTCAAGGGTCTGCGCATTTTGGGCACGGCGGAGAAAAAATCAGCGGTGATGTCGTTTGAGCTTCAGGACATTCATCCGCATGACATCGGAAGCATTCTGGACCAGCACGGCATTGCCGTCCGCACGGGCCATCATTGCGCTCAGCCGCTCATGAAATGCCTGAAAGTTCCCGCCACTGCGCGCGCTTCCTTTTCCTTTTATAACACCAAAAGTGAAATTGACGCGTTGGTGGAAGGGCTGGAAAAGGTCAAGGCGGTGTTCCATGGCTGAAATTCCGGAACCCAAACTGCAAAACCTTTATCAGGAAGTCATTTTGGACCACAATAAAAACCCGCGCAACTATAAGGAAATCAAGGAACCGACGGTTTCATCCCACGGCTACAACGCGCTTTGCGGGGACGATTATCATCTTTACCTGAATGTGGCGGACGGTAAAATCAGCGACGTGGGTTTTCAGGGCAATGGCTGCGCTATTTCTAAATCCAGCGCTTCTTTGCTTACAACCTTGATTAAAGGCAAGACTCTTCAGGAAGTCACGAGGCTTGATGAAAATGTCCTGCAGCTTTTGACCCAGGACCAGATCCCTCAAACAGTGAGAGAAGGAAGCGGGCGCATGGTCATCCTTGAAGGTGTCAAAGAGTTCCCGGTGCGCGTGAAATGCGCGACCCTGATCTGGCGCACGCTGGAAGACGCGCTTAAAAAGGCGGCTGTATGACAGACCCTTTACAGATCGCGGCGGAAATCACGCCCAATCCAAACACTTTGAAATTTGTTTTAAACCGGCCTCTGCTGTCGTTTGGCTCACGCAACTACCTTAAAAAAGAAGATGTGACGGATTCGCCGCTGGCGGCCGCTCTTTTTGACGTGGGCGATGTAGTGTCCATCATGGTGGGCACGGATTTTGTGACTGTGACCAAAACGCCGCAGTCTGACTGGCAGAACATCGGACCCTTTGTGGTCACGAGGCTGCGGGAATTTTTTGATTCCGGCCAGGAAGCCATCGCGGCCAATGCTTCTGTCAGCGTGCATGCCGAAGGCCGCAGTGAGATCGAAAAGAAGATCATCGAAATTCTGGACAACGAAATACGCCCGGCGGTTGCTCGCGACGGCGGGGACATTGTTTTTTACGGGTATGACAACGGGGTGGTCAAACTCCAGCTTCAGGGGGCATGCAGTTCCTGTCCCAGTTCCATCATGACCCTGAAAATGGGGATTGAAAACCGCCTGAAGATGGTCATCCCGGAAGTCAAAGAAGTTTTGCAGGTCTGACCCCAGAAACGCCACCTTTTCGCGTTTTTTACCTGCCTTTTACTTGCGTGTGCTCCGGCCCGCGCTTACGATGGAGAGATGACTATGGCAAAATCAAAAAATAAGAAGAAAAAATTCTGGATCGGCATTGACCTTGGGGGCACCAAACTCCTGACTACGGTCATGAACAACAACTTCCACATTTTAGCTGCGGTAAAAAACAAGGTGGAAGCATCCAGGGGTGCCAAGCATTTTATGAAAATGCTGGAAGAAAGCGTCCGAGAGGTTTTGAAAGAGGCCCACATCGACAAGGAGAAGGTCGGCGGCATCGGGATCGGCGCTCCGGGAATCATCAACAAGAAAAAGGGCGAAATAGAGTTCTGCCCCAACATTCCTTTTTTAAACCATTGCAAGCTTGCTTCCGCGCTTTCCAAGAAGGTGAAAATTCCCGTGGTGCTGGAAAATGACGCCAACACCGGCCTTTTTGGCGAAGCGGAGCTGGGCGCCGCGCGGGGATATGCCGACGTGATTGGTATTTTTGTGGGCACGGGCGTGGGCGGCGGCATTTTGATAGATGGAAAAATTTACCGTGGCGCGTCCGGCGCGGCCGGTGAAATTGGTCATATGGTTGTGGATGATTCCGGGCCGCAGTGTGGCTGCGGCCAAAATGGCTGTCTTGAAGCTTATGCTGGCCGTCTTGCTATCGCGGGTGATGCCGCGGTGCTGGCTTCACGCCGTCAGGCCAAAGCACTCTATGAAGAAGCGGGCACGGAAGTTGCCAAGATCAAAAGCGGCGTGATTGCAAAAGCCATCGCCAAAGGGGACCGGGCTCTTCAAAACCTGGTTCGTGAAAGGGCGGTTGTGCTGGGTAAGGCCATGGCCAATCTTGCCAATGCCATGAGTCCTGAACTTTTTGTGCTGGGCGGCGGTATGATTGAAGCCATGCCCTTTATTGTGAAAGAAGCTGAGAAAGCCATGCGCGGCCAGGTCATGGAACGCATTGGAGCGCATGTGAAAGTGGTACCCGCGAAGCTGGGTGACCACGCCATTGTCAAAGGCGCCGCGCGGCTCGCGGAGCTTGCTTTCGGAAAGAAGGCGAAGTCATGACAGAAGCAGTCATCGCGCAAAAGCAGACCGTGGCCGTGATCGATATCGGCTCCAGCGCCATCCGCATGGTCATTGCCGAGCTTGGGCCAAAAACCGAAATCAGGCAGCTTGAAAACCTTCATAAACCCGTTGCTTTCGGAAAAGACGTTTTCAACACCGGCAAAATCAGCAGGGCTGTCATGCGCGAAGGTTTGACGGTCATGAAAAATTTCAAGAGCATCATCGACAGTTACGGCATCACAAATGTTCATGCCATCACCACCAGCGCGGTGCGGGACGCCTTGAACCGTGACAGTTTTGTGGACCAGGTCTTTGTGCGCACAGGCATTGACGTTGAAGTGGTTGAAGGCCCGGAAGAAAACCGACTTGAACTGCTGGCGGTGGAGCACGCGCTGGGGGACAAGTTTGAATACCTGACCAAGAGCTGCCTTATTATTGAGGTGGGCTCAGGCAGCATTGAAATCATTGTGCTCAATAAAGGTGAAGTTGGTCTGACCCGTACTATTTCGCTGGGGACCATCCGCCTGCCTGAGCAGCTTGTGCCCGGGAAAACCTCCCCTGAAATTTTCAAGCGCGTAATCAAGCGCACGGTCCATGAGCTGAGCAAGAATTTTTCACGCGAGTACAACTTGAAGGAAATCGACACATTCATCGCGCTGGGAGGAGACCTGCGTTTTGTGGCTCGTCAGATCGCGGGTCCAAACGCCGAGAATTTCGCTGTTCTGAGCAAGAAAAGCTTCCTGGATTTTTATTCCGGCATTGCCAAGATTCCGCTGGAAGAGATGGTGGAGAAGTTTAATATGTTTTACTCAGAAGCAGAAACGCTTTTCCCGGCGCTTCTTTTCTACGCTAATTTCCTGGAGGAAACCAGCGCCAAGGAAATCGTGGTCCCCATGACCAATATCAGCGACGGCCTTTTGATTGAGCTCTCGCAGCTTTTTTCAGGCTATAAACGCACCGACGTTGGCAAACAGGTCATCAGCTCCGCGCGACAGCTTGGAAAAAAATATCATTATGACGAGCCGCACTCACTTGCGGTGGCTTCGCTGGCTATCAAGCTGTTCGACCTTTTAAAGCAGGAGCACGGCCTTGGCACGCGTGAACGTCTTCTGCTTGAAGTCTCGGGTGTGCTGCATGATATTGGAATGTTCATTTCCTCGACGTCATATCACAAGCATTCCAGTTATCTGGTTGATACCGCGGAAATTTTCGGGCTTCGCAAACAAGACCGCAACATCGTTTCCAATGTGGTGCGCTATCACCGCCGCTCGCTGCCTCAGCCCAGCCATGAACCTTACATGTCACTTCCCAGGATGGACCGTTCGATTGTTTCAAAGCTTGCCGCCATTGTACGCGTGGCTGATGCACTGGACAAAAGCCGCCAACAGAAAATCAAAAACTTCACGCTGGAAAAACAGGACGATGCCTATACCATCTGGGTGCCTGAAGAGATCGGTGACATTTCAATCGAAAGGGAGTCCATGGCCAACAGAGGCAATCTTTTTGCGGAAGTTTTTGGCGTGTCCGTGGACTTGAAGCAGGGTACCCCGCCCAAGGCGTAACATGGAAGACATAAAGCCAGACCTGTTTTTTGACCGGGAACTTTCCTGGATCGAGTTCAATGCCCGCGTTTTCGAAGAAGCGCGCGATCCGTCCAACCCTGTGCTCGAACGCCTCAAATTCCTCGGAATTGTCAGCTCCAACTTCGATGAGTTTTTTATGGTTCGCATGGCCAGCCTGACGGACGCAAATCCGCAAGCTGATACGGTGCGCGCCCGTGCGCACGCGCTCATGGAGCAGCAGAACATTTATTTCGAACAGATGCTCGTGCCAGAACTGGAAAGTCACGGCATTGTCCGCGTGCCTGCCCAGGGGCTGAACGAAAAGCAGATGGAGTTTGTCAAAAACTTGTTTTTCAAGGAAATCTTTCCGGTGCTGACTCCTATCGCGCTGCATGCCGAAAAAAACGCGCCGGTGCTGGCCAATCTGAGCTTGTTCCTGGTTCTGGGCCTTGTTCCTTCAGAAAATGCCGCGGCCCCCAAAAGTTACGCTGTCATTGAAATCCCCAAGAATTTTTCGCGGATGATCACACTGCCTTCTGAAAAAGGCTACAGCTTTATCCTGCTCGAGGACCTGATTTTCATGTTCGCCCGTGAGCTGTTTGACGGTTTTGAAATTGCCACCCGCGGTCTGATGCGCCTTACGCGCGGTGCTGACCTAAGCCTTAATGAAGAAACCGATGAAGATTTTGCCAAAGTCATGAGTGAAGCACTGCGCAATCGCAGTCACAGCCATGTGCTTCGCATGGAGCTAGCCTCGGACAGCGCCATGCAGGTTTTTTTGTGCGAGCACCTGAAAGTACCTCAGAAAAATGTTTTTGAGGTCAAGACCTGGTTCGATTTAAAGGGAATTTCCCAGCTTGCATTTCAGCCATTGTTCGAGGATCTGAAAAGGCCGGCGTGGACGCCGAAGTCCGTGCCTGAATTTGAAAATATGGATTCGTTCTGGGAACTTTTGAAAAAAAAGGACGTCTGGATCCATCATCCTTACCAGAGCTTTGATTATGTCGTGCAATTTTTAAATGAGGCCGCTCGTGATCCGGGTGTGCTTGCTATCAAGCAAACTTTGTACCGCACCAGCCCGGACTCGGCTGTGGGTGCGGCGCTTGAAAAGGCGATTGAGAATGGCAAGCGCGTGACCGTGCTTGTGGAACTCAAGGCGCGATTTGATGAAGAAAAAAATATCAGCTGGGCCAGGCGCCTGGAAGTCGCGGGCGCGACCGTGATTTACGGGGTGGCTGGTTACAAGACGCACGCCAAGGCCTGTCTGGTGGTGCGCCGTGAGGCTGAAGGTATCAAGCGTTACGTGCATCTAAGCACGGGAAATTACAATGAAAAGACGGCGCATGTTTATTCAGACATCGGCTTTTTTTCAAGCGATGAGGCGCTGGCCAATGATATGACCGTATTTTTCAACATGATTACGGGTTTCTCAAGGCCGCTTGGCCTGTCGCGTATTACCGTGGCTCCATTCGGTATGCGCAACAAAATCAAGCAGCTGATCCAGCGCGAGGTCCTGCGCTCACGGCCTGAAAAGCCCGGGCTGATCATGGCCAAAATGAATTCGCTGGTTGACCCGGAAATTATCCAGGCGCTTTACAAGGCGTCTAAGGCCGGCGTCAAAATCCAGCTGAATGTGCGCGGTATCTGCTGCCTCAAGCCCGGCATTAAAGGATTGAGTGAAAATATTGAAGTGCGCAGCATTGTGGACATGTTCCTGGAGCACAGCCGCATTTTTTATTTTCAGAACGGGGGAGATGAAGAAATTTATCTTTCCAGCGCGGACTGGATGCCCCGTAATCTGGACCGGCGCATTGAAGCCATGGTCAGCATCGAGAACAATGACATGAAGCGCGATCTTGCCGATCTTTTGAAGGCCTATTTCAAGGACAATGTTAAATCGTGGTATCTTCTTTCCGATGGCCGTTATGAAAAAGTCATGTCGCCTTCGGAAGACAAGCGTTTCCGCGTCCAGGAATTTCTTTGCAGGAAAGCTGAACAGCAGGATGAATTCCACAAAAAATCAGCTCCCAGGGAGCTTAAACCCCAGAGGCCCCAGCATGAATAAAGATATCGAGCTTTATATTCTCAGGCACGGCATTGCTGATGAAAAAGGTTCGCGTTACCCGGACGACAGCAAGCGTCCGCTGGTTACCGAGGGAAAAAATGAAGTAAAAAAACTTACAAAGGCTCTGAAGCACCTGGATCTGAAATTGGACGTTATTCTTTCCAGCCCGTACAAAAGGGCGGCGCAAACCGCTGAAATTGTGGCTGAAAACCTGAAGATGGAAAAGAAGCTGAAATACACACCGCTGCTGGCTTCCGACAATTACAAGGCATTCCTGAAAGAATTGAAGACTCTTTACGGCAAGAACAGGAAAATCATGGTTGTGGGGCATGAACCCTACCTCAGTTCACTCATGAGCCTGCTTGTTTTCCGGCGTCCCATGAGGGGCATCCGTTTGAAAAAAGCAGGCATGGCGAAGCTGACTTTCGGGAAGAAATTCTCCAGCCGGGCCAGCCTGAACTGGCTGCTGACACCCCGCCAGATGGCCCTGATGTCCCCGGCCCGCTGACTTTATTTTCACCTCTTTCTAACCGCTTGCCACAGTTTGGGATAAAAAAGTCCCCGCGGCCGCCTCTTTCTTGAAAAGCCATGAACCGGCAGGTATCTTTTAGGTAGGCGTGGAGGCGTCCTGCCATGGCGTGGCGACAACTACTGATGATGATTGTGATGGGTGTCTGGGTCCTTCCCGGGTGCGCTTCACATAATCGTGCCAGCCGCAGCGGGATCATCAGCCAGGAACTCCCGCTGACCGTGGATGATCTCTCCGAAATAAAAGAAGGCGAAGCCAACCATAAGCGGGTCATGTGGCAGTACAATGTCTACAAAAACAAAAAGCTGCAGACCTATTGTGACCTGATCGCGGCGGAAATTGCCGAAGTTTCCACACGCCCCCATTTACCCTACCATGTCACCCTTCTGGACACCGAAGAAGTCAATATCTTCGGTGGTCCCGGAGGTTATATCTACATTACGAAGGGCATGTTCAAATATCTCAAAAGTGAAGGGGAGCTGGCCGGCATCCTTGCGCATGAAATAACGCATGTGGCCAACTATGAGTACTCCAACATCCCGCATCTGACCAAGGTTAAACGCGCTTATGGCTTGATGCTCGCGGGTTCCGAGCTTGTTAAAAATACAGGAATGGCCGGCCCGTACGGTTCCGCGACCAATATGGTTTTGAGTGAAGGCGGGAAAAGGGCACCGATGGTTTTCAAACGGTTCACCGCTGACCAGGAAGTTGCAACTGATGAAAAGGCCATTGAATCGCTTGCGCGGGCGGGATATGACCCGCATGATTACCAGGACTTTGTCGAAAGGCTTTCGAAGGTCAACATGGATGAGGTCGCGCGTTTTGTTCTTTTGATGAATTCACATCCGCCTTTTGAGCAGCGCCGGAAAATTCTCGACGGGCGTGTACGTTCAACGAAATTCACGAAGGAAGTACAGCTGAAGGAAGAACTTGTTTTTGATTTCACAAAATTCACCGAAGTTCCTCCGCCGGCACCCGCTGCTCCGCTTCCTCCGCCGGCCGAAACCGCGAAGTCCATTATTTTCCAGCCCAAGTTCCGGGCCGTGACGGACCAGTCTCCCGTCATTGAGCCTGTGACTGCCCCCAAACAGGAAAACAAAATCCGCAAACGAATGTCCACCGCCTGGTTTTAGTTCGCTCAGGCAAGAAATTTTTTTCCCCTCATCACGGGAAAAGATAGTTCCTCGGACCTAAAAAATTTCCTGCCCTCACTCACCTTTATGTATAATCACAGGTTAAACTTATGGCTAATATTAGAGACGAGATTAAAAAAAGAATCCTGATCCTGGACGGTGCCATGGGCACCATGATCCAGGAATACAAACTGGATGAGGCCGGCTACCGGGGAGAGGCCTTCAAGAACCATCCGCATGACCTGAAGGGGAACAACGACCTGCTGGTCATTACGCAGCCCGCGCTGATCGAGAAAATCCACAATGCCTACCTGGAAGCGGGCGCGGACATTATTGAGACGAACACCTTCAACTGCAACGCGTTCTCGATGGCGGATTATCATCTGGAAGGAGAGATCCGGCGCCTCAATATAGAAGCCGCGAAGGTCGCGCGCCGCGCGGTCGATGCCTGGACTAAAAAGACGCCGGACAAACCGCGTTTTGTGGCCGGTTCCATAGGGCCGACCGGGCGCACGGCCTCTATTTCTCCGAACGTCAATGACCCGGGTTTTCGAGCTGTCACGTTTGACCAGCTGGTGCAGATTTACAGCGAGCAGATCCTTGCGCTGATTGAGGGTGGTGTTGACGTCCTCCTGATGGAAACCGTTTTCGACACCCTCAACTGCAAAGCCGCGCTTTACGCCGCCATGGAATGTTTTGAAAAGCTGGGTAAAAAACTTCCGATCATGGTTAGCGGCACTATTACCGACCGCAGTGGCCGCACGCTTTCCGGTCAGACCGCGGAAGCTTTTCTGAATTCAGTTTCTCATGCTGATTTGTTTTCCATCGGCCTGAACTGCGCGCTTGGCGCGGAAGAAATGCGCCCGCATGTGGAAGAGCTTTCCCGTTTGACTACTTCCTACGTCAGCGCTTATCCAAACGCAGGCCTGCCCAACCAGTTTGGCGAGTATGACCAGACGCCGGAATATATGGCCAGGATTGTGCGTGAGTTCGCGCAGTCAGGGCTTGTGAATATTTTGGGCGGATGCTGCGGCACGACTCCGCTTCACATCAAGGCCATTGCCGATGCCGTGAAAGGCCTCGCGCCGCGCAAAATCCCGCAGGTGCCGGCTTATACGCGCTTGTCCGGGCTTGAGCCACTGACCATCCGTCCCGAAAGCAATTTTATCAATATCGGGGAGCGCACCAATATCACAGGGTCGCCGCTTTTTTCCAAAGCTATCCTGGCGGGCAACTATGAAGACGCGTTGAAAATTGCCAAACAACAGGTCGAATCCGGCGCTTCCATTATTGACGTGAACGTGGACGAAGGCCTGATCGATTCCGAAGCGGTCATGACCCGTTTCTTGAACCTCGTTTCTTCCGAACCCGACATTTGCAAAGTGCCCATCATGATCGACTCTTCCAAATGGTCCGTCATTGAAGCGGGACTGAAATGCCTGCAGGGAAAGTCGGTGGTCAATTCCATCAGCCTGAAGGAGGGTGAAGAGAGCTTTGTTGAAAAAGCGAAAAAAATCCGGCGTTTTGGCGCGGCCGCGGTGGTCATGGCGTTTGACGAAAAAGGCCAGGCCGACACTACGGAGCGCAAGGTCGAGATTTTCAAGCGCTCCTATAAAATCCTGACTGAAAAAGCGGGCTTTCCTCCCCAGGACATTTTCTTTGATCCGAATGTGCTGACCATCGGTACGGGCATGGAAGAGCACAATACTTACGCGATTTCTTTTATAGAAGCCTGCCGCCGGGTCAAAAATGAATACCCGCAGGTGCATGTCACGGGCGGCGTCAGCAATATTTCCTTTTCTTTCCGAGGCAATAATCCTGTACGTGAAGCTATTCACGCGTGTTTTCTTTACCACGCGATTAAAGCCGGGCTCGATACGGGCATTGTGAACCCTGGTTTACTTACGGTTTATGAGGAAGTTCCCAAGGATTTGATGGAGCTGGCCGAGGACCTGGTGCTCAACCGCAAGCCGGACGCAACCGAGCGCATGCTGGAATACTCCGAAAAAACCAAAGGCGTCAAAAAATCTGCCGCCAAGGAGCAGGAGTGGCGCAAGAAAAGTGTGCAGGAAAGGCTTTCGCACGCGCTGGTGAACGGTATTGCTGATTTTATTGAAGGTGACGTGGAAGAGGCCCGCCAGCAGTACGCGCGGCCGCTGGAAGTCATTGAAGGTCCGCTTATGGACGGCATGAAGATTGTTGGTGAGTGGTTTGGCGACGGAAAAATGTTCCTGCCGCAGGTGGTAAAAAGCGCGCGCGTCATGAAAAAGGCTGTTGCCGTGCTGACGCCTTATATCGAGCTGGAGAAAAAAGGCAGCGGCCGGTCCGCGGGTAAAATCCTGATGGCAACTGTGAAAGGTGACGTGCACGATATCGGTAAAAATATTGTGGGCGTGGTGCTGGGCTGCAATAATTATGAAATCACAGACCTGGGGGTCATGGTGCCGCTTGAAAAAATCCTGGCGGAAGCTGAAGCCCACAAGGTGGATGCGATCGGTTTGAGCGGGCTGATCACGCCGTCGCTGGATGAAATGATTTATGTGGCGCAGGAAATGGAAAGGCGCAAGCTGAAGCTGCCGCTTCTGATCGGCGGAGCAACGACGTCTGTCATTCATACGGCTGTCAAAATCGATCCCGTATATAGCGGCCCTGTTGTGCATGTTCTGGACGCCTCACGAAGCGTGAATGTGGTCAGCAGCCTTTTGAGCGCTGAACAGAAAGAAGGGTTTGTTCGCAGAAAAAAAACAGATTATGAAGAAATCCGCGCGGAGCATGCTCACAAAAGGCAGAAAATCCAGTACGCCACGCTTGATGAAGCTCGCGCCAATAAATTCAAGATTGACTGGAAAAAAACGCCGCCGCTCAAGCCCGCCATGACAGGGATCAAGGTTTTCAAGGATTATGACCTTGAAACCATAAGCCGCAACATTGACTGGACGCCTTTTTTCCTGACCTGGGAATTGAAAGGCAAATATCCGGACATTCTTCAGCACCCGGAGATGGGCAAGCCCGCGAAGCAGCTTTTCGACGACGCTCAGTCGCTTTTAAAGCGTGTTATTTCGGAAAAATGGCTGCGAGCGCAGGCGGCGATCGGGATTTTTCCGGCCAATACTGTGGGCCACGATGATGTGGAGCTTTACACAGACGACACTCGCAAGAAAGTTCTGACTACATTCCGCATGCTGCGCCAGCAGTCCAAAAAAGGCGAGGGCCAGCCCAATCTTTGCCTGAGTGATTTCGTGGCGCCAAAAGAAACCGGTCTTGCCGACTATATGGGTCTTTTTGTTTCCACTGCGGGCATTGGCATTGATGAACATGTAAAAGCGTTTGAAAAAAAGCATGATGATTACAATTCTATTCTGCTCAAAGCGCTGGCTGACCGCCTGGCCGAGGCTTTCGCCGAGCACCTTCACCAGCGCGTGCGTAAGGAGTTCTGGGGTTATGCTCCGGGCGAAAACGCGACGAACGAAGATTTGATCCGCCAGAAGTACACGGGCATCCGGCCCGCGCCTGGATATCCCGCGTGCCCGGATCACAGCGAAAAGCCGCTTCTTTTTAAAATCCTGGAAGCGGAAAAGAACGCGGGTGTGCATTTGACGGAAAATTTCGCGATGCTGCCGGCCTCAGCAGTCTCCGGCTATTATTTCTCGCACCCGGAATCTTCCTATTTCGCGGTCGGCAGGATTGAAAAAGACCAGGCCGAAGATTACGCGCGCCGCAAGGCCGTCAACCTCGAGCAGATCGAAAAGTGGCTGTCGCCAAATCTCGCCTACAAGGGCTGATTTTTTTTCTTATTTTTTCCCTTGCAGCTTCCGAAGCTCTTCTCCGCCTTCAGGAACCGTTTTTCCATGCCGTCAAGAACCGCGACAGTTCGGACCAGGTGCGTGAAATTTTCTTCCTCTACCGGCGGCACCCATTCTGGGACCACACGCTTCGTTCTGAAATCCGAAGGAGTTTCAAAGACCCATTTTCAGGCCGGGAATGTTTTTATGAAACCGATTCCCATGGGTTTCGCCATGCAGGAGAAGTTCAAATGCCCAAACCGCCCGGCGTTTTCAGGGTTTTTGTGCTGGGCGATTCGTTCACGGAGGGTATGTTTTGCGGCCCAACGGTTACGCAGGAGATAGAAAAAAAATTAAAGAATGATTATCCCGGCACCCGTTTCGAAGTTATTAATGCCGGAGTTTCCAGCCTTTCGGTCATTCCGTATACAATCCGGCTTCGCCGGCAGATTTTTAACCTCGATCCCGACCTGGTTGTAGTTAATATTGACAACACGGACGTGAATGACGACTTGCGGCTATTGAGCGCGGCGAAATTTGATAAAGAAGGGATTCCGATTGAAATTACGAGGCGGGGACACGCGCTTATGGTGCCAAGCGCAGCCAATTCGCAGTGGCTGCTGAATGCCGCGCGTTATTCGCTTTTGGCGCGCCTTGCCTGGAACCTTTGGTACGAAAAAGTTCAGGCGGATTACCTTCATGAAAGTGACACTCGCGCCTACACAGGCCGCGGGCCCGCTGAGATCGAGGTCCTGCAGGATTCTCCCTGGATTAAGAAGGCTGAATTAAGCCCTGAGGAGAGAAAGCTTTTTGGTGAATGGCAGATTTTTCCCGAAAAACTTATTTTGCTTTGCCGGGAAAATAAAGTCCCGCTTATTTTGAGTTCTTATCCGCATCCTGAGCAGTTTGTTTCCGAGGGGAAAAGAAATTTGCAGGATTTTCTCCGGCAGTTGACCACCCGCCTTGGGGTTCCTTATTATGACGCTCATGATGACCTTGTTAAGACAGGGTCTGTGGAAAAGTTTTACCTGCCGGAGGACGTGCATTTCAACCCCGAAGGTACCAGGAAGTGGGGAGAAGTGCTGGGAGAATTTGTCAGCAAAGAAGTGAAGAATCTGGTATCATCCTCGCAATGAAAATCTCGGAATTTTATAAAAAACAGAAACAAACATTCTCATTCGAATTTTTCCCGCCCAAAACGGATGAGGCGGAGGAGAAACTCTTTGAGACTGTTTCCCAGCTTAAAAGTCTTAATCCTTCGTTTGTTTCCGTGACCTACGGTGCCATGGGTACCACGCGGACAAATACGCTGCGCATTGTAAGCCGCGTCAAAAATGAGCTGGGGATTGAAGCCGCGGCCCACCTGACTTGTGTGGGGCATACGCGGGATGAAATCGCGGTCATTCTTCAGGATTTAAAATCCAAAGGTATTGAAAATATTGTGGCTCTGCGAGGCGATCCTCCCAAGGGTGACAAGGAATTCAAGCCGGTGGCTGGAGGGTTCCGCTTTGCCTCGGAACTTGTGAATTTCATACGCTCCGACGCGCGGTTTTCAAAACATTTTTCGCTGGCTGTGGCCGGATATCCGGAGGGCCATGTGGAATGCGCGGACAAAAATCAAGACCTTATAAACCTGAAAAATAAAATCGAGCAGGGCGCGGACGCGGTTATCACCCAGCTTTTTTTCAATAACGCGGATTATTTTAGTTTTGTGGAAAAGCTCGGGAAATGGAACATCCACATCCCGGTAGTGGCGGGCATTATGCCGGTCACGCATGGCGCGCAGATCCAGCGTTTTGCTTCCATGTGCGGTGCTAAAATTCCGGCAGACATGCAGAAGTCGATTGAAAAATTCGGGGACGACCAGCCTTCGGTCGAGGCTTTTGGAATTGAGTATGCCTCGAAGCAGTGCAGAGAACTATTGGCGATGGGCGCGCCCGGAATCCATTTTTATACCCTCAACAAATCCCACGCGACAAGATCGATCTACACCAATCTTGGTTTAGGCAGGGCGTAAGAAGTAGTTTTCCTGGATCGCGGATTTAATGTCTTCAGGCAGCGCGAGGACGGTCCGGATTTCTTTCATGCCCGTCAACTTCTTCAGCTCGGCTTCCGGCCACACATTCAGGGGGCTTGAAATGGCCATGACCAGACACTCTGGCGAAACCTCAAGAGGCATTAGCAGGTATTTCTCGGCGATGCTGTGGGGGATGAGCTCAACGGCCCGGGGGTTGACCTTGGTCTTCTTAAGGTCCACATAACGCATGGAAAACTGGTCAGCCAGGGTCTTGTAAAGCAGGCTCTGCGAAATATACTTTTTACGCACAAGCAGTTCACCTGTAAGCTCTTGCGTGCGTTTTTGTTCCTTCAAAACGTCTTCCAGCTGCTCCCAGGAGATCAGCTTTTTCTGGACCAGCAATTCACCGATTCGCCAAACCATATACTTCCTTGCGGTTCATTAATAAATAGTTTTAAAAACAATGTAATTCTATCTCATAAACGGCCATATGCAACACAATCTTGAGGCGTATTTTGCCCGTGATTGACACTGGGCGGGGAGTGTAATAGAATTTCCAAATTACTTTGACTAAAAGACTTAAGCAATTTAACCCGGCAGAGTTTAAATGACCACTACCTCAAGAAATTACGGCGGAAGGTTCCTTCCGGTCGAATCCATCGAATCCATCCTCCAACGTTTTGCCGACGGCGCCAAAGTTCGCACTGCGGGGCGTATCATGACCCGCCGCGATATGGGTAAAAGCACTTTCGCGGACCTTCGTGATGAAACAGGCCGCATTCAGCTCTATGGCAAAAAAGATGAAATGGGTGAAAGCTATGAAGCTTTTAAAGGGCTGAGCCTGGGGGACATTGTCGGCCTTGAGGGTATTTGCTTTGTTTCGAAGACGGGCGAGAAGAGTGTCCGTATAGAGAAATTCGAAATTCTTTCAAATATTGTCCGTACCCTGCCTGAGAAATGGCACGGCCTTAAGGACGTTGAAGCCCGTTACCGCCATCGCTATGTTGATTTGATCGTTAATGAAGAGACGCGCGAGACTTTCAAGAAGCGCAGCAAGATGATCCGGGATATCCGCCGTTTCCTGGACGACCGGGGTTTTATGGAAGTTGAAACGCCCATGATGCAGCCCATTCCGGGCGGTGCCCGCGCGAAGCCGTTCATTACGCATCACAATACGCTGGATGTGGACCTTTACCTGCGTGTCGCGCCCGAACTGTACCTCAAGCGCCTGCTGGTGGGCGGTTTTCAGAAGGTTTATGAACTCAACCGGAACTTCCGCAATGAAGGCATTTCCGTGCGCCATAACCCCGAATTCACCATGCTTGAGGTTTACCAGGCATTTGCCGATTATACAGACATGATGTCCCTGACCGAGGAGCTGATTTCGGGCCTCGTCAGGTCGTTCTATGGCACGGACCAGATCCAGTACGGCGACAAGACGCTGAATTTCAAAACTCCCTGGAAGCGGATTTCATTTTATGACGGCCTGAAGGAAAAGACCGGCATCGATTTCCGCACCGCGAATCTGAAAGAAGCGGCCAAGAAACTCCACATCAAGCTGGAAGAGCCGGCTGAAGACGTTGACATCCTGAACGAAATTTTCGGGCAATACCTTGAGCCGGATCTCTGGGATCCGGCCTTTGTCATCGATTATCCGACCATCATGACGCCGCTGGCCAAGGCCAAGGAAAATGACCCGTCGGTTGTTTACCGTTTTGAGCTTTTTATCGCGAAAATGGAAATCGCGAACGCTTTTTCCGAGTTGAATGATCCGTTTATCCAGCGTGAAAGGCTGGAGTCGCAGAAAGAAATGATCGGCGAGCACAAGGTGATCGACGAAGACTTTCTGATGGCGCTGGAATATGGAATGCCGCCCGCGGGCGGACTTGGCATCGGCATCGACCGTTTGATCATGCTGCTGACAAACCAGCAGTCGATCCGTGAAGTGATTTTGTTTCCGCAATTGAAGCCGGAAGTTGCCAAACAGGGCGCGCCGGCAGAAAACGCTGACGAAGGGGAGATTTAATGAGTTTTGAAAGTTTCATCGCGCGCAAGCACCTGACGCACCGCCGCCGCACGGGATTTATTTCCCTGATCTCCATGATCTCGGTCGGCGGCGTGGCCATCGGTGTTATGGCGCTGATCGTGGTGCTTGCTGTCATGACCGGTTTTGACCGCGAGCTGAAAAACAAGATCGTTAACGTCCAGCCGCACCTTCGGATTGAAAAAATCGGAGCCATTTCACACCCGCTTGAAGAAATCCAGAAGATCAAAGACCGCCATATTCCCGGCTTGCAGAATGTTTCAAGCTTCGTGGAAGGCCAGGCCATCCTGAGGTCTGAAGACAACGCGCTTGGTGTGGTGGTCAAGGGCGTGGACAGTGAACGCGAAGATATTTCGGTTTATCAGGAGCATCTGGTTGGCGGCAACCTTGATTTCAACGATTCAGTCAGCACGGTCACGAAAAGGAAATTCTTTTTCTTCAGCAAAACAGTTGAGACGCGGAAAGGCTCCATCCTGATCGGCGAAGAACTGGCTCGCATTCTCCGAGTCAATATTGGCGACACGGTCACTTTGATCGCGCCGTTCCGCGACCCCAAGCTTCCGTTCTCGCTGCTGAATTCCGAGACCCGCGCTTTCACCATCAAGGGCGTATTCCGCATTGGCATGAATGATTTTGACACGTCGCTCGCGCTGATCAATATCAATACGGCCCAGCAGCTTTATCACCTGGGCGACCGCGTTACCGGCCTGAGCGTGCGTTTTGAAAACGTGGACGACGCGGAAAAATGGAAATTAATGCTCCGCGAAGATTTTGGAATGGATTACCTGGTGCGCTCCTGGTACGACATGAACCACAATTTCTTTCAGGCGCTCAAAGTTGAAAAGTCCGTCATGACCATTCTGCTCGCGCTGATCATTCTGGTCGCGGCTTTCAATATCATCTCCACGCTGACCATGGTGGTCATGGAAAAAACCAAAGACATCGGCATCCTGCGGGCTATCGGAGCTACGCGCATGAGCATCCGCAAGATTTTCCTGATGGAAGGTTTCAGCATTGGTTTCTCGGGCGTGATCAGCGGTACCATTCTGGGCCTGCTGATGTCATTCAATCTGAATCCGATTTCTGATTTCATTAAAAATACGACCGGGCTTGAAGTGTTCCCGAGCGACATTTACTTTTTCGATAAAATTCCGGCTGAAGTCCATCCGGAAGACGTTGTTGTCGTTGTGGCTTTCGCGCTGCTGGCGTCTGTGCTGGCGGGTTTTTATCCCGCGCACCGTGCCGCAGGCCTGAACCCGGTTGAGGCACTTCATTATGAATAAAATTGAAAACACGGACAATATCCTGCTCGCGGCCTATGACCTGAAAAAGGACTACGATTCGCCGGCGGGGCAGCTGCCGATCCTGAAGGGCCTTCAGATGAAGATCCGAAAGGGCGAGATGATCTTTATCATCGGACGTTCAGGCTCCGGAAAATCAACGCTGCTGCACATGCTGGCCGGACTTGATCAGCCGACTTCCGGAAAAATTATTTTTGAAGGCGAAGAATTGACGGATATGAATGAGCGCGCGCTTTCGCGCATTCGCAACCGCCGTCTTGGTTTTGTTTTCCAGTTCTACCATTTGCTTCCGGAGCTGACGCTTTACGAGAATGTGCTTCTTCCGTCGCTGATCGCGGGCAAGCCGGACCATAAATGGGCCAAGGAACTTTTGAAGCGCGTCAAGCTTCTGAGCCGTCAGGACCATTACCCGTCTGAACTTTCCGGCGGCGAGCAGCAGCGCGCGGCCATCGCGCGCGCGCTGATGAACCGTCCGTCGATCGTTCTTTGCGACGAGCCCACGGGCAATCTCGATCGTGAAACTTCAGAATCCATTCTCTCGCTGATTAATGACCTGAATCAGCGCGACGGACAGTCTTTTGTGATTGTGACCCACGATGAAGCGCTTGCATGGCGCTATCCCAAGGTATTCCGCCTCGTAGACGGCGTTCTTGTAAAGGACGACAATCCCGCCGGACGCGTGCAATCGATCGAACAAATTCGGTGAACTGAAAAGTTCACCGCCCCCGAAGGGGGCTACATTAGAAAGGTTTTGAGATAAATGGAACTGCAGATTTTTCTTGATGGAAAGTGGTACTCCAAAAGCGAAGCTAAAATTTCTGTTTTCGACCACGGACTTCTTTATGGCGACGGTGTTTTTGAAGGCATCCGCTCCTACGGCGGTCTGATTTTTAAACTCGAAGAGCATCTGGACAGGCTTTGGGAATCCGCGCATACGCTTATGCTCGAAATTCCCATGACTCCGAAAGAAATGGAAAAAGCCATTATCCAGACACTTCAGCGCAACAGCCTGCTCGATGCGTACATCCGCGTCGTGGTCACGCGCGGCGTTGGCGACCTCGGCCTTGATCCCGCGAAATGCAAACGCGCGACCGTGTTCATCATCACCGACAAAATCACGCTTTATCCCGAAGCTCTTTACAAAAACGGCCTAGACATTGTTACGGTCCCGACCGTGCGCAATCTCAACGAAGCCGTTAATCCCGCGATCAAGAGCCTGAATTATCTGAACAATATTCTGGCCAAGATTGAAGCTAAAAACGCGGGCTGCATTGAAGCGCTCATGCTTAACGCGCAGGGCTATGTCGCGGAATGCACAGGGGACAATGTTTTCATGGTCAAAAAGGAAAGTGGAAAAAATATCCTGCTGACTCCGCCGGCCTACCTTGGCGCTCTTAAAGGCATCACGCGCCAGGCGATTATTGAAATTGCTGCCGGTAAAAAACTTGCGTTTGAAGAGCGGGTCCTGACGCGGCATGATTTCTTCAATGCCGACGAGGTTTTCCTGACAGGGACCGCCGCTGAAGTCATCCCGGTCGTCAAAATTGACGGCCGTGTCATCGGCACCGGGAAACCCGGGCCTGTGACCGAAGGTTTGAGGCGTGAATTCCATAAATTGACCCGCAAGGACGGGGTCCGTTTCGGAATCCGCTAGGCAGCTTTCCGGCTTGTCCGGGATGATATAATGGAAAACATGATTTGTAATATCTGCGGAAGCCAGGAAGCGACTATTCATCTGACTGAAATTGTTAACAGTCAGATGATCGAGATTCATTTGTGCGAGACCTGCGCGCAGGAAAAAGGTACTGATTTCAAGACCCACTTCGCGGTGGGCGATCTGATCGGAAGCCTGGCGGACGCCGATGAAGGTTTGAAGGCCGGCAAGCCGCTGGTTTCCGCCAAGTGCCCGGATTGCGGCCTGACTTATGATGAATTCGGTAAATCCGGCCGCCTGGGATGCGCGGGCTGCTACGCGGCGTTTTCCAAAATGCTGCTGCCTTTGATCAAGAGGGTGCAGCGCTCGACCACGCATGTTGGGAAAAGACCGGGAAATGTTCCGAAGCAGGTGAGCTTTACGCACGACCTGAGGGTCCTGCAGGACAGACTGCGCAAAACGGTTCAGCTTGAAGAGTTTGAAAACGCGGCCAAGATCCGCGATGAAATCCGCCAGATCGAAGAAAAAATGAAAAAGGGCGGAAAGAAAGGCAAGGCCGGTGAATAAGGTCGACGTGCTTTTAAAGCAGCCGGCCGACTGGCTGCAGGCAGAAGGCCCGGACAGCGACATTGTCGTCAGTTCCAGGATCCGGCTTGCGCGCAACATCGCGGGATACCCGTTCCTCCAGAAAATGACGGTTGAGGAGCAGCGGGAGGTCGTCGATAAAATAGAGGATGCCATCCGGAAGATCGCGCCCACAAAAGAGGCGTTTTTCTTCCGTTCCGCTGCGCTGACCGAAGTCGACAGGCAGTTTTTGCTGGAAAGGCATTTGATCAGCCGCGAGCATGCGTCTGAGACCGACCATAAGGCGGTGGCCATCACGGGAAACCAGGCCCTGAGCCTCATGGTGATTGAAGAAGACCATTTGCGCCTTCAAGGCTTTCAGTCCGGATTTAATCTGGCGGAAGCGTGGCGGACCGTCAACCAGGTTGACACTGAGCTGGGCAGGATCCTGGATTTTTCGTTTGATACGAATCTTGGTTATCTGACCGCGTGTCCGACGAATGTTGGTACCGGACTCCGGGCTTCGTGCATGCTGCACCTGCCGAGCCTGGTCCTGACCAAGCAGGTTCACAAAGTTTTGCAGGCGCTGGCGAAGCTCAACCTCGCCGCGCGCGGGCTCTATGGTGAAGGCACCCAGGCGATGGGGAATTTTTTCCAGTTCTCCAACCAGATGACTCTGGGACAGCATGAAGATGAAATTATTGATAACCTGGCGACTGTGATCCGCCAGGTCATTGAGCATGAAAAGGAAGCGCGGTCGCATTTAAAGGACAAGCGCAAAACCAAGTTTGAAGACCAGATCTGGCGCGCGTTGGGAACGCTTAAATCCGCGCGCACGATTTCGTCCGTAGAAGCAACGCAGCTACTTTCGCTGGTGCAGCTGGGGATGTCCATGGGCCTGATGCAATCGGGCCTGAGCCGTCCGGACATGAACCTGCTGTTTTTGTTGATCCAGCCCGCGCATCTTCAGAAGATCGCGGCGAAGTCGCTGAGTTCGGCAGACCGTGATATCCGCCGCGCGGAATTGATTCGTGAGCGGCTGACAAAAATTTCGTTATAATATTTTTATAAAGCAGTACCTTAGAACGTGGAGGTTGTATGTTTGACCGTTTTACTGAACGTGCACGCAAAGTCATTATTCTTGCCAAGGAAGAAGCCAAACGTTTCAACCACGATTACATCGGCACCGAGCACATCCTTCTGGGTTTAATTAAAGAAGGTGAAAGTGTCGCGGCCGCCGTCCTTCAGAATCTCGGCCTTTCACTGGATACTATCCGCCTTGAAGTTGAGAAGCTGGTGCAGTTCGGTCCAAGTACCATAGTTTCCGGCGACATTCCGTTTACTCCCAAGGCCAAAAAGGTCATTGAGCTTGCTATGGATGAAGCGCGCAGGCTTGGCCACAACTACATTGGTACTGAGCACCTTTTGCTCGGCCTTATTAAAGAAGGCGAAGGTGTTGCCAGCCACGTTCTTATGAATGTGGGTCTGGACCTGAACAAGGTTCGCGCGGAAGTCATCAAGCTTCTCGGTTCTTCCACGCCTGGGGCGGGACAGTCTCCGACCGGCGGCAGCCAGGCGCCTGGGGCTCCAGGTGGTACGGCGGGCAAAGGTAAAAATAAAACTCCCGCGCTTGACGCGTTTGGCCGCGATCTTTCCCAGCTCGCGCGTGAAGGCAAGCTTGACCCTGTTGTCGACCGTGAAAATGAAATTGAGCGTGTCATTCAGATCCTGGCGCGTCGCACCAAGAACAACCCCGTCCTGCTCGGTGAAGCCGGCGTGGGTAAAACGGCCATCGTTGAAGGCCTTGCGCAGCGCATTATTTCCGGCGATGTTCCCGAAATTCTGGCGGACAAGCGCATCGTGGTTCTCGACCTTGCTCTCATGGTCGCCGGTACGAAATATCGCGGTCAGTTCGAAGAGCGCATCAAGGCGGTCATGGATGAAATCCGCCGCTCGGACAACATCGTGATCTTCATCGATGAATTGCACACGCTCGTCGGTGCTGGTGGCGCGGAAGGCGCGATCGATGCTTCCAATATACTGAAACCCGCTTTGTCCCGCGGCGAAATCCAGTGCATTGGCGCAACCACGCTGGATGAATACCGCAAATACATCGAAAAGGACGCCGCTCTGGCGCGCCGTTTCCAGACCATCATGGTGGATCCGCCCAATGCTGAGCAGACTGTGCAGATCCTGAAGGGCCTTCGTGATAAATACGAAGCGCATCATCGTGTGAAAATTCTGGACGAAGCTATTGAAGCGGCCGCGAAACTTTCCGACCGCTACATCACCGGCCGTTTCCTGCCGGACAAGGCTATCGACCTGATTGACGAAGCTGCTTCCCGCGCGCGTCTTTCCATGACGACCCTTCCGAAGGACTTGAAAAAGCTGGAAGGCGACATTGAAAGCTTCAAGCGTGAAAAAGAAGCCGCGATCAAAGCGCAGGATTTCGAAAAGGCCGCCAAGCTCCGCGATGATGAGCGCAAGGCCAAGGAAGAGCTTTCCAAGATGAAGAAAAACTGGAAAGAGTCCAAGTCCGAAGTTGAAGTGCAGGTCACAGCCGAAGACATCGCGCACATTGTTTCTAAATGGACAGGTGTTCCGCTGGCCCGCCTGGAAGAAAAAGAAACCGCGCGCCTGCTTCGTATGGAAGATGAGCTTCACAAGAAAGTCATTGGTCAGGACGAAGCCATCCGCGCCATTTCGCATGCTGTGCGCCGTTCGCGTTCCGGCCTGCGCAATCCGCGCCGCCCGATCGGCACCTTTATTTTTCTGGGTCCGACCGGCGT
>CAZKMJ010000012.1:0-6209 GCA_964553835.1 uncultured bacterium
CTCATTGAAGCTGTAAATGCTTCGGGGAAGGCTGTTCTGGCTGTCGATATACCTTCCGGTCTTAATGGTGACACGGGTGAAATTATGGGGGTAGCGATTAAAGCGTCTATTACAGCGGTTCTGGGTGCCCCAAAGCTCGGACTTTATAAGTCGTTTGGTCCTGAGCTGGCTGGAAAAATCAATCTGGTAGACATTGGGCTACCACGCGAGTTGCTGCTATAAATTGCGCTATCCAGACGACGGTTTTTCATTAAAGAATGTTAATTTAAAATGACCGTTAACCCCATGCTGAATAACAACTTAGCGCTTATGGTCCGATAACAAAAATATTTTCCGATTCACTTGACCTAAGTCCTGCCATCAGCTATCTTAAAGACCTTCCAAAGCCGTTTGCCGCAGGGGTGATCTTTTTTTTCTGCGTAATCTACTAAGGCAGTAGGATATTCCAAAAAAAAATCTACCGTTAGCCGGAAGGGTGAAAATGATCTATACGATTTTGGGTATGCACAAGTCAGGTACGACGTTGATTTCGCAGATTCTCCATGAGTCTTCGATCAATATGGGTGACTTTGACGAAAGCAAGGGCTATGACGATGGCAACAAATACGAGCGCCTTGAGACCCATGACCTGAATATTGAGGTGCTTGGCTGCGAATACAAGGAACACAGCCTCAACATCTCAAATGTCATCACGGCCGACCTTCCTGTGAGCATGGAGACCCGCGGCAAGCTTAAAAACTTCATCCGGAACACAAACGGGAAATACCCGCAGTGGGGTTTTAAAGACCCCCGTACCTGCCTGACTTACGGTGTATGGAAACAAATGCTTCCTGAGCATCGTATTATTGCCATCTACCGTCATCCTGCCGAACTTGTGACGCATTACCGGCGCCAGCAGAATTCGCGTTTGCTGACCAATTTTCCGGTCATCTGGAAATCGCTGCATGCCTGGTATGTTTACAACAATGAAATGCTGAAAATCCTCAAAAAATCAGAATCCCCCTATTTCCTCACGGAATATAACGACCTGATGGCCGGCGATAGTGTCATAAAACAGCTTTCCGAATTTACCGGCACAGCCTTGAAAGATTCCCGGGACAAGAAAATGTACCGGAGTAAAACCAACACAGGCCTTCTATTTAAAATTGCAGCAACGCTGCACCGCTTTTTTTACCCTCAGGATGGCGATGTCATGGAGCTTTACGCTGAGCTGGGAAAGCACAAGACTGCATGTTAAACAAGCGGCCGATTTTTCTGGTTTCATTTGCCTACGGAGGCTCTAATATTCTTTTGAACCTCCTTCGTTCCCACCCTGAAGTCTGCTCTCCGCGAGGGGAGTTGAATGAAGTTTTTAAAGGTAAGCTGGATGAGCCCCTGACTACTCGTGTCGCGAAATGCATTCGTTACGCGCCTATTTTTATTTCCGAGGGTTCCGATATTTTCCGTTTCAATGACTGGACGGATCGCAAGCCTTTTAAACCGTCTACCCAGGTTCGTATCGACAAGATTTTGTTTGATGAAAAGCTGCGCGCGACTGATGAGACCCAGAACCTCTACAAAACCGAGGATGTCCGGTATACGCGTGAAGAAATCGCGGCCTCGCGTCTTCTCTGCAAGAACCTTGACGGTTTGATTTTTGTATCCCGTGAACTTGCGCGGATGTACCCGGACGCGGTTTTCTTTGCTCTTGTGCGAAATGGCCTGGCTGTTTGTGAGGGGCATGTGCGCCGGGGTTATGATTTAAAGGCGTTCGCGCGCAATTACCAAAAGGGAGTCCAGCGCATGATTGAGGATTCGAAGCTTATTCCGAACTACCACCTGATCCGCTACGAAGACGTGCTTGAAAAGCCCCAGGAAATGTTGCGTGAAATTTACAGGCTTGCGGGACTTGATATTTCCAAGTTGAACGGGAAAGTACGCCTTCAGGTCAAGAGGGTGCTGAACCAGGACGGCTCTCATCGCAATATTGTTGACAAGAAGTGGAAAGAAGTTGTCTGGCTCGGTATGGAATCATTTCAAAACCATTTTCGTGCCGACCTAAACCAGAACCAGATTAACCGTCTTAACGATGAACAGAAAAAAAACATTGTCGCAATTACTGGCACTAGCCTGCGTCGTTTTGGCTACCTGCCGGCACATCAGGAGGTTGAAAGTGCAGCTGAATAATTCCCGATTCCGGATTTTTGCAACCGTTTTTTACCTGTTGCTGGTTTTGGCACCGGGAAAGCTGATGGCGGAGTTTGTCAGTGATGATGGGCATGGATGGACCTATGAAAAGGTTAACGATGAGTTTTATGAAGAGGACAAGAATGTTCAGTTCCGCCGCGGACAGTCTGCCATTGGTCTTATGAATTTTGACCGCCGCGCGAATCTTCCCCGTGTCCGTAAAGGGGACAAGACCGTTGGTCTTGAACTTGGAAATTTGCGCGTTCACCCGGCATATACGCAGATTTTTGAAGTGGATGACAATGTTCGCCTTCAGCGTGACGATCGCGAAGCGGACATGATTTTTAAGGAACTGCCCGCGTTGAGTGCTGAATTCACGCGCGGAGAAAATTTTCGTGTTGCCGGTGGATACGGTATGGAAATCGCTAACTATGTCGACCAAACCCGGGAAAACGCCATCAATCATTTTGGGCATCTGCTGGCCGAAGCTTACGCGAATAACTGGCGCCTCGTTATGGAGGATACGATCGCTAAAGAGGAAGGCCGCTTTTCAAACGCTACGTCGACGCGTGATGAGCTGCTTACCAACTCGGTGCAGGCGCTTGTTAAGTACAAATCGCCCAAATTTTCTTTTGAGCCTGGATACACTCACCACACGGTAGAGCATTCCGCGCCGAACCTGAAGCCTTTTGATTATGAAGAGGATATTGCGTCAGTTATTTTAAGCTACAGTATTTTCCAGAAGACTTCGGTTCTTTTGCAGAATGATTTTGGTGTTGTTTATTATGACGATGAAGTTGCCAACGCGGACCAGGCTTACTGGCAGGTTTTGACCGGTATTCGCGGGGAGTATTTGACCGATCTTGTAACTGAAATCAAAGTGGGTTTCCAGGGACGCAGGACAGACGAGTTCAACGGGCAGGACCAGCAGCAGGACTATCACGGTATTGTCGCGGACTCGAACATCGCCTACAAAATCGGGCCGCGGGATGCGATTATGCTCGATTACACGCGCGCCGTAGACCAGTCCACGTTTCAGAACAATAGCTGGTATTCCTTCGACAAGATCGAGCTAAGCTACAGCAAGCGCCTTTGGGACAAGATTATTATCACGCCTAAAATGGCCTGGCAGCACAACCGTTATCCTCAGACGGCAGTTGTTTCTGGTGAGGCCGGAATGCGCCGCGACCATTTTTGGCAGCCGGGCATTGAGTTTCGCTATCAGTGGCGTGAGTGGGCATCAGCCGGGCTGGCTTACAAATTTAAGTCCCGCTCTTCCAGTTTTGACAACTTTGATTACACCAACAATCGTTATTTGGCAGACATACGTTTATCGTATTAATAAATGAAAAAGGAAAAAGGTAAAATGGGAACAATGTTTCTGAAATGGGTATTTATAGCGGGTTTTTTTACTTTGGGCGCGGGTTTTCCCACGCTTCAAATTGAAAAGCCCGTGCACGCGGAAAAAAACGAGACGGCGGCGGTCGTCCAAGCTTCTGCAAACTCGGCGCCTGTATCGTTGACTCAGCCCGCGATTTCAACGCCTAATATTTCCGCTGAATCTGCTGCCGTGCCTGCCCCAGCTTATGCCTCAGAAGACACCGGCGAATATAAACTTCAGCCTGATGACGTGGTCCATGTCAGCGTTTACGAAGAGCCTGAGCTTAGTACTACGGCCCGTGTTACTCCGCGTGGTGAAATTAATCTCCCTCTGCTGGGCAATGTCAAGGTGCAGGGGATGACGATTTTCGCGCTCCAGCAGGACGTCACACGCCAGCTCGAAGCTGATTATCTGGTCAACCCCCAAGTCCAGGTTTCTATCCAGTCATATCATAATCGCACTGTTTCTGTGACTGGAGCGGTTAACAAGCCGGGCTCTTATCAGATGGCCGCGGAGAAATCCTACAAGCTCATGGACCTTGTTGCCATGGCGGGTGGATTTTCGAAGGTGGCAAATATTTCCAAGGTTCGCATCATCCGGTCCGGCCAAAATGGCCAGCAGGCCACGATTGAAGTTAACGCAAAATCCATTGTTAAGGGGAATGAAAGTAAAGACGTTGAGATTTATCCCAACGACGTCATTTTTGTTCCGGAAAGCTGGTTATGACAAATCCAACCCTGAATCTCGATCTTTCGCAGGAGCTGCAAACTTTTCTTCGTCTGCTTAACCGCAGGAAGTTGACTGTTTGTGTCGTTGCCGCTCTGATTTTTACAGCGGTCGTCATTGGCACTCTCTTGCAGAAGCCTGTTTACCGCGCGACCGCCTCCATTGCTATTGATATGGAAACGCCAAGCATGCTGGCTATTTACACCAGCCGTGACGATGCGACCATGGCACAGTCCAACTACCTGACTTACGCGGACTATTACCGCACGCAGCTTGAAATTATGAAAAGCCGCCGGATAGCGGAGATTGTTTTCAGGAATCTTGATCTTGGTAAAAAGAAACAGTACGCGGACAGCGCCGACCCTGTCAAAAAGCTGACTGACCAGATTGAAGTTCAGCCTGTTAAACAAACGCGCCTTGTGCTTCTGCGTGTGTATAACCGCAATCCAAAGCTTGCGCTGCAGATTGCCAATGAAACAGCCCGCGTTTTTGTGGAAGAAAATCTTCAGCGCTCAACACGTTCAGAAAAGTTGAACCTGATGAAGAATGAATACCTTTCACTTCAGTCCAAAGAAGCGGAGCTGTCAAAGCGCTACAAACCAAAGTTTCCGGCCCGGGCGCGCATCCGTGAGCAAATGGCGCAGCTGTCTCTGGCGATTGAACAGCAGAATACTTCGGCCTTTGGTGAATCCGCGACCGGTGTCGTTAGTGCTCTTGATAAAGCTGGACGCCCTAACAACATCTGGATCCAGAACCCTGCACACCTTCCGCGCAAACCTGTCAAGCCGAACAAGGTCCTGAACATTCTTCTCGGTATATTATTTGGGATTGTGGGCGGTGTTGTGGTCGCGGGTATGGAAGAATTTATGGACGCTACCATTAAAAGCTCTTATGACATTACAGACCTTTTTCCGGTCAATTTCCTGGGGCAAGTTCCGCAGATCGAGGAAAATCCTGAAAAGCCGATGAAGTTTGCGGAACGCTACCAGCATATGTTGAAAGAGGATGAATCTGAAATTGCTGAGGCGTATCGCGCTATCCGCACCAATCTTCTTTGTGCTCCGCGCGAACTCGATCGTTCCGCGATTCTGATTACCAGCCCTGGAAGCGAAGAAGGTAAGACGACGTCAGCCTGTAATCTGGCGGCGGCGCTTGCGCAGACCGGTGTAAGTGTTTTGCTTGTGGACGCGGACTTGCGCAAACCGAATGTTTACCGCGCGCTTGAACTGCCTCAAACTCCCGGCTTAAGCGAGTTTCTTGCGGGGAAAGTATCTTTTAAGGAAACGGTTAAAAAGACGGGTGCCGCAGGCTTGTCTGTTGTGACCAGCGGGGCCATTCCAAAAAACCCTTCGGAGCTACTTGGTTCCGCCCGGATGAAAGAATTTTATCAGACAGCCCTTGGAGCATTTGATTTTGTGCTGATCGACACAGCTCCCATGATCCCGGTCACGGACGCGACTATTCTCGCAGCACTGACACAGGCTGTGCTTGTTGTTGCCCAGAGCGGCAAAACTCCGCGTGAAGCTTTCAAGCGAATGGTTGGGATTTGCGATGGATTGAAGGCGAAGATTGTTGGCGTGATCCTGAACCGTGTCGCCAAGGCCGATCTTACCGGCTATGGATACGGCTATGAAGTTTACCGCTACGGCATGTCGACTGAAAAGAAAAAGAAGCTTCCCAAGAAAGGTATCACGGGGCTACTTGAAGCCGGTGTCAGCAAGGCCCGTCATGCCGTCGCGCAGCAGCGCACAGGTAGAAAATCGAAATGAAGCTCCTCCCGGTTTCGACCGACCCGTCCGCGGGATTTATGAAAAGGCTGATCACCCCACTGGTGCTTGGCCTGCCCATGGCTCTTGCTTTAATGAAAGCGGTCCAGGTCCTGGAGATCAGAGCGCTGACTCTTTTGCTGGTTGCGGCTTCCTTTCTCTGTTTTTCC
>CAZKMJ010000012.1:6219-20324 GCA_964553835.1 uncultured bacterium
TGCGGCGTTTTGAACGCATCCTTCTGGGGCTGGTTTTCTTTATGGTGCCCATGAATGTTGACGTCAACTTTGAGATAGGTCCAACGCTTTATTCTATGGCGCTGCCGCAGGGGACCGCGCTGCTTAATCTTTCAGTCCTCGATATTCTTGTTTGCGCTCTTTATCCCATGTGGGTGGTGCGTCTGATGACCAACCGCAGTGAACGGATGATATGGCCGGCCGGTGCCTATGCATTCCTGGCTTTTACGGCCTGGGGACTGCTAAGCGCGATCAATGCCCAGAACAAGCTGCTTTCTGTTGTTGAAGTTGCATGCTTTTTGAAAACTTTTCTCATATTTTTTTATCTCTCCAACAACATTAAAACAAAAGAAGATGTCTGGTTTGCCGTCAAATGCCTTCTCGCCGGCCTTTTTTTGCAGTGTTTGATCGCGTGTGGTCAGCAAAAGCTCCAGCATAATATCGGGCTTGGTATTCTGGGTGAGCGAAAAGAGGAAAAGGTTCTCAAGATTGCGCAGAGTCAGTCAACGGTATTCCGCGTTGGCGGGACTCTTGGGCATCCCACGTTTCTTGGCGGGTATCTTTCGGTGCTGCTGCCCATTTGTCTTGCACTGGTTCTGCAGCCATTCAAAGGGATCAAGAAACTTGTGATTTGGGGGATTTTCGCTCTTGCGTCCCTCGTCATGATTTTTTCGTATTGCAGGTCCGCCTGGATCGTAACTGCAATCTCGCTTCCGCTTATGTTTGCGCGCTGGTATCGCGAGTATCTCAAGACCCATCCCTTCAAGCTGTCGACGATCGTTTTCGCGGTTCTTGCAGCCGGCATTCTGATCGCGCCCATGGCGCCAAAAATCAATGCCCGAATGACTCAGGATGACAAGGGCTCCACGGACTCAAGGCTACCGCAGTGGAAAATGGGAATGGAAATGATTAAAGCTCATCCTATTCTGGGTGTTGGTCTAAATAATTATAACGTGGTCTCGGAAAGCTATGAGCCTTATGTCGTGGATGCCAGCACCAAGACGCGCGTTTTTGTTTATTACGCAAAGCTGCACAACCTTTACCTTGGAGTTGCCGCCCAGACAGGTCTCGTCGGGATGTTTCTTTATATCTATTTTCTTTTCAGCATTCTTTATTTTGGCTGGAAAAAAATGAAATTAACGGAAGATACCGCCATTCGCGGCCTTTTCGCGGGCATGATTCTTGGGTTGGTGGCCATGCTGTTTCATGAATCGGTTCATACCGGCAATATTTCAAATAATATGATCCTTTGGACCGTGGCTTCGATTCTTGTAAGTGTCGCGGGTCCAGAATACAGGTCTCATCATGAAACAAAATAAAATTTTTACAATCCTGACTGTATTTCTTTGTGTCTCAGTTTGCTTTGGGGCTCTTGAAATTACGGCGCGTTTTTTTCAGGAAATGGACCGGTTCATTGTGACCAAGGAATTTGATCCGGTCATCGGCTGGCGTTTAAAGCCTGGGCATCACTGGGTCCGTCCGTCCGGGCAGATCTCAAGGGTCAAAATGGATATCAATTCCTACGGTCTGCGGGGTGAAGAGTTTCCTGCAGAATCTGCGGGGGAGCGCCGCATCATGGTGTTAGGTGACTCGTTTGTTTTCTCCCGCCATTTTACCCTGGATAAGACATTCACGGGGCGCCTTGAGACCCTTCTTAATGAAGGCTCTGCGCGGCATGTGCGTGTGATTAACGCGGGTGTTCCGGGATATGGCACAGGCCAGGAGCTTCTTTTTATGAGGAAGCTGGCTGACGAAAACGGTATCGTTCCAGACTCCTATGTTCTTATGATTTTCCTTAATGACATTCTGGACAATCTGCGTCTCAGCTATGGTAATTATGAATCTGTTCCAGTGAAGCCGGGTTTTGCGCTAAATGCTGCAGGCCGCGCGGAAGTCAAAACAGCACCTGTCAACAACCTCGAAACGCTTAATGAGAGTTTTCGCAGACCGGAAATGAATAATCCCTGGAAACTGAGGTCGGTCGAATTTGTGTGTGAGAGCGTCGCGGCCTTTTTTGAATCTCACCCTGGCATTCTGCGGTTTCTTATGCGCCTCGGAGTTCCGGTGAAGCTTCCCAGAAAACCAGGCCTGATTAACGGCTGGTACGATGACAATATTGTCAATGAAGGGCTTCCTTTGATGAAAGCTTTGATTTCCGAAATAAAGGAAGAGGCGGTAAAGCGCGGCGCGTCATTCAAAGTCGCGATTATCCCATCGCAAGTCCAGATTTATCCCGAAGTTTACAAAAAAATTATATTAAACCAGTTTCCTGATGACAGCGATGTGAAAGCATGGATCAGCGACCCGCTGAAGGCCCAGAGGCTTCTAACGCAGGTTTGTAAGGATTTGAATATCGATGCCATGGATTTATATCCGGTTCTTGCGCAGCATCGTGACCGCAGACTTTATATTCCGAGAGATGGTCATTTTAATACCGCGGCTCATGAAATTATCGCGGAAGTCTTCTCTAAATGGATTGGCGACTCTAAGGAATTCTCGGTTGATAACCGGGTTGCCGAGACCCGGCTAACTTCGGAGCAGCAGGGTATGAAGGTTCCTGCTCCGCGCCAGGGGGTCATGAAATGAGCGAAAAAGCGCGCATTGTAAAACATACCGGCATTCTGATGGTTATGGAGCTGGGCACGCGGATGCTTGATATCATAATTTCCATGCTGGTGGCCCGTTACCTGGGTCCTGTTTCATTTGGTCTTCTGGCATTTGCCGTTTCGTTCGGTTCTTTGTTCAGTATTATTCCGGGTTTCGGGATGGGCGCGCTTGTGACTCGGGATATTTCCCGCGACCGCGAGAAGATCAGCACGTATCTTATCCACGGTACGGCTGCCAAAGTTATTCTTGGGGCAGCTATGATGGTTCTCATGGTTATCGTGTCCCATGTCCTGTGGCATTCTCCTGAAAAAACCACACTGGCACTGACTGCCGGCGTTCTTGTTATTTTCGAGTCTCAGCTTAAATTTACCGCGGCCTTTTTCCAGGGCCTGCAGATGATGAAATGGGTCGCAGGCCTCAACCTGGTTGTTCGGGCGGGCTGGGTTATAGGCTCGCTTACGGTCATGGCGCTTGGCGGAGGAGTTCTCCATTTGATCGCGGTCCGCTGTCTCATGAATTTGATCGGGTTCACTGTTGGCACCATTCTCGTCACCACACGTCTCCAAAAAATCCGGTGGCACTGGGATGCGAAGCTGGTCTTTGAAATGATCCGCTCTTCGTTCCCATTCGCGCTTTTTCGCCTTTTTGGAGTGGTTTACACGGACGTTGATACGGTCATGCTCTCCAATCTTCGTGGAGATTTGATGACCGGCTGGTATGCGGCAGCGCAAAGGTTCTACAAGGTGCTTACGTTTATTCCGGGCAGTTTTGCGCAGACCATGCTTCCGCTGCTTTCCAGCTACTCAGAGCAGTCGCGCGAACGTTTTACCTCTTCATTGAAGATGGCTTGCAAGTTCCTGATGATGATCGCTTTTCCCATCATGGCTGTTGGACTGCTTGAATCACGGGAAATTATGAATTTTTTCTATGGTAAGGCGTTCGTTGAGTCCTCGCACACGCTGAGCATTCTGATGATGGCGCTTCCTTTCTGTTTTTTGAATGAAGTGCTGATTTCAGGTGTCGCGTCTTTGAACCATGAAAAGAAGGGAAGCAACATCCTGATAATCGGGCTTCTTTCCCATGTAACTTTGAACTCGATCATGATTCCGCTTTTCGGGCACAAGGGTGCGGCGATCACGACAAGCGTTGTTGAAGCGCTGGTTTTCACTCTTCAAGTCCGGGTCATTCGTAAAAAAGTACCGGGTTTCAGCCTTCGATCAGAATTTACGCGGCCCCTTATGGCTGCTGCGGTCATGGGGTTCTCGCTTATGGTTACCCGGGGCGCCGGCCTGCTGCTGTCCCTTGTCATCGCGGCCCCGGTTTATCTCCTGGCGCTTTTTGTCCTCGGGGTCATTACGCTGCAGGATATTCGCGCCATCCACGCTGCGATTTCGCGAAAGATGGGAAAGAAGAAAAAAAGCCTGCCGGGCGAAAAAGTTAACGTCCTGTTCCTTGAAACCTCCATGCGCATTGGCGGCACTGAAACCGTGGTCAACCAGCTGGTGCGTCGGTTTGATTCCCGGCGCTTCAAGCCAGTGCTTGTCTGTTTCTATGAGCCGGGCCAGCTGGGTGAAAAATTGATCCATGAGGGTTATACGGTTTATCACGGTATTGCCAAAAAGAGCTGGGACTTGTCCGCGGGCTTCAAACTCTGGAAGATCATGAAGAAGGAAAAAATTCATGTCGTGTTTATTGTGAATCAGCCTTTGACCCAGTTCTGGGGTGTTATTTGCAGTCTTCTCGCGGGCGTGCCCGGACGCATCACCGCTATCCGTTCAACCGGAAAAATTAACCGTATCCGTCGCCGTTTACTTTTGAACCGTGTGACTTTTCCCATGGTTGAGCGCGTCACCGCCCTTAGCCAGATGCACAAAGACTACCTGGTTAAGGAAGAGGGTATTTCCGCTGACCAGATTGAAATTATTCCCAATGGCGTTGATATGTCCCGTTTTGAATTAAACGGCAAGATTGAAAAGGTCCGCCAGGAGCTTGGTTTAACGAACGGGTCGCCGGTCGCGGGTATTGTGGCCATGCTCAGACCTGAGAAAAACCATGAAATGTTCCTGCGGTCTGCAGCCAGAGTCACTCGCGAAATCAATGATGCTGTTTTTTTGATTGTGGGGGATGGCGTCGAACGCCCCAAGCTGGAGGCGTTGACCAAAGAGCTTGGAATTGAGAAGAACGTCCGCTTTCTTGGCGCGCGCAATGACGTTCCATCTGTCGTATCGCTTTTTGACGTTGCCGTTCTTTCATCTCATCCTGTGGTTGAGACCCTTTCCAATGCCGTGCTTGAGTACATGGCCGCGGCAAAACCTGTGGTCGCTACGAGCGTTGGAAGCGTGCCCGAACAGATTGAAGATGGCAAGACTGGATATCTGGTCGATTCTGGTGACCATGAAACCATGGCAGCGCGCATTCTGCTTTTGCTTAAGGACCGCAATTTTGCCCGCGAGATGGGCGCCGCAGCCCTTGATAAGGTCAAGCGCCAGTACACGCTCGAACGAATGGTTGGCGGCACTGAAAACCTTTGCAGCCGCCTGGCGGGGGTTGAACTGTGAAAAAACGCCGAGTTTTAATCATTCATCAGCATGATCCGGCTATTAATCACGTAGGCGGCGTGGGCACCTACATTAATACTTTCATTAAATACGCGCCCCAGGACTTTGAAGTCAGCTTGATTGGCGTTACGGCAGACCCGTCGGCCCGGCCTGTGGGTCAGTGGCAAAAATATCCCTTAAATGGGAATGGCCGCACGTTTGATTATCTGCCTATCGTCGACGCGCATCCAACTTATCATTACCGGTTTCCGCTCAGCATCCGTTTCACCTGGGCCCTGTGGCAAAACCGCGCGAAAATTAATTTCAAAGACGCGATCCTGGAGCTTCACCGTATTGAACCGGAACTCGCGCTGGGTGGTGTCAAAGAATCCAAGGTTTGTTTTTTTCATACGCATACCCAGGACCTGTACAACCCCAAGACTGAAATTTTCTGGAAAAAAGCGCCGTGGCTTTATTTCATGATCGAAAAACCGCTTCTTGGCCGCATGGACCACTTGTTCAGCGTGCGTGAAGATCTTGTGAAGTGGTACAACGACCGTTACCCGAATTTGGGCAAGCCGCATGGTTTTGTGCCGACCTGGGTGGATGAGGACGTTTTCAAGTCCCTTCCGGAGGCGGAAAGAAGGCAGTGCCGGGAAGAGCTCGGCAAGGCCCACAACCTTGATATCGCGCCCAAGTGGCTGCTTTTCGTGGGGCGGTTTGAGCTTCAGAAGGACCCTGAGCTTCTGCTGAAGTCCTTCAAGGAGCTTCTGAAAAAGAAAGACTGCCGCCTTGTCATGATCGGCGGCGGTTCACTTGAAACGATGATCCGTTCATTTATCGCGGAAAAAGGACTTGAGAAAAAGGTTTTGATCCTTGGTCCTACAAAACAGACCGAGATTGCCAAATGGATGAATGCTTCTGATCTTCTGGTCTTGACCTCAGCTTACGAAGGTATGCCGCGTGTCGTGGTAGAAAGCCTCCAGTGCGGGCTGTCTGCTGTCGCTTTTGACGAGGGTGAGGCAAAACGTGTTATCGCGAGCAGGGAAGCGGGGCGTGTTGTCAATCAGCGCACGCCGGAGGCTTTCAGTTCCGCGTTCGCGGAAGTTTTGGACCAGACGCCTGATCGTAAAGCGTGCCAGAAATCTGTTGAGCCTTACAGCGCCGCCAAGATTCTCGAAAAGCTTTTTGAGTCTTACAGGCAGCTGAAAGGGGGGCAAAAATGAGCGATTCTGCCATCAACCTGCTTGAGGTCCCCTCAAGGCGGAAAATCGAAGCCCCTGTTGTGTCCAAGGTAGAGATGTTCGGGATCTCGATCGACAATGTCAGCATGATCGAAGCCCTGAAAATTATATGGAGCTGGCTTGACGGAAGTGGAAAGCATTTTGTAACCACTCCTAACGTCGACCACGTTATACGCCTCAAGAAAGACCCTGAATTCGCGGCCATTTACAAGGATGCGTCTCTGGTGATTGCTGACGGCATGCCTTTGATCTGGTCAAGCAAGCTGCTTGGAAAACCGCTCAAGGAACGTGTCGCGGGTTCCGATCTTTTTCCTTTATTGTGTGAGTTGTCCGCCCGCGACGGACGCAGTGTTTATTTTCTCGGCTCGATGCCAGGTGTCGCGGAAAAAGCCGCTGAAAACCTCGCGAAACGTTTTCCTGGATTCAATATGGCCGGCTGCTATTCACCGCCTTTTGGTTTTGAAAAGAGCGAAGAGCATAATGAGCTGATTGTGCGCAAGATCAATGAATCGGGCGCGGACATCCTTTTTGTAGCTCTGGGTGCGCCCAAGCAGGAAAAGTGGACGCATAAGTATCTGCCGCTCCTGAACGTCAAGGCTGCTCTTTGCGTTGGAGCTTCCATTGATTTTGAAGCTGGTGTTATTCAGCGGGCGCCGGAATGGATGCAAAAAACCGGTTTCGAATGGCTTTGGCGTGTTTTTCAGGACCCCAAACGCCTTTGGAAGCGTTACCTGATCGAAGATATGCCGTTTTTTGGCATGCTTTTGAAGGAGATGTTTAAAAGGAAGTCTTGATCTGACGGCAGTTATACATTTTTGAGCAAGATGACGGAAAAAAATGTCTTGTTAAAAAGAAATTAATCTCGCCGAGAGCAGGATCACTATAAAGATCGCATTTTGAGAGTTGCTCAAGTTGGTACGCATATTGCATATATTAGCTCATAGCGTACTTGCTGAGATGCCTGTTTTAGTTTCAAGTTGTGATAGTTCAAGTAAAGAAGTAAAAATCTAATTGAGGTGACTTAAATGGTACGCGAAGCTCAGACATTCTTAAAACAGTTGGTCCGGATCATCGATGGCGTGGCCATCGTGCTGGCTTTTCTCTGGACCTACAACATCCGGCAGAACTACCGGGCCGTATACAAGCTGGACATGGTGGTCAATCAGCCGCTGTCCAACCTGAAGGACCTGGGCAGCTATCTGTGGCTGCTGCTCCTGATCCTGCCGATCTGGCTCTGCATCCTGCATGCTCTTGGCGCGTACCGAGAGCTTCGGGTCAAATCCTCCCGGCAGATCGTGCCTGTTCTTTTCAAGGCAAACGTGCTGGCCCTGCTTTCACTCAGCGCATTTGTTTTCCTGCTGAAACTGGATTATGTCAGCCGCACATTTATGGGCATGTTTTTCATTGCCAGTTTCATCATGCTTTGCTTTGAACGCGCCTGCCTGATTGAAATCTGGCGTATGATGGCCAAACGCGACCATTTCCAGCGTAATATCCTGATCGTTGGTACCGGGAAACGCGCGCAGGCGCTGATTCAGTCTGTCCATAACCACAAAAACTGGGGCCTGCATCTCGTTGGCCTTCTGGACCCTGACCCGGTCTGGGTGGGTAAGGAAGTCGCTGGCGTTCCAATTATTGGCGCGCTTTATGATCTCCCCAAAATCCTTCAAGAGCACGTTATTGATGAAGTTATTTTTTCTGTTCCGCGCAACTGGATGAGCCTGATCGAAGAAGGCGTGCTTCATTGCGAACACGTCGGTGTGCGCGCTACCGTTGCCACTGATCTTTTCAATATCCGCTTTGCCAAGGCCCAGCCCACGGAAATGGACGGCATTCCGCTCGTTTCCTTCCAGGCGGTGCCCGCGGGTGAATGGCAGCTTGCCATCAAGCGCTTCGCGGACATTATCATGTCGCTTGCCGGCCTGATTGTGCTGCTTCCGTTCTTCCCGGTTGTCGCGCTTGCGATCAAGCTGACTTCCAAAGGCCCGATCTTTTTCACTCAGACCCGCGTGGGTTTGAATGGGCGTCTTTTCAAGCTCTATAAGTTCCGTTCCATGGTTGTGGATGCTGAAGCCCGTCAGGCCCAGTTGTGGCACTTGAATGAAATGGGCGGCCCTGTCTTTAAAATCACCAAAGATCCGCGCATGACTCCGATCGGTAATTTCCTGCGCAAGACCAGCATTGATGAACTGCCCCAGCTTCTTAACGTGCTGAGGGGAGAAATCAGCCTGATCGGCCCGCGTCCTCCGATTCCCCAGGAAGTAGCCAAATACGAACCCTGGCAGCGCCGCCGCCTCAGCATGAGGCCCGGTATCACGGGTTACTGGCAGGTCAACGGCCGCAGCCAGATCAAGGACTTTGATCAGTGGATGCGCCTGGATCTTGCGTACATTGACCGCTGGTCGCTTTTCTTTGACATGCAGATCATTTTCAAGACTATCCCGGTTGTGTTGCTGGGTACTGGGGCGAAGTAAACAAACTTGAAAAAACGAGTCTTCAGGGCGGCGGCCCTTATTTTCACCGCATTTATTTGCGCGGGCGCGGCCAATCCCCAAGCATCTGACGAAACTAAAGCCGTCCTCCAATACCTGACAGGCCTGTCTTCATCCCACAAAATAGTCAGCGGACAATTTGTGGGGCATGCGGCCATGCCTGGCTCTAATTACCTTCACGAGTCAAACCGGAAACTTTTTACAGAATTGGAAGAATCCTCAGGCCGCTCCATCGGCATGCTCGGCCTGGACTACGCTCAGCTTGCGGACAAAAACAAAAAGATCGATCTTTCCCGGACTAATCAGCTCCTGATCGAACAGTGGAAAAAAGGCGGGCTTGTAACTGTCAGCTGGCATGCGCGCAATCCATGGACCGGAAACGGATCGCGCGATGCATCTATCAAAGGAAAAATCTCAGACCTTTGGAAACCTGGAAAAAAAGCGCATGCAAAGTGGATGGCGGAACTCGATCAGGTTGCGGCCGCGCTTGCGGAGCTTCAAAATGCCGGCGTTGTGGTCATCTGGCGCCCGCTTCATGAATCCAATGGAAAGTCATTCTGGTGGAGCAAAGCCACGCCGGAGGAGTTCAGGCAATTATGGATACAGGTTTTTGATTATCTTACAAAAGAAAAGAAGCTGAACAATCTGATCTGGGTTTATTCTGTGCTGGCCAGGGGGAAAGAGGCGGTCAATTATCCCGGCCCTGAATATGTGGACATGACCGGACTTGACCTTTACGCGCCCGGCCTTGAATCCGCAAAAACTTCCTATGACAAGCTTGTGGCTCTGGGTAAGCCCTTTGGCCTTACTGAATACGGCCCTTATAAAGGTTCGGACGCCAAAAAGAACCCTTTGCTTGCCAAACCCCATTATTCTTATCCAAAACTGATTGAGGAAATCCGCTCTTACATGCCCGAAGCTGTTTTTTTTCAGGCGTGGAACCATGGTCATGCGCTTGTCAATCAGCTGGACGCGGACAAACTGCTGGCCGATCCTTCAGTAACGGATGCCCGGGACAGGGGCGTCGCCGCGGCATCTTGACAGCAAGACGACGTTTCTGATACAAACTTGTTTTCGCAATCGGCTTTATTAATAGAGGTAACACGAAGTGAATCATACGGTTAAAAGACTTCCAAATTGGCTGAGGCGTTCACTCCCGGCCCTTTCCGCAGAAAAAACGCATCATATTCTTTCTGATTATCGCCTCAACACGGTCTGTGAGTCCGCGCTTTGCCCAAATCGCAGTGAGTGTTACTCTCGTAACACGGCTACTTTTATGATTCTGGGTGAGGTATGTACCCGCAGCTGCGGATTTTGTGCCATCAAGGCGGGCAGGCCCGAAAAAGTTGAAGCGGATGAGCCTCAGCGCGTGGCCAAAGCCGCGAAAGAGCTTGGTCTTGAGTATGTCGTGATCACCTCAGTTGCCCGTGATGAGATGCCTGACGAAGGCGCGGAGCATTTCGCGCTCACAGTCGAAGCTGTTTATAAGGAAATTCCGGGTGTCCAGGTCGAAGTGTTGACTCCCGACTTTCACGCGCGCAGGGAATTGATTGGCAGGGTGGTGGCCGCAAACCCAACGGTTTACAATCATAACCTGGAAACCGTGGAGCGGCTGCAGAAGCAGGTTCGCCCCCAGGCTTCTTATAAGAGGTCACTTTCGGTTCTTGAGATCGTTAAAAGTCTCAATCCGGCTATGACTGCCAAAAGCGGTATCATGCTTGGCCTTGGTGAAACGCTGGATGAAGTGCGCCAGGCCGCGCGCGACCTTCGTTCCGCGGGCTGCGACATTTTGACCCTCGGCCAGTATCTGCCGCCGAGTCAAGAACATCTCAAAGTTGCCGAATATATTTCCCCGGATGTTTTTTCACAGCTGGCTGATGAATTAAAGCCGCTTGGTTTTCGGGAAGTTTTTTCCGCGCCGTATGTACGCAGTTCGTATCATGCAGGCGAGGTTTTTCATGCGGGTGATCGCGCGCGTGTAGTTTCTTGAAACGCGCAGGCGCGGTTGAAACGTTTCATAAATCGTAATAAGGAGAAAAGAAAGAAGATGAAGGAAGTGACGCTTGAGGGGCTCGGCCCCAATGTTGAAGAGGGCACCCTGCAGACCTGGTTTTTTGAAGAAGGTGACGCGGTCAACGAAGGCGATGATCTTGCTGAGCTGACCACCGAAGAAGGCACGATCACGATTTCCGCGCCTGCTTCAGGAATTCTGGCCGAAGTCTATTATGACGAAGGCGAAGTCGTTGCGAAGGGTGAAGTCATGTGCACCATTGATAATGATGCGGATGGCGACGATGAGGACGACGACGAAGACGAAGATGATGAGGGCGACGAAGACCTGGATGAAGAAGACGACGAAGAAGAAGATGAAGACGGCGAAGATGAAGACGAGGATGAGGACGAAGACGAAGAAGAGTAAAAATGCGTCCGCGCTCAAACCTATCGGAGTTTTTGATTCCGGCCTCGGCGGCCTGACAATTGTCCGCGAAATGCGGCGCCGTCTTCCGGCGGAATCTATCATTTACTTCGGAGACATGGCGCGCCTGCCATACGGTACCAAGTCCAAAGAACAGATCCTGACGTATTCGATTCAGAACACGCTGTTTCTTTTAAAGCACAAGGTCAAAGCTGTTGTCGTGGCCTGTAACTCGTCTTCCAGCGCCGCCTACAATTTCCTGAAAAACCACTTCAATCTTCCAATTATCGATGTGATTGAGCCGGCTGTGGACGCCGCGCTTGAAGCTACCCGTACTGGGCGTGTAGGCGTGATTGCGACACAGGCTACGGTGGACAGTGGCGCTTATGAAAAAGGGCTGAAGCGAAAGCGGCCCTCCGTGAAAGTATTCCAGGCCGCGTGTCCTCTTTTTGTCCCTCTTGTTGAAGAAGGCTGGTTAGAAGGCAAAGTCACGCGCCAGATCGCTGAAGTTTATCTCAAGCCCCTTTTGAGTAAAAAGATCGATACACTGATCCTGGGCTGCACGCATTATCCGCTCCTTCATCAGGCCATCCAGGAAGTAGCCGGAAAAAAAATAAGGCTGATTGATTCTATGGCTCCGACGGTTGATGAGCTTGCGTCTGTACTGGAAAAAAAAGATCTGGCCAATCCCGCGCCCAATAGCCGCCGCGATCTTCTGAAAATTTACGTGAGCGACAAGCCGCGAAATTTTGTGCGTGTAGGCGAGAAGTTCCTGGCCCAAAAATTAAATCATGTCGAGGTTGTACGTCAAAAATGAAAAAGGCAGTGTGTTTGTTGTCTGGAGGACTGGATTCCGTGACTGCGCTGTATGTGGCGCAAAAGGAAGGCTACAGCGTTACGGCTCTGACGCTGTCCTATGGTCAGCTGCATGACAGGGAAATTGAATCGGCCAAGTCTGTCACAGCGAGGCTTTCGGTCCCGCATTACATCGTGCCGCTTTCCATGCCCTGGGGAGGCAGTTCGCTTTTAGACAAAAGTATGACCATGCCTACAGGCCGGGATGAGAAAGAGATGGAACAGTCAATTCCTAACACTTATGTGCCTGCGCGCAACTCTGTTTTTCTTGCGCTTGCGGTATCATGCGCGGAAGCAGCAGGTGCTGAAGCTGTATTTATCGGTGCTAATGCGCTGGATTACAGTGGATACCCTGACTGCCGCCCGGATTTCTTTGAAGCCTTTGAAAAGGTCATTCAAAAAGGAACCAAGGCGGGCGATGAAGGCAGGAAAATTCAAATCAAGGCGCCGCTGCTGAAACTTTCCAAGAAAGAAATCATTCGGCTGGCCAAAACGCTCAATGTGCCGCTGGAAATGACCTGGTCGTGCTACAAGGGCGGCGCAAAACCATGCGGTGAATGTGATTCCTGCCGCCTGCGCGCCAAAGGTTTCCGTGAAGCCGGGGTGGAGGACCCGCTGATCCATGAAGCATCCGCCCACCGCTGACCGCGCTAATATTTCAGAGATATTTTCTTCCATCCAGGGCGAGGGCACCCGGCTTGGTGAGCGACATCTTTTTATTCGTTTTGAAGAATGTCATATTCACTGCGGATATTGCGATGAAGACAAGCCTGGGAAATCCATGTCTCTGGACGAAGTCATTCAGGCCGTCAAAAAACTCGAAGAAACCGAAGGACCTCATTCTTTCGTCAGTTTGACAGGCGGCGAGCCGCTTCTTTACGCGGCATTTCTGAAAAATCTGATTCCGCCCCTGAAATCGATGGGCTTAAAAATTTATCTGGAGACCAATGGCATTCTCTGGAAGCCCTTGCAGGAAATGATTGGATGGTTTGACTGCATTGCGATGGATATGAAGCCGGCCAGTGTGACTGGGGAAAAGAATTTCTATGAAGAACACCGTAAATTCCTGGAAATCGCCAAATCTAAAGAGACTTTTATCAAGCTGGTGCTCTCCAGGCAGATCGACCTTGAGGAATTTGACCGGCTGGCCGAAATTACAAGCCAGGTTGCTCCGCTGACACCTTTTATTCTTCAGCCGGTAAGTGGGGCCGTTGAAGGGCACGAGGACCCAGACCTGATGGAAATTTTAAATAGCCTGCAGCGCAGGGCCATGGCCCTGAAACTCAACGCGCGCATTGTGCCGCGCTTTCACAGAATCCTAAAAATAAGGTAGAGGTTATCATGCGCCCTGACGGACGTAAGCAAAGCGAACTTAGAAAAGTCACCATCAAAAAAGGTTTCATCAAGAATGCCCCCGGCTCGTGCCTGATTGAGATGGGCAACACCCGTGTTATCTGCACGGCCAGCATCGAAGACAAGGTACCGCCTTTCATGAAAGGTCAGGGAAAGGGCTGGGTGACCGCGGAATATGGCATGCTGCCAGCTTCCTGCAATGAACGTATCCAGCGTGAATCCTCCAAAGGAAAGGTGGGCGGACGTACGCATGAAATCCAGCGCCTGATTGGCCGCAGTCTGCGTTCGGTCATGGATATGAAAATCCTGGGCGAGCGTACTATCTGGATTGATTGTGACGTGATACAGGGTGATGGCGGAACCCGCACAGCATCCATCACTGGAGGCTTTATCGCGCTGGCTGAAGCCATTGAAAAATTGAAGAAGGCCAAGGTCCTTAAAATGTCTCCGATCCAGGATTATATCGCCGCCATCAGTGTTGGTATTGTCAACGGCAAGCCCGCTCTTGACCTTTGCTATGCTGAAGATTCCAAAGCTGAAGTAGACATGAATTTTGTGGTTACGGGCGATGGTAAGTTTGTGG
>CAZKMJ010000012.1:20334-21777 GCA_964553835.1 uncultured bacterium
TGTGGAGGTCCAGGGAACCGCGGAAGGCAAGCCGTTTAGCAAGACCCAGATGGACCAGTTGACCTCGCTGGCACAAAAGGGTATCAATGATCTGGTCCGGATCCAGAAAAAATACGCGAAAATTTAATGTCCAAAAAGAAACTCCTGATTGCCACCACAAACGCTAAAAAAGTGGATGAATTCAAAGCTCTTTTCGCGGACCTGCCGCTTGAGCTGGTCTACCTGAAATCCATTCCCGGTTATGAGGAAGTGGAAGAGACCGGGGAAAGTTTTGAGGAGAACGCTTCTCTCAAAGCTCTGGGCTATGCCCGGCAGTCCGGCTTGTTGACCCTTGGCGAGGATTCAGGGCTTTGCTGTGACGCCCTGGAAGGCGCTCCCGGAGTTTACTCAGGCCGTTTCGCGGGCCCAGGCAAGTCAGATGAGGACAACAATCAAAAGCTTCTGAAGTGGATGGAAAAAATGCCGGACAACTGCCGCAGCGCGCATTACACCTCTGCTATTGCGATCGCGGAGCCGGGGAAGCTGATTGGTGTTGTGACTGGGGAAGTTCACGGCTCGATTGCCAGACAGCCCGCAGGGACGGGCGGCTTTGGCTATGACCCGCTTTTCTTTTACCTGCCATATCAGAAAACATTTGGCGAAGTGTCCCCGGACATGAAGCACCGTGTTTCGCATCGTGCAAAAGCGATGGAAAAGGCTCTCCAAGTGCTAAAAAAGCACTTTGCTGATTTCGAACAATAACTAGCATCTCTGATTTTTTTATATCATCTTTTTTTAGGCTATTAATTTTTTTTAAGTATTTTCCTTCCCAATCTTGACTTTCGTAATTTCTGACAGTAATCTTTCGAAGTTTTTCTATTCCGGCGGTTCACTTTCTCCACAAATTTCTCAGGGGGTTCGTATTGTGAGTTTACTAAAGGCGTTTATAAAGAGACTTAAAGGGACATTGAAATTCGGTGAAAACCTTTTTTCAAGACGCTTTTCGTTTAAGCTCCGCTTTCTAAGCCTTTTACTTGCATCCCTTTTTACCTGGGATTCCATTGTCTGGAGCTCGCCTGAATACTTCATGTCTCCCGCCGCGGTAACTCGCCAGCCCCGGTTTGAGCAGATCCAGATCCCCGAATCACTTGGCAGCGTCGAAAGTTTTTATATTCCTTCCGGCAAAACATCTGCGGCTCCGGTCTTTTACATCCAGGACGCGCATGCCATTCCGGAAGCACAGAAAAACATTCAGAACATCCTGGACCTTCTGGCTAAGGAAGCTCAAGTCCGCGCCGTAGGCGTGGAGGCTGCGTTCGGCAAAATCAATCCCAAAGCGCTCAATTTCTTTTCTGTTCCTGAAGCCAACCAGGCCGTTGTGGATCAGTTAGCGGCCATGGGGGAGTTGACAGGGTCCGAGCTTTTTGCCATGGGCGGGTCAGGAGTGCGTGTTGACGGTATCGA
>CAZKMJ010000013.1:0-21725 GCA_964553835.1 uncultured bacterium
ACCGCGGGAACATTGCTGGAAGCCGGCACGGAAGTATAATCTTCTTCCAGGCAGTTTTCATAAGAGCGGGAAACCGGGATACCGTTGAAATCCGGAACCCAAAAGCTGAGCACGTCCAAAGCGCCTGAGCTGACACGAAGAGCGCCGCAGCCAATACCGCCTCCCAAACCTGTAAGCGTTCCCACGAATGGAGGTCCATCCTGAGTGCCATGGACCGTCTGAACGATAATGTCTACAAAGCAGGTTGCCACGTTCACAAGACCGCGGCCGAGCATACCACCTAATTTCTTGCCATACTGATCAGATTTGGCCAAGGTCCAAATGTCTTCCTGCGCTTCGGCTGCGAACGCAACAGGCATACAGGCGGCAATCGCCATGAAAACCGCCAGAAGAAGGGCTGTTTTTTTCATCTAAAACTCCTTTGTTGGTTAAGGGATGATTTCGTAATGCTTTTCAAGAATATTATATTTAGCAATTTCAATCAATCCTTTTCTTTAACTCCTTACCGGGAGGGCACTTATGAAATATAGCGTTTATAAAAATAAATAGCAATACTTGACTTTTTATAGTAACGCTAGTATATTTCTATTCAGTAGTAACTGTTTAACTAACAAACGTATAACAAAAACAATCAAGGATGAGGCCATGGAACAGCATAAAGCTGAACAACCAAAAAGACCTGAACGCACGCAGATCATGACTCCTAAGGAAGCTGCCAAGTATCTTGGCTTCCATCTCGTCACTATCTACCGCCTGTTGAAGAAACAGGAAATTCCTGCCACCAAAATTGGCGGTCAGTGGCGCTTCAAGAAGGATGTTCTGGATGCCTGGCTTATGGAACGGATGAACAAAAAGTAATAGTCCGCTCTAAAAGCAATCCGAAACATTCTCTCACACAATCCAACATATCGGAAAAGGTCTCTGTATGGATAAGACGCACGTTGTCCGTCCGTCTTCAGGCATCGATGAAAAAAAGTGGGGCGCGACCCGCTGGTTCGCGGTCTATACCCGCTCCCGCCATGAAAAAGTAGCCCAGAAAGAACTCCAGAAAAAAGGTATCGAAACTTTCCTTCCGCTGAGGACCGTAGTACGCCAGTGGTCTGACCGGAAGAAGAAAATCGAAGAGCCTCTTTTCAAGGGCTATCTGTTTGTGCGCGCGTCGCTGTCGCAGCGTTTTTCGGTCCTGAATTCCGTTGGTGTAGTGCGCTTCGTTACTTTGGGCGCTGAGCCGGCTGAAGTCCCGGAAAAAGACATCTGGGCCATGCAGCGGTTTGTGGAAGAGAACATTGAGATGGACCCGTTCCCGTACCTGAAAATCGGGGAAAGGGTGTATGTGAAGTCCGGGCCTTTCAAAGGCGCGGAAGGTTTCATCGTCCGCAAGGACAGACATTGCCGCCTGGTGATATCCCTCGACATGCTGATGCAGTCGGTGTCGGTCCAGATTGACCAGGCCTGCGTGGAACCGGTCTGAGGTTCCTCCGGCAAACAAAGGTGTTTCCCTCGTAGGTCGCGGAAAACCCTCTGTGACTGAGAGGGCGAAGCTGTGTATGAAGAAAGACAATCCCCCAATAGAGCCTGTCGAAACTATCATCGAGCCCAGCCGGGATTTTTTTAAAATTCCGTGGAAGGAGATCTCGCATTACCGTGATCTTCTGTTCCTGCTGGTGCGTCGTGATTTTGTTGCGAAATACAAACAAACCATTCTCGGTCCTTTGTGGTTTATCCTGCAGCCGCTTTTGACCACGCTGGTTTTTACGGTTATTTTCGGCCACTTCGCGCGGATTCCTACAAACGAGATCCCGCCCGTTTTGTTTTATCTGTGCGGGCTTCTGGCGTGGGACTATTTTGCCCAATGCTTTTCAGGAATTTCATATTCGCTTGTCACCAATCTCAATTTGTTTTCAAAGGTTTATTTTCCAAGACTCATTATTCCTTTTTCAATCCTGCTTTCAAACTTGATGAGGTCCGGCCTTCAGCTTGGCATATTCCTGTGCTTTTATTTCTATTTCAAACTCATGACCCCGGCTTCCGCGGTTATTCATCCCGGAGCCTGGCTGCTGGTTTTACCTGCGGCCTGGTTTGTCAGCGCAATGGCCAGTCTGGGAGCAGGTCTTTTGGTTTCGGCGCTGACGGTCAAATACCGTGACCTGCAGCACATGATTTCTTTTTCAATCCAGCTATGGATGTACGGCACTCCCATCATTTATCCGCTGGCGGTGGTGCCGGAACGGTGGAAAGGGCTCATGCTGCTTAACCCCATGACTGAAGTGGTTGAAGTTTACCGCCTGGCTTTTTTTGGCAGCGGCCTCTTGAGTTTTCAGGGGATTGCGCTATCCGCCGGTATCACAGCGGCGCTTTTTCTGTCTGGCCTTTACATGTTTAACAAATCCCAAAGAACTTTTGTAGATACCATTTGAGCACAACGATCCATAAAAACGGGTTTTCCTTTTCAGAGCGGCTGCCTGTGTTGGACGGAATGAGAGGCGCTGCGATCTTGATGGTTATTCTTTGCCATTACTCGCTTGGGACAGACAAGACAACCGCGCTCGGAAGCTTTCTTCAGAGTCTGCTTTCGCTGTCGATGATTGCCGTCGACCTTTTCTTTGTGACATCGGGCTTCCTGCTGACCGGGATTTTGCTGGAAAACCGTGAAGCTCCCAACCTGTTCAGAGTTTTTTATCTCCGCCGGGCCTGCCGCATTCTGCCGCTTTATTACCTGCTTCTGGTCTTCTACATCCTGCTTAAGGCAGGGCTGAGCAGTTTGATTCATTATCCCGAAGCGCTTCTGAAATCGAATTACTCCGTTTTTTACAATTTTTTCTTCGTACAGAATTTCTGGATGGCAGCCTTGGGCTCTTTCCATCCCCAGATCCTTGCCGTGACCTGGTCTCTGGCCCTCGAAGAGCAGTTTTACCTCATTCTGCCTTTTCTTGTTCGAAAGTTTGATTTCAAAACCCTTGCGTGCGTGCTTGCCGTCATTATTTTCGCTGCGCCTCTTTTGCGAATCTTAACTATCGCGCGGAACTTTCTTAACTTTCCCGACAAATACATGGGTATGTATGTTTCTTTGCCTTTCCGGATGGACACTTTGTTCGCGGGTTCGATGGCGGCTTTGCTTGTAAAAAGAACGCGCATTCTTGATTTTGTATTTTGCCACAAAAAATGGCTCAGCCTTTACCTGTTATTTTTTTCTGTTTTTTTTATCTGGCTGAGCCTGAAATCGGAGCATTTTTCTTCAACGTTCATTTTTCCTTTCGGCTTCTCCCTTTTTCCATTCAGCTGTATCGTCGCGTTGCTGCTGAGCCTAGTGGATCCGAACGGATTGACCCGTATTTTCAAAAACCGGCTGTTGCGGCATTTTGGGAAACATTCCTATTTTCTTTATCTCTTTCACAACCCCGTTATGGCTATTCTGCACGCTATTTTTTTCGCTGGCGCGATACCTTCAATCCATGACGGGCCGACCCTGCTTGTCACAGTTGTGTCATTTTTTATTCTCTGGGCATTGTCGATACCGGCCTGGAATTACCTGGAATCACCGGCCATCCGTTTTGCAAAAAGCGTTTCTTTTCAGCCGGCAAAGGCGGCTTTATGAAACCCACGATCGAAATCAGACATATTTCCAAGCTTTACCCTCGCTTGCGTCAGGCGCCCGGTACACTCAAAGATGATGCAGGGTTTAAGAAAAAACAGATTGGGCCTGAGGGGACTTTTTGGGCATTGAAGGACATCTGCTTTGAGGTCCCTCGTGGGCAGGTGGTGGGCATTGTCGGGAAAAACGGTTCCGGGAAATCAACACTATTAAAGATCCTTTCTAAAATCACAGAGCCTACCGAAGGTAGAGTCAAACTATTAGGCCGCTCCGCGTCTCTTCTGGAAATAGGTACCGGATTTCATCCTGATTTGAGCGGCCGTGAGAATATTTTCCTGAACGGGGCAATTCTGGGCATGTCGCGGTATGAAGTGCAGAAAAAATTTGACGCAATTGTGGAGTTTTCCGGCGTGAGCGATTTTATCGACACGGCCATCAAGCATTACTCCAGCGGTATGTACCTCCGCCTTGCTTTCAGTGTGGCGGCCCACCTTGAAACTGAAATTATGATGATGGACGAGGTGTTGGCTGTGGGCGATCTTGAATTCCAGCAGAAATGCCTGAAGCGCATTCTGGACATTGCGCGTCAAGGCAAAACCATTCTTTTTGTCAGTCACAGCCTTCGGCATATCCAGGATGTATGCTCGCGCGGTATTCAAATTTCAAATGGCCAAGTGGCTTACGACGGTACCCCGGACCGGCTGATTGAAAATTATGTCAAATCTGAAGGGGGAATGGCTGTGGATATAAGTGGGGGAATGGAACATTTTGTTCATTCGGAGTCCTTCCGGATTGAACGGGTGACAATCAAAAATTCCAAAGGTAACGAAACTCATCAATTATATTTTCGGGAGCCTTTTACTGCGGAATTTATAATTCGGGTCACGCAAAAACTGACCCGCGTGCGTATAGGCGCCGGTTTTTCAAGCCTTGCCGAAACCTGGGTTGGCCGCACGCATCATCCTGATGGCGAAAAAAGCATTGATCTGGATCCGGGCAAATATGCAGTTTCGTTTTCTTTTTGCAACACACTCCGGCCCGGCTCTTACCATCTGAAAGCAGGCGCGCACCTGGACCTGGCCTCAGAACTGAAGACGCTGGATTATATTCCGCACGCTATTCTTTTTACAGTTGATGAAAAATCATACAGCCCGGAGATTCTTCCGGCCCTTCCTTTTGATCATGGCCTTGTGGCCCTGGACGCGAAAACCTTGATTCGGAGGCTTGCATGAAAATCCTTGTCAGCGGCGGATGCGGTTTTGTTGGAAAACATTTGATCGCGAGGCTGGGCCAGGAACCCGGAAATGAAATCTGGGTTGTGGATGATTTGAGCACTGGTATTCATCCTGCGAAATGGGAAAATTCCGAGCTCGCAAAAAAAATTAAATTTATCCAGGCGGATTTTCTTTCGCTGATGCTTTCTGAGCTTGGGCGCCAGCCGGACCTGGGATTTCCGCGTTTGCCGCAATTTGATGAAATTTATCATCTGGCGGCTGTCGTGGGAGGTCGCCCGGTCATGGACGGCGATCCGCTGCGCGTCGGTATTGACCTGGGCATTGATTCGGTTTTTTTTCTCTGGGCCGCCAAAATTAATATGCCGGGACGGATCCTTTACGCTTCCTCAAGCGCCGCTTATCCCGCGTCTAAGCAAGATTATCAAAATCCGAAAAGACTCGAAGAAAACGACATTGATTTTGAAAGCGGAGTTCTTCAACCGGACTACGCTTATGGCTGGGGAAAATTAACCGGAGAATACCTGGCCAGGATCGCGGTCCGTAAGTACAAACTGAAAGTGGCGGTTGTCAGGCCGTTTTCGGGTTATGGCGGCGACCAGGAACCTTGTTACCCTGTGCCCGCCATCGCTCTACGGGTTGCTGCGCGCCGCAATCCGCTGAAAATATGGGGGAACGGCCAGCAGGGACGCGATTTTATTTATATCGATGACTGCATTGAAGCCTGCGTGCTCGCTTGCCGGAAAATCGGAGATGCCACTCCTGTTAATATCGGTTCCGGTGTTTTGACGTGTTTTAAAGAGCTGGCTGAAATGATGATCCGGATTGAAGGTTATTCTGCGAAAGTCCAGGGAATGGAAGATAAGCCCATTGGAACACCCAGAAGGTTTTGCGATACGCGGCGGATGCAGGAAATTCTTCAGTGGAAACCTTCGGTTTCTCTTGCGGAGGGTCTTAAAAGAGTTCTGGATGTGGCCCACAAGCGTCTTGAATCAGGAATCAAGCCTGAGGATTAATGGCGAGCGCGGATAAAACTTACGCTGTTGTTACCACGACTATCCGGGTTCCGCGGCTGCTCGAAGCCTATCTGAACGACGCGAAAAAATTCGGGCGAAAAATCGCGCAAGTTGTTGTTGCAGGCGATAAAAAAACGCCGCCAGCAGCAGCGGTTTTCTGCAAAGCCCTTTCAAAGAAAAGTGGTATTCCGGTCATTTACCTTTCTCCGGCAGACCAGGACCATTACCTCGAAAAATATCCCAGACTGAAAAAATTTCTGCCATGGAACTGCATCCAGCGCCGGAACGTTGCCTTGCTTTACGCTTACGAAAAATCATCCGCGGACATCCTTGTGACTCTGGATGATGATAATTTTCTGTCCGAGCCTGACTATTTCAGGCATCACTCCCATTTGGGGAACATTATAAATATAGATGCGGCCAGTTCATCCACTGGCTGGTGGAATGTTTGTGAAATGCTGAAGGAGAAGAGAGGATATTTATTTTATCACCGCGGGTATCCGCTTTCCAAACGCTGGCTGCCCCGTGAAAAAATTAAAACACGCAAAGTCCGCGGACGCGCAGTTGTCAATGCCGGGCTGTGGCTTGATGATCCGGACGTGGACGCTTTGACGCGTCTTGCTTTTCCCGTCTGCGCCACAGGCAGGAGCCTGAAATTTAAAAACCGGAAAGCATGTGATTCTGGGACCTGGTGCCCTTTTAATTCGCAGAATACAGCAATGGTCAGGGAAATTCTCCCGGCTTATTTTTTGGCGCCTTTTATAGGGCGGTTTGATGATATCTGGGCCAGTTATATTGTGCGCCGGATTTCAGACCACCTTGGACATTATGTGACTTACGGCAGCCCGCTGGTTTTACAGAAACGCAATCCGCATGACTATATGAAGGATTTTGCGGATGAACGTTTTGGCCTGTCGCACAATGAAGTTTTCCTGGAGGCTTTGTTAGCCTGCCCGCTAAAAGGAAAAACTTATCAGGAATGTTACGCGCAGATGGCCGTTCATTTCCCAAGGGCAATTCGCAGGGCCTGCCGCCAGATGAAAAAAGATCACAAACTTTTTGAAACCGTCAACCGCGGTTTCCGGATATGGTCTGAAATTTTTTCCTGCTCATGAATTCCGCGCCGCTCATTTCTTTAATTTTGATTACTTTTAACCGCAGAAAATTCATCGAAACGGCCCTGAAGGATTTGATCGAAGAGAAAAGACGCTGCGAAAAAGCCGAGTTGATTGTTATCGACGGTGGTTCAACAGATGGAACAGCCGAGATCATAAAAAAATACAGCCACGAGCTCGCTTATTGGGTTTCAGAACCTGACGGTGGACCGGCGGATGCTTTTAATAAAGGAGTTCAAAGCGCCAAAGGTGAATTGATTCGTTACGCGGCCGATGATGACCGTTTAGTGCCCGGGTCAACAGCCCGACTGGCTCAGATTATGGAGAGTCGTCCAGTCTTTGACATTGTTGGAGGACGAACAGAATCAGTGCATGTTGATGCTGCGGGAAAAACTTCGACCGTGAATAATAAAGTGCCGCAGGGGGAAGTGCGGTTCGAGCAGATGGTCCGTCCTGACATCGAGGGATTCATTATCCCGGAGACATGTTTGTTTAAAAAGAAAGTGTTTGCGGAGGGATGGGACAGCTCTTTTGGGGCCGCGTGCGATTTCAATTTTTTTCTAAACGCTTTAAAAAGAGGTGTCCGGATTTTTATTTCGGAAGAAGTGTTTTTGCAGAAATGCTGGCACGCGGATTCTATCGTTCTCAGAACCATGGATAAAACGCAGCGTGCGGTTGTGCGTTCAATCATGAAATATGCGGGAATTCTGCCTGCGGCTGCTTATTATTACCGCGTTTTGCTGAGGCCCCGGATTCAGGCAAAAATCCTGACTTTGCGGAGGAATTTTTAAGCGTGCTTTACGAAGAAGCTGTCTGGATCGCAGAATTTATTAGAGGTTTGAATCTTAACCGGAATCATACGGTGATGGATATCGGTTCGGCGGGCGAAGACCACCGCTGCATGGCACAGCCTTTTATCGATTACCTGATTTTCCGGCCTCTGCGCGAAAAAGGATGCACGGTTTTTTATGTCGATGCGGCGAAGGAAAAAGGCGTAGACATTGTATGGAATGTTTCGGCAGAGCAACCGCCGGCGAATTTAAAACCAGCCGATCTCGTGGTATGCACCAGCCTTTTAGAGCATGTAGAGGATCCAGTTCCGGTGATTGAAAGAATTAAAAAATTAATTAAACCGGGCGGTTATTTGATTTTAACTGTTCCCCGGGCGTTCCCTTATCACCCTCATCCGATTGATACCATGTACCGTCCTGATCCGCAGGAGCTCGAAAAATTTTTTGATGGCTATAAAATCGTGAATTCAACCGTGATCAAGTGCGGCAGCGTCGAAGTGCCTCCCGGCTGGAAAGAAAGGCAGTTGAAGCGGATTTTTAACAGGTTTGGAATGGCCATAACGAGAAGAGTCTGGCCGAAAGTGTCGGCCCTTATCGTGCAAAAGCCAGGAGAAGCCGGTTTTCCCGATGATCGCAGCATGAATAGTTATGTTCCAGACGAATACACAGGGCATGCTGGAATCGAAATGGATCTTGAGGCGCAGCTTGAGAAGCTTAAAAAATGGAAGAGTTCGTACCCGGCTCTATTTAAGACGCTTAGGGAAGACCCGCAAATCAATACCCAATGTCCCGGGAAAAATTATCTTCATAACGGCGCATACCCGACTCCTGATGCTGAAATTTACGCGGCCATGATCGCCGATTACCGTCCGGAAAATATTATAGAAATAGGGGTGGGATTCAGCACGCGGATTGCACGCAGAGTTGTTACCGAACTTCGCTTGCCCTGTAAAATCACGGCCATTGATCCTCATCCAAACGCTGATGTCAAAGGAGCCGCGGACCAGGTTCTTCTAAGCCCCGTTGAAAAGACGGATCTTAAGCAAATCACTGCCAGAGAAAAACTCCTGTTGTTCATCGATTCAAGCCATCTTGTTGAAGCTGGGGGTGACGGTCCTTTTCTTTATAACCAGGTCTTGCCTGCCCTCCGGCCCGGAACGCTGGTTCATGTTCATGATATTTTTATCCCCTATGATTACCCCCTTCGTTATAAAAAGCTGGGTTATAACGAACAATACATTCTTCAAACTCTACTGGCTGATTCGAACCGGTACCGGGTTGTTTTTTCAACACAATGCATGAGCCGTAAATATCCCGAACTAATGCAGTCGGTTTTCTCTGAGGTTACCGGAAAAGAAGATCTTTATTTTGGGGCCTCATTTTGGTTTGAGGTGAAACAATGAAGCGCGCTTTCTGTGCGATTGTTACAAAAAGCCATCTTGCGCATGCCCGCGCCCTGGGCACGAGCCTCCAGGCCGTCCATCCGGAGGAAACTTTTTATGTCCTGGTCGTGGATGGGGGAAAGCAGGGATTTACCGGAGAGCCGTTCCAGTCCGTGGCATTAAGTGACCTGAACGACCAGAGGCTGCTTAAAAGTATGTCTTTTTATTACACGGCCTATGAATTTTGCTGCGCGGTCAGGCCGTGGTTCCATGAATATTTGATGAACAACGCCGGTGTTTCCAGTTTGATTTTTCTGGACGTGGACATCTTGCTTGTCCGCCCGGTCAATGAAGTTTTTTCTCTGCTCGAAAAATCGTCAATTGTCCTGGACGCGCATTTGAAAGTGGCTAATACATCGGGAGAACAGGTTTTCGGAGAGAAAACCATTCTGAAGGTGGGTCTTTATAATGGCGGGATCATGGGTATGCGTAAAACCTCCGAAACTCTCAGGTTTCTTGACTGGTGGAAAAGCCGGCTCGCGCGACACTGCCGCTTTTCCCCTGAAAAACATGAAATGGTTGACCAGCTTTGGCTTAATTTTGTCCCCTTGTATTTTAAAGATGTCCGGTTGATTGACAATCCGGGCATCAATGTCGCGCCCTGGAATCTTTCTGAACGCCGGCTGGTTATGGATCATTCCGGGAACATCGCGGTCAATGGCAGCCCCCTTTGTTTTTTCCATTTTAGTGGTTGGGAATTCGACAAGCCGGAGATTATTTCAAAGTATTATCCGGACTTGAAGATAGAGGCCCGCATTTGGGACAAAATGGTGGAGAGTTACAAAAGCAGTCTTTTTAAGGGAGGCTATGACGAAGTTAACGCCGTTCCCTACGCATTTGATTTTTTTGAAAACGGGGAACCTGTCACTCCTGCTATGCGCGAAATCTATCGACAAAATACAGGGGCTTTAAAAAATCCTTTCAGCGATCCGGATTATTTCAGGAAATCCATTTCCGCGGTTCAGAGCCAGAATGTTACTTCTGGCGAAGGCATTTTTTCCAGAATAAAATCGATTTTCAGGAGAAATTTTAAATGAAGCTCGGTTTTTGTACAGTGATTACAAAAAATTATCTTGCTCATGCACGCACCGTAGCCCAGGGACTGGCCAAGTTTCATCCGGATTCACCGTTTTATGTTCTGCTGGTTGACCGCCTTGACGGGGCTTTTGACCCTGCCCGGGAACCTTTCAAGCTTGTTCAGCTCGAAGACCTTCCCGATCAAACGGGCATCAGCCAGATGAAATTCTACTACTCGCTTTTTGAATTCTGCTGTTCTATGAAACCCCGTCTTCAGGAATATATGATGGAACGCACGGATCTGAACCGCTGGATTTTTCTTGACGCGGACATCCGGATTTTCAGTGGTTTTAACAGCGTTGAACCGTATTTTGAAAACGCGGATCTGCTTTTAAATCCACACTGCCTGACGCCCCTGCCCGAAAATCCCATTTCTCATTTTGATCAGGAGGCCTGCATTGCCATCGCGGGGCTTTATAATGCCGCGTTCATGGGCTTCAAGCGCGGCGATACTTCAAAAACATTTATCAGTTGGTGGAAAAAGCGTCTGCAATTCCACAGCCGGCTTTACAATTTTTATGAGCAGCGGTGGTTAAATTTTGTGCCGCTTTTTTTTAAGAAAACAGTTTTGGTTAGTGATGCCGGCATTAATGTGGCCCACTGGAACTTGCACGAACGCGTTCTGAGCCGGGACGCGGCCGGAAATTTTCTTGTTAACAGCCAGCCGCTCATTTTTTTTCATTACAGCGGATGGCGATTCGAAAACCCCGGCCAATTTTCAAAACATGCGCCGGGAAGCAAGTTTGAGCATACCGAAGAATGGAAAGCTCTGTCCGAAATTTATTTTGAAGATTTAAAAAGAAACGAATATGAAAAGGTTCGTTCCCTTCCTTACGCCTTTGATTTTTATGAAGATGGAAAAAAAATTCAGTACTCGGAAAGGGATTTTTATTACAAACAAATGATGGAAGGCCTCCCTACGGAGCCTTTTCCATTTTCAAGGGGTTTTGAGCACCCGGCTGGGAGGCATAGTTTTATCAAGCGCAGATTAAAGTGGTTTTTGCAGTATCTGATTAAAAGGGTTGAAAAGTGAAAATTGCGGTTTGGCACAACCTTCCGAGTGGAGGCGGGAAGCGCGCGCTTTATGACCAGGTGCGCGGACTGCTCCGGCGAGGACACAAAATTGAAGTCTGGTGCCCGCCCACGGCCGACCGTTCTTTTCTTCCGCTGGCAGATCTTGTGACGGAGCATGTGGTGCCGCTTGCCCGGCCGGGAAAAATTGAAAAACAGCTCGAAGCCATGGCGGAACATTGTCGCCGCTGCGCGTCGGAAATCAACGCCGGAGATTTCGACCTTCTTTTTGCTGGCCCCTGCACCTTGTTTCACACAAGCCCGCTGGCAAAATTTGTAAAAATCCAGAAAATTCTTTACCTTCACGAACCTTACCGCTGGCTCTACGAAGCGTCTCCGCAGCTTCCATGGAAAGCACTGCCAGACTCAGCGGGCTTTATGAGTAAAGTAAAAGATTGGAAAAAAATAAACGACATGCGCGTTCAGATGCGGGAAGAAATTTCAAACGCCGCGGCTTACACTTCAATCTTCGTAAATTCTCTTTATTCCCGTGAAAGTATTTTGCGCGCCTACGGCCTGGATTCCATAGTTTGCTATCTGGGCGTGGATACCGAACTTTTCAAGCCTTCAGGCGGCGCGAAGGAGAATTTTGTGGCAGGTCTCGGCGGGATCTATCGCGGTAAAGGTGTGGATCGGGCCATTCAGGCAGTTGCTGCCGTTAAAAAAGAAAAAAGACCTCGTCTGGTATGGGTGGGTAATTTTTCTGAAAAAAATTATCAGATGGAAATGGAAAAGGCGGCCGCAAAACAGCAAGTCGAAATTACTTTTAAGATCAATATTTCCCATAATGAAGTTCTGGATATTTTGTCGCGCGCGGCCGCGCTGGTTTACACCTCTCGCCTCGAACCGTTTGGCCTTGCCGTGCTGGAAGCCAACGCCTGCGGAACTCCTGTTGCCGCGATCGCGGAAGGTGGAGTGCGCGAAAGTGTTGCCGAAGGGATCAACGGGTTTCTGGTCCCGGGGGACAATCCGGAAGCGCTTGGAAAAATTATTTCAAAGTTCAGCGGAGACCCGAAGCTCGCTTCAGAGATGGGTTTGCGCGCGCGTCAGTATGTCGTGGAGAAATGGGGCCTGGAACAATCTCTGGACCGGCTGGAACATCAATTGAAGGCGGCCGTGAAATAATGAAAAAACCCGAAGTCAGTATTTGCGTGCCGGTGTTCAACGGGGAGAAATTTCTCCAGGAATGTTTGGACAGCATTCTGGCGCAGGACTTTAAGAATTTTGAACTGGTCGTGGTGGATGACGCTTCTTCAGACCGTTCCGCGGAAATTGCGAGCTCTCTTAAAGACCCGCGCGTACGGTTTTACCGCAACGCTTCCCGTCTTGGGCTTGTGGCAAACTGGAACCGCTGCCTGGAGCTTGCCCAGGGAGACTATGTCTGTATTTTTCACCAGGACGATGTCATGATGCCGGGAAATATTGGAAAGAAATACCACGCTTTAAATCAGAATTTTTCCGCAGGCCTGGTTTATTCCCATGTCTCTCAAGTCGGCAGCGAAGGGGAAACCAACAATTACTTCCCTTACTGGCAAACCTGCAACCCGGCAAACAATACGGCCTGGCCCCGCACCAAGGCATTTGAGTTTCTGAGCGCTCGTGAAAACCCGGTCTGCTGCCCGGGTGTCATGGTCAAAAAAGAGTGCTATGAAAAACTGGGCGGCTTTGATGAAACGCTTCCGTTCACAGCGGACTGGGAAATGTGGATGCGTATTTCGCTTTTTTACGGCGCGGTTTACCTGGCCGAACCGCTTTTCAAATATCGCTGGCATGAAGGCATGCAGACCCGGCGTTTTTCGCTTAGCGCCAATGTAGGCCAGAAATGGAAAGCGAAAGTCCGTATCCTGGAAAAGTACAGGTATCAGATCCCGGCAGCATCAGAATTCAGAAAAAAAACCGCGGAGATTTATTCCGCCCAATCATGGGAACTTGGTATTAGAAAAATCCGCGGCAGCTTTTTCGAAGGCGTTTCCTGCCTGCTGCTTTCCCTGCGCTTGAGGTTTTCGTGAAAAAAATTGCTTTTGTCTCTACCATGCGCGGTTTTCCGTGGGGAGGCAGTGAAGAGCTTTGGTCACGCGCCGCGCTCAAGCTGCAGGAAGCCGGCCATGCCGTTGCTTTTCATGTTTCCTACGATTTGTCCGCGCCGCGCATCCGTGAAATTTTGGGCAAAGGAGGCAGATTTTTTTCTGCAGACAAAAAAGGGTTGTTCAGGAAAAGCTTTCAAAGCGGCCTGGTCAGTAATTTCAAACCGGATCTTGTGGTGATATCGCAGGGGATGAATCTTGATGGTGTTCAGTGGATGGAGGAATGCATTCTGAAGAGAGCTCCTTTTATCACGCTTGCCCAGAATGCCAGTTCTATTCATTTCTGGCAGGATGAAGAAATTCTCCGGAAAACGGCAGCTGCCATGGAGCGCGCGGCCGGGCACTACTTTGTTTCCGAGAATAATTTAAAACTTACACGCATGCAGCTTTCGATCCCGCTGGCAAAAGCGAAAGTTGTCCGCAACCCATTTCTGGTGGACTATCACACAAACCTGCCATGGCCGGATTCAAAAATTTTCAAATTAGCCTGCGTATCCAGGCTTTTTGTGGCAGACAAGGGGCAGGACATTTTGCTTGAGGCCCTTGGCAGCGCGAAGTGGAAAGATCGCCCGCTTGAAGTCACGCTTTTTGGCAGCGGGCCGCACCAGAACATGCTGGAAAATCATGCAAAACATCTCGGGCTTAAAAACCTGCGGTTCGGCGGCAGCCAGGAACCCCTTTCTATATGGAAGACTCATCACGCGCTGGTCCTGCCGTCGCGCGTGGAAGGCATGCCGCTGGCGATGATAGAAGCTATGCTTTGCGCGCGGCCTGTTATCGCGACGAAAGTTGGCGGAGTTCCGGAACTGCTGGAGGAAAATGTCAGCGGTTTTATGGCGGATGCCGCGGAGGCCGGATGTATAGATGAAGCGCTTGAGCGCGCGTGGCACGCCCGCGACAAATGGCAGCAAATGGGAAAAGCCGCGGCAGAAAAAGCTCGTGAGGCTGTGCCTGAAGATCCAGCCGGTGTTTTTGCAGCCGAAATTATGGGGTTCATCAGATGAGCCACTTCCATATTTGTTATGTTATGGCGCCAGGCGGCGGCCCGGAAACTTATGTCCGGAACTTGGCGCCGTGGCTTATTGAAAAAGGAAACAGGGTCTCCGTGGTCAGCCTTGAAAAGGAAATGGATTTTGGTCCCGGAATCCGGAGCCTTTGCGCCCGGACGGGCAACCTTCATTATTATGTAAGCCGGATTTTTGGGAATTACCGGGAATGGCCGCTACGGTTGAGACTGCGTGAAAAAGAGGAGGCAGTCCTGAAGGCCATTGAAAAAATTCACGCGGGCCAGCCGGTTGACATTGTGGAAGTTTTCGAAGGGTTGACCATAGAAATGCTGAAAAAACGCTGGAAAATCTCGGTCCGGATCCATGGCTCGGACTGGAGCTTTCGTCATTTCTGCAAGGATTATGGCAGCCGCAATGATGCCTCGCTTATCCGGATTGAAAAAAAGCAGCTCGAAGCCGCGGATGGTGTTTCCGCGATCAGTCAGCATTCTGTACGGCATATCAGCAGGGCCTGTGAAATTGCCGCGGGGAAAATACAATTTATCCCTTATCCCGTTAAAACGAATGTCCAGCCCGCCGCCAATACTGGCGAAAAAATCATCATGAGCGTAGGGCGCCTTGAAAAAAGAAAAGGCACGCATATTCTTTGCCAGGCCATGGAAAGGGTTTGGGCAGAGTATCCGGACACAGAGCTTTATCTGTTTGGAAATGAAGCGGGTCTTGGCAGAGAGCAACTCCTCGGCATGGTCTCAGAAAAAAACAGGGGCCGGATCCATTTCATGGGATTTGTCACCCAGGAAGAGTTGGCGGGTTTTTACAAACGGGCCCTGCTTTACGTGGCACCGACCCAATATGAAACATTCGGTTACACAATCCTTGAGGCCATGTCTTTCGGCAGGCCGGTGGTAACTACGGCTGTGGGGGCTGTGCCGGAACTGGTTGAAGACGGTGTGCATGGAAAAATTGTACCGTATGGAGACCCGAAAAAGCTGGCGCAGTCCATGATAGAGCTTCTTGGCGATGCTGAAAAAAGGGCCGCTTTTGGCAGCAATGGCTGGAAGAAGTCGCTCGAATATTCGATGGATAAAACAGGAACGCAGATGCTGGATTTTTATAAAAAAATACTGAGGCCCGGCGAATGATCTCCATCATCATCCGCACAAAGAATGAAGCCTCTTCCATCGCTCGCGTGCTTGAATTGATCCAGTCCCAGAAAGGCGTGCCTGCGCCGGAAATCATTGTAGTGGATTCCGGTTCAACGGATAGCACAGTTGAAATTGTGAAGCGATATTCTTCCGTTAAAATCCTGTTTTATGAGAAGAAACCATTCAGCTTTGGCGGCGCTCTTAATTTTGGGTTCTCTGAAGCCAAAGGAGAAATCCTTGTCGCGCTCAGCGCCCATGCTTTTCCCGCGGATCCGGATTGGCTGAATCATTTGACACGGCCATTTGAAGATGAGAAAGTTGCGGGGGTCTATGGCCGGCAGCTTCCGCATGAAAATGCCTGGCCGCCGGTTGAAAGGGAATTTCAGGACAGCGGTTACAAGGCGGTTTTTTCAAACGCTAATTCGGCGTTACGGCGTTCATGCTGGGAAAAGCATCCCTTTAATGAAAGCCTGCCTCACGCCGAAGATATTGAATGGTCGCAGGCCATGACGGAAGCCGGATTTGAAGTGCGGTATGAAACTCGGGCCGCAGTTTACCATTCCCACAATGAACCTCTGTTTGTTATTTTTGACCGGAATTACCGGGGCATCATGGGGCAAAAAATGGCCGGGCATTATAAAGAACGCCGGTGGGGAATTCTCTGGGCGCTGTCAAAGTGGCTGCGCGAAACCGGCGCGGACATCATTTTTGTCATTAAAAAAAGGAAAAATCTTTTCTGGATTGCGGCTGCCCCAATTTACCGTCTTTTCTGGACTGCCGGATTGATTGCGCCCGACATGCCTGGCGCTTTGTGGAAACCTTTTTTTAGGATCATCAGGAAAGGAATATCTTGAAGGAAGAGAACGTCACAGTCCATATTTCCGCCCGCAAAAGCCCCGGCTTGCAGCTGTCTGAACTTTGGGAATACAGGGAGCTTTTATTTTTCCTGGTTTGGCGGGACATCAAGGTTCGATATAAGCAAACAGTTCTGGGGGTGGGCTGGGCCGTCATTCAGCCTTTTATGACCATGGTGGTTTTCAGCATTTTTTTCGGCCATCTCGGCAAAATTCCTTCAGACGGCGTGCCTTATCCTGTTTTTTCTTTCGCGGCCCTGGTTCCCTGGGCATTCTTTTCAAATGGTCTGACCCAGGCGGGTAACAGCATCGTCAACAGTTCCAACCTGATCACTAAAGTTTACTTTCCAAGGCTTGTCATCCCCATCGCCGCTGTTTTTTCCGGGCTGATGGATTTTGTCTTGGCGTTTTTGACTCTGCTTGGGATGATGGTTTTTTTCGGGATTTTTCCTTCTCTCGCGGTGTTTTCTATCATTTTTTTTCTTTTCTTAGCCCTTGTCAGCGCGCTTGGGACGGGGCTTTGGCTTTCTTCACTTAATGTGAAGTTCAGGGACGTGCGTTATGTCATCCCGTTTTCGGTCCAAATCTGGATGTATGCCACGCCCATTGCGTATCCCAGCAGCTTCATCCCTGAGCCATGGCGCACTTTCTACGGGTTAAATCCCATGAGCGGTGTAATCGAGGGCTTCCGGTCGGCCCTTTTCGGTACTCCCTTGCCGGCAGGCACAGTACTGATGTCGGTATTTTCTGCCATTGCATTGCTTGTGAGTGGATTGATTTATTTCCGGCGCACAGAAAGAAATTTCGCGGACGTGATTTGATGAGTGATATTGCTATAAAGGTTGAAGGGCTTGGCAAACAGTACCTGATCGGGCAGCGGGAATCCTACCGCACTTTGCGTGACATTTTGGCTAATGCCGCGAATTGGATTCCCGGGAAAGTAAAAGCGAAGGCGGACAATCTGATCTGGGCTCTCAAAGACCTTAATTTTGAAGTTAAAAAGGGAGAAGTGGTCGGCATTATTGGCCGAAATGGCGCGGGCAAGAGCACGCTTTTAAAAATTATTTCCCGGATTACCCAGCCAACTGAAGGATCGGTAGACATTTATGGCAGGGTCAACTCCCTGTTGGAAATCGGGACGGGTTTCCATCCGGAGCTGACAGGCCGTGAAAACCTTTATCTAAGTGCTGCCATTATGGGAATGAGAAAGCGCGAAATCGACAGAAAATTTGACGAAATCGTAGCCTTTGCCGGAGTGGAAAAATTTATCGATACCCCGGTAAAACATTATTCCAGCGGCATGTATACGCGCCTGGCTTTTTCGGTGGCAGCGCATTTGGACTCTGACATTCTGCTTGTGGATGAAGTGCTTGCGGTCGGGGACATCGAATTTCAGAAAAAGTGTCTTGGAAAAATGGATTCTGTGGCGCAGCAGGGGCGCACGATTCTTTTCATTAATCATCATATGGGGCATATCAGGCGTTTATGCAATTCTGCCATATGGCTTGATGATGGAAAAATCAGAAAATCAGGCCCTGTAGCGGAAGTAGCTGCCGCATACCAAACCGTGTTGACCAATCCCGAATTCCGCAGTCTTACCGCAGGTGAGCACGGTTTTTTTTCTTGGACAATAGAAGGAAAAAATACAAATATTTTAGAAGAAGAAGGGCCTTTTAATCTCAGGATTTCATTACGAGTGAAAAGAGCTGTTTACAACGGGATCCTCAGACTGGTTCTGAAATCGGCGGATGGTCAGAGCGTGGGCGGCTGGGGATTTTTTGGAGTTCGGCTGGAAAGCGGGAGTTACAGTGTGGATTGCCGCTTTCCATTTTTACCGGTACGTCCGGGAGTTTATTACTGGCTTGCCTCGCTTTGGGATGGTTCGTCCAAGGTTGACAGCGCGAACCTGCTTCCAGAACTGATTGTGGCTGTTCCTGAACACAGCCGCATCGATAATGATGCCGCGGCGGGAGTCCTAAATCTTCCTTGTGAAATGAAAATCAATCCGGAGGGCTCCGCGGGTTGAACCGCGGCTGATCATGCATTTTGTGCTGGTCAACCGCTGGTATCCTCCTCACGGTGGAGGAGGTATTGCCGCCTACAATTATTCTTTGGCGAAAAACCTGACGCGCATGGGCCATCAGGTAACTGTCGTGGCGTCTCGGTCATCACTTGCTATTCCAGAAAAAGAGCATCGGCATGGAGAAACGGTTTATCGCATTTTTTCAAGCGAATATACATTCATCAAAAGCATTCCATTTCTTGCCCGCTATCAGCGGTTTTTTAGGGACCTGATGTACAGTATCCGCGTTGCCCGTGTTCTTCGTAGGCTTGAGAGAGCCTCGATGCCGGATGTTTTGGAATTCGCAGACGTTGAGGCTGAGGGTTTCTGGTACCTTCGGGGCAAAAAACGTGCCCGTATTTCAGTGCGCTGTCATACTCCCATGTTTATTCTTCGAAAATATCAGAGGAAGGCAGAAATGCTTTATGACACGGATCTGATTTCGTCCATGGAAAAGGAATGTGTCCGCAAAGCGGACATCATTACTGCGCCTTCGGAAGATATGGCAAGCCTTATCAGCAGAGAATGCGGTTTACCGCGCGAAAAGATAACAGTCATCCCGAACGGCCTTGCTTTTTTCCCTGAAACAGAGCCTGGGGAAAAAGCTGCAGAAAATTTCACCGTTCTGTATGTTGGCCGACTCGAGCTTAGCAAGGGCATTGAAATTCTCGCCAAAGCTATCCCCGAGGTAATTAAAAATCAGCCTGCAGCACGTTTTATTTTCGCGGGTCATGACAGGGTTGCGGAAAACGGAATTTCCAGGGCGCGCTGGCTCCAGGATTTTTTTGAAGAAAAAAAAATTAGAGAAAAAATCATGATTGCGCCAGATCTGAATGAAGACGAGCTTTTAAATTTATATAAAAGCGCTGACGTTGCCGTCGTGCCGTCCATGTTGTATGAAAGTTTTTCTTATGCCTGCGCGCAGGCAATGGCGGCTGGGCTTCCGGTGGTGGCCAGCCGGATTGGCGGTATTCCGGAAACTGTTGAAGATAACATCAGCGGAATTCTGGTGCCGCCCGGAGATAGCGCTGCGCTCGCCGGGGCTTTGCTGAAACTGGCGGAAAATCCAGACTTGCGGCGGGCCATGGGACGTGCAGGAATGCAAAGAGCCAAAAATCTTTTCGACGCGCGTAAAACTACAATGCAATTTATCAAAATTATGGAAAAGCATGAGCGCCAAGCCTGAAGTCAGCATCATCCTTGCGTGTTATAACGCCGCTTCCTATATCGAGGACAGCGTAAGGCAAATACGAGATGTCATGGATGCCACGGTTTTTTCCTACGAACTGATTTTCGTGGACGACCTGAGCAGAGACAATACGGTGGAGTTGATCAAAAAATTGACAGCTGGCCGTTCCGACAGTTCATATTACCTGCATCGTCATAATCATGGTCGCGGAAAGACAGTATATGATGGCATTCGCCGCGCAAAGGGGGATATCGTGGGGTTCATTGACTTGGACCTGGACAATCCGGCACGTTACATTTTTTCAATGATCCTCGGGATTAAGAAATCAAACGCAGATATTTGTACAGCGCGGCGAATCTACGAACTGAAGACCCATCCTTATTTTATCGCCCGTATGATTCTCAGCCATGGCTATGCCCGGATTTCTTCTTTGTGGTTGCAGACAGGTCTTAAAGACACAGAAACCGGATGCAAGTTTTTTAAAAAGAAAGCAATTTTGCCTGTTTTAAAAGAAACCAAAGACCGGGGATGGTTTTGGGACACAGAAATCATGACCCGAGCCTATTACAAAGGATTGAAAATTGTAGAAATCCCCACGCTTTTCATGAGAAACACAAAAGTTTCAACGGTGGATTTTTTGCCGGAAACCCTGAAATATCTCTGGAGCCTGGTTTCCTTCTGGCCGGAAAAAAACCGGCTGAGGAAGGCTTGGTTAAATGAGGAGAAGAAAAGATAGTGGATTCCGAAGCTTACGGAAAAATGTTTGAGCAGGAAATGGCACACTGGTGGTTTGCGGGGCGCAGGAAAATTATATTTGATCAACTCCGGCGTTTTGTTTCGGGTGGAAACGTCCTGGTGGAAGTTGGGTGTGGGACCGGGTATACAATCGGCCAGGTCCCCGGATTCAGAAAAAAAATAGGCATCGAAAAAAGCACAGAGGCCCTGAGGTATTTTAGAAGCCGGGAAGCAGTCAGTATGATTCAGGGCGAAATACCGGAGTTGCCTTTAAAAGAAAAATCGGCTGACGTTGTCATGGCGCTGGATGTCCTTGAGCATATTGATGATGATTTTGCAGCCTCCCGCTCACTTGGAAAAATCTGTAAAAAGGGAGGCTTCCTGCTGGTTACTGTTCCCGCCTTTCAATTTTTGTGGTCGGGAGAAGATGTGATTTCCATGCATAAGAGAAGGTACAAAATAAAGGGATTGAAAGAAGTGCTTTTGGCGGGTGGCTTTAAAATTAAAAAAATATCCTATTTCAATTTTTTTCTCATGCCCCCAATGCTGGCTTTTATACTTTGGAGCCGTATATTCAAGCGTGAAAATCTAAAAAAAACCAACATGTTTGAGCTTCCCGGTTTCATTAACAGCATACTCACGAAACTGTTTTCATCTGAATCCGCTATTCTTAAATGGACCTCTCTTCCTTTTGGCTCTTCTATTATTGCGCTTTGTGAGAAAGAGGTATGAGCGGGAAATCCTGGAACGCCCCAGTTTATTCCATGCCCGGAATGTATTCTCTGGTCATGCGCATGCTTTACGGACGGGGATTTGAGGACCGATATAAAGCGGTTTCTAAATGGATCCCGGAAAAAGCGGAGGTCTTGGACCTTTGCTGCGGCGATTGTTTACTTTATACAAAATTTCTTAAAGAAAAAAATGTCCACTACACCGGATCAGACTTTAATCCACAGTTCGCTGCGGGTGCCCGGCGCAAGGGAATCCCGTTTATCAGGCTGGATCCGTCAAAGGATGTCATCCCGAAGACAGATTATTTGCTCATGATGGGTAGTCTTTACCAGTTTTATCCAGAAGTTGGCAAGCTGATTTCAAAAATAGTTTCTTCTGCCCGGAAAAAGGTCATTATCAGCGAACCTGTGCACAATGTTTCTAACCATTCAAATTTTTTTATCGCGAGTCTGGGCAAGTATTTGACGGGCGCGACATTTCGTTTCGATGAAAAAAGTTTTTCGGAGCTCTGGAAACCTTATTCCGGTTTTATGCGCGGTATTGAAAAAATAGCGGATGGCAGGGAATGCATGGTGGTGCTG
>CAZKMJ010000014.1:0-4025 GCA_964553835.1 uncultured bacterium
TCAGATTCGATGTAAACGCCGCGCTCAATCGGATCTTCGAGGACGCCATCCGCGTTGACCACATACTTCTCGTAGGTGTCCAGCAAGTTTTGTCCGGCGGTGTGGGTAATGATCTTCACGAAATTTTCCGTCCCATTGTTCAGGGACTCATAAACGTAGCGCATGGTCACAATTTTGGACGGGTCTTCGGCGCTGGTGATACGGACAGATTCCGTCTTGCCTGCAAGCGGCCCTTCGGCGAAGATCCGGACTTTTTCATTCCCCATACCGTACTCCAGGAACTTCACGCCGTTCTCAACAATTTCTTCGGGCGTGCCGTCCGGATTCAGGATGGCGCCAAGAGGCTGAAGACTCTGGCTGTCCTGCTCCGTGGATTCCTGCGACTTCTTCTCGCCTTCCGCGATTTTCTTTTCCGCTTCTTCGGTCTTCTGAAGAGCGTCTTCGTCCATCGACATCAGGTCGTTGTAGAAATGGGCATCTTTTTTGGAAGGATCTTTTTTCGTGGGATCAGGATTTACTGCGGGCGGTGGGACCGCGATGTTCGCGTAGGCTCTCTGAGTATCAACATTGGTGGAGACAAACGTGACCAGCACGATGCTGGCGACAACACGAAGAATCTGCTTCTTCGTCGACGTTTTTTCTCCGGGTACGATATTTATCATAGCTATAGAGACGGCTCCCTCTAAAAACTATCAGAATTGAATTTTATAAATCACTGAAATAAGATTTGCCCGATCCTGTACAAAAAGAGTACATTCCCCCTCTTCAGAAGTCAAAGAAAAATAATTTATCAAAAATCATCTCCATAACCCGTTTATTTACAATAACTTACACTTAATAATATTTTTGCAAAAGTTATATAAATTGTATGGATAAGCCACACTCACCCCTTTTTCGCTACTAGCGGGGTTTAGGGATATCGGGCTATCCTGGGAAAACTTGAAGGCAAAAAAAGGGGGATTTCAGCGATTCTTGGCAACCAAAGTATCGGCAAGATCGAGAGCTGTTACATAATTCCGGGACTGCATAAACCCTCCATGCCCGCCTTGCGGGTCACGGATGAATTGATCGACGACAGCACCGCGCTCTTCCAGCTGCTGTTTCGTCCACTCCATTTTCTGGCAGCTGTTTGCGCGCTCATTATCGTGCTCAGCGCAATAAATAATCCAGTGCGCGCCCGCAAAAGGCCGTGGCCCGTCACGCTTATCAAGAAATCCCCGGTTGGGCGGAAAGTCGGCTTCCATTTCTCCCGCGTTGGAAATCGTAACGGCGAACATGGGCGTTTTCTGCCGGCGGTCAATATAAGTTACAGCGTAGCTGTTGGCGGAGCCCATGCTGAATCCCTGAAAAATAACATGCCCAGGCGGAATGCCTCGGCGCTCCAGCTCTTCACGGATCCATTTATAAATGTCCATTGGCTTCGCGTAACCATTTGATTCCGCGCTCCGTCCGTACCACCACTGCAAAGCAAGAAAACCATACCCGCGGTCTTTGAGCTTGGGATACCAGACCTCAAAATCACGCGCGGCCCAGCCCGCATGTCCATGCAGGCTGACAAACACGGTACTTGTCTTGGGATTAAAACCTTCCGGCGCCCACCATACGAAAAACGTACGGCCATCCTGGACCGGCACAAATTCCGCTTTCATTTTCCGGCTGAACTCATAGGCCCCCGGCTGGGCCTGGCGGCCAAGCTCCATGATTTCATCCTGCCGGATTTCCGCTCGCGCGGAAGGTAAAAAAAGCAGTAAAAGCAAAATTCCCGAGAGATAGCGCTTCATACGGCGTTTGGCTCGATCTTGGCGCTGTATTGTGCGGCCAGTGTCTGGTACAGGTGCTTGGCCCCAAGCAAACGGGCCGTGATCACTGCGATCAGGGAGGCCAGCATGACTGGAAGCAGCATTTTATGATGTCCTGTCATTTCGAAGATAATGACAAAAGCAGTCATGGGCGCCTGGATAGTGCCCGCAAGGAAAGCCGCCATACCAATGACCGCGCACGCAGTCGTTGAATCCCCGGACCAGGTTCCCACCACAGCCCCGATTCCAGAACCGATGGAAAGGCACGGCGCGAAAATGCCACCCGCTATCCCCGCCCAGTAGGTCAAAAGAGTCGCCGCCATTTTCAACCAGGGAAAACTCATAGCGCGATAGTCCATGCCGTTTGCGACAAAAGTCTGGGCCGCTATATTGCCGGGCCCGGTAACTTCAAAGAAGCTGAAGTGATTGATTCCAAGAATCATAAATGCCGCAAAAGCCGGAATCGCGTAACGCCAGAACCCGCTTTTGACAGAAGTTACGAACTGTTTTCCTTTAACCAAAGCCGTAGAAAACAACGCGCCCAGGATCCCACCCAGTACTCCAATCAAAATAATCGTGCCAGCCCCAACGGGCGCGGGCGATGTAAGGCGGCCGAAGTAATTGTATTCTCCAGTAAGGCTCTGGGCAGCGATGCCCGCGAGGATAATCGCCATTAGCACCGTTTCTTTGATACTTGTAAAAAAATTATCTGAAAGCTCCTCGATCGCAAAAGTAACGCCGGCAAGGGGTGTGTTAAAAGCCGCGGCAAGACCTGCGGCTCCTCCCGCGATAACAGCTGACTTCAGATCAAACTTTATACCGGTCACGCGCCGGACCAGAAGGATCATTCCCAGAAACAGGCACGCCGCCACATGAACGGTTGGACCTTCACGCCCCGTAGAAGCGCCAACCCACACCGCTGCCAGCAAAGCCAGGATCTTGACCACCATGGTCCGAATGGAAACCAGCGGATAAATTTTCTTGATGGAAGCTTCACTCATCTGCGAAGCCGCGTAAATGGTCTGGGGAATACCTGCCCCGTCCGCAAAAGGCGCTGCCCGCCGCACCAGCTCGACCGCCAGCACAAAAACAGCTGCGGTCGCGATCCACTGCCATGGCCCCGACACAAAATGGGAAAGCGGATGGCGAAGCACATGCTCGAACGCCCACATAAAAAACACGCTGCAAAAACCGGTCACAGCGCCCGCCGCGATAAATACCGCCGCCCGCGCACCATTGCCCCGGCTTTGATGGAGCCTCGCTTTAATGTTCTTCAGAAATTGCATATCAACATCCCTGGCCGATAAATTTGAAGCGCGGGACTTCCTTCCCGCAAACTTTCACTTTTTCCATAAACATAGCGAGCGGGCGCACCCAAAGCGAACCTTCCGGGAATTCTCCTTTATAGAGTGCCTTGTAGACGACCAGCTGCTCCATGGTCTCACTGTGGCGGGCCACACCCACCACTTCGTAACGCTTTCCTTTAAAATGCTCGTATAGACCCGGCTTTAATTCGCTCATGGCGTCATCTTGATTTTAAAAACAAGTTTCTTGATTCTTCCAAGCCCGGCCGGAAGGTTGCAGCCCGGCTTGTGCAGCTCGCCGGGATAAAACACCGCGAACTGGCCCGCCGAAACCACCACAGATGAAACTTCAGCCGGGTCTTCAAAAAATTGAATGTCAGGCGCGCGTTCATATGAAGTAACAGCTTTGGGTTTGAGCTCAAGCGAAACTTTCATAATTTCACTTCCCGACGCGATCAGCTGCAGATCCGCGTAAACAAGATGAGCCTCAAACTGCTTCTGCTCCGCCGGACCGGTCTGGTAATCCGCGACACGCACAAAAAGTTCGCGGCCCAGGATCTCATGCTCCCCGTCCGGAACTTTTGAGCAGTCGCGTGAACCGACAAATTTTTCAATTTCCTTAATATAAGGAAGGCTCGGATACCGGGAAATATTTTTAAAGTAATCAAAAATCATTTATGAACTCTGTGCGTAATTTCAAGCCCGATCAGACGGGCGACAAAAACAGCGATATAAATTTGCCCTGTAATAGCTTCAAGAACCGCGAGCATCATGGTCGTCTGGTTGCCCGGCGTGATGTCACCATAACCCGTGGTTGTAATGGTGATCATCGAATAATAAAAAGTCCGGAACAGATCACCGGCGCCAACAGAAGGCTTAAGTGCTTCGGGATCCAGAATGATCGCGAAATGATAAAGGTGTG
>CAZKMJ010000014.1:4035-21504 GCA_964553835.1 uncultured bacterium
TTCCAAGCAGCAGATACACAAAAATTCCGCCCCAAACAGTGTCACTCGTAACGCGGTTCTCAGAAAAAACGCGCGAAACAACCGAAACAATCGCAGTCGCGTAAAACGCGATGGTCGGAACAAAGAGGGCTGAAGCGACAGCAAGAGAAGTGACACTATGGTCTTCCCTGTAAAAATAATGCCAGTAAAAATCCAGAGCGAACGAAATGGCGGCACAAACCGCGGCAAAGGTAAAAACCGGGCGCGGAAGCCGCTGAACGTGAAGGAGAAAAAGAACGATCGAAAGAATCAGAAAAACGGGAAGCATGTGCAGAGCGGGAAACTGATAAACAACCGGAGCAGTGCAAAAAACGATAAAAAGCGCGACCAGCGGGAGCGTGTACTTTCTCTTCAGTAAATGCCGGGCACCGGAGAAGTTCATTTGCATGCCCTATGTTATCCAAAAGAGCGGTCTATTGGAACTGGATTTTAAGGCCTGGTCCTTACAGCGGCCCGAGGGTCCTCGCCTCGCCTGCTGGATTAAAATATTACCGGCAGGCACAGACTACTTTTTAAAGCTCTATAGTGAACGCTCTGTATTCGGAATTTCGTTCCATTCCTCTCTTTTTTCTTACCTTTTTAGAAAATAACTCTTTCTAGCAATTCACAAAGAAATCTTTTCATCGCCATCCGCGGACGTCACACTTTCCGTAACATCAGTAAATAGACATAAAGGAGATCCGCTCATGGACCGTTTACGCAAAAATTTTTTTATACCCCTGCTGATCAGCGCCCTTCTGATTCCGGGACAAACACTGGGATGGGCATTTGGCGATTCCCTTTTTTCTACAGACAATACCGGAGAAAGCGCCCGAGAAACCAGCCAAGAGCAGGAGGAAACGCGCGAGGAGCCACCCGCTGAGGGAACAGTCCAGGAAACCGGTACTCCGTTTGCCGATACGGCCGATTTCTCCATGCAAGGCGCTCTGGAAACTGTAACGGACAATGTGGTGACGGATTCTTACAATGTCACCAGCGATTCCTACAATCTTGCTACCGATATAACAGCCAGCGATTATTGGGTACCGTCTGACTCTTATAACATCACGACGGATGCCTACTCCGTCACAACAGAGTCTTACAATGTGACGGCAAACAATGATGACTTGACGCTTCGCGGCGGAATAAATAATGAAGTTATCTTGCTTGGGGCCCAGCAAAACCCTGAGAATCCAAACCCGCAAAATCCGAAACCCGGCGATCCCGAACAAAGACCGCCCGATGACCGCGACTTCCAGAAAGAAATCCAGGACAGGGAGGACCTCAGGCGCCGGCTCGAAATTGAAAAAAATGAATATGAAGTGAGAATGAAAGATTATGAAAAAGACCCGGAAGACCCGCAAAATCCCCTTCCGCCTGAACGAATACAAGGCAAACAGAGAATCAAAGAACGACTTGAGGAAATCGGCAGGGAGAAAAAACGGATCGAAATCGAGATGGAGGAAATCAAGAAGGACCGCCGGAAACGCATCGACGAACTGGAAAAACGTAAAGGCGAGCTTCAGGGCATCATTGACCAGCTGAAACAACAAAAGAATAACTATCCCGCTAAGGCAGACGAGTATGACGAAGGAATTAAAAAAGCCATGGAAGAGCAGAAAAAAATCCAGGAAAAACTCGACAAGATCATGCCTAAAAATGATGCCAAGCCGCCCGCACCCCGGCCCGGCACTATCCTGATCCCAGTCAAAATCCAGGTCGGCAAAACGGAATACTCAAACTTCACGCTTACATCCAGCGGAAACACAGTACAGATGGAGTTTGGCGGCAACAAGCCGGCCATCTGGTTCACGCAGCTGGATAAGATGGAAAAGGTCACGTTCATCTTCGACGATGGACGTACGGGCGTTTTAACAGCGATCGGGTACCACAGCAAGCCGGCGGACGGCTATACCCGCTTCAAGGTGACTTTGTTAATCGATGGAAAGTCGCAGACCTTTTTCCTGGACGTCGTCGTGTCCAAACAGGAAGGAAATGTCGGAGACCATGGTACCCTGGTCCCGGCCAATCAGTAACGCGTGGGCGCGCCTTTAACTCTGAGCTCCTGCACCAGGCGGCTTATATCGTAGCGTTCCTTGCCCAGAGACTTTGCGTATTTGAGGCTCATGCCGGGCGTTTTATCAAACATCGCGGACGTTGCCAACTCGCTTAAATTCCCGCGTGATTTCAGGGAAGATTCAAAACGCCCCCGCCGTATAGCTTCCGCTTTCATGTGAGCCGCCGCCATGCGGGCCAGTGACTCCCAGTAAAACCGGATGGCAAGGTCCACCGCGTCCTGCGGGTAATACTCTTTTGCGCCGTAAGTATCCACCTCCGTGAAATAACGCACGTCAGGTTCTTCCATAGGCGTCGAGGCAATATCCAGGTCGCTGCGTGAAGTCAGACCGAAAAAGTCCGCCAGGGCCCAGACATGCTGAGGATCCCGGCGATTAAAAAAAACACCCATCCGATCCTGGAGTTTAGTCAAGACTTCCCAGGCCATTTTCTCCATTTCCTCACGGGAATAGCGTTTGGGACTTTTGAAATCGGGTTGGAAATCTTCCGAGACTTCGAGCTTGAAGGGGTTGTCAGCGTAAATCGAAGTGCAGACTGCGGAAAACAAAAATAATAAAACCAGATACTTTTTCAATTAAAAACAAACCTTGCTTAGAAACCTGTTTTGATTCTGTACTTAATCGTGACCTCCGTATTTTTCGGCACCTTCACATTAAACTTGATCGAAGACGCGCTGATTTTTTCAAAATTTTCACTTTTCGCGGTCACTTCCCAGCTTCCCTGCAGATTTTCAAAGAGCTGAATGACCACGTCTTCCTGCTTGCGGTTGGTAAATTTTATTTCCCATTCCGATTCGGATGTATTGGAGGTCACCTGCTTGAAATCCGTCTGCTTTCTTTCCGCGGTTAGGTCAAAGGCTTCTCCGGCTTTCAGGCTGACTTCTTCGCCCTCCGGCGTATGCCTGATACTGTCCTCACCCAGATAGCCGGTGCGCCCCTTGGCGTCGCGCGTGTAAAAACGCACAGTTCCCTGAGGCAGCGGCAGACCCGCACCGCTGACCTTGTCATTTTTAAATTTTATAAATACCTGCACAGGAAGTTTGTGTTTTTCCTGGGTTTGAAAAGAAGAATAGTAATAAGGCGAACTTTCAACCCGGTATTCCTTGTTGAATTTAATCGGGCGCGGCTGAAAAAGCTGCAGCTGTTTGGTTTCCGCGTTCTCAAGGTCGGCCCGGCGGTTCAAATCATACGCGTGGTATTCAAAAACGCCCTGCTCCTGAAAAGACGACCCGCCCGCCATGTCCGCTGACGCGGCCCTCATCATCATGGCTTTAGGCGCGTAAATTTCCGGGCGCTGGCGGTTGACCTGCCCCGCCATCAAGCGCAGACCCGCATTTTTAAATGCCGTGCCGCTGTTATTGGTCAGCGAAACCCAGGCGCCCAACTCCCCCTGGTTTCCAGCCTCAGGCAAATTGAGCACATAATCCGCCTTCCAGCTCAGGTTGGAGGTCAGATAAACCACTTCGAGCTCATGCGGCTTTGCAGTTTTATTCTCCACCTTCCAGATGAAAGCAGGTTTTGCCAGCATGTCACCCGGAAGCTCCGGAAGAATTTTTGAGCCAGGATAGCCAATATAAACACTGCCGCCAATCTGATAAACCGTTTCGCCGTCATTGGAAAGCAGCGTAGCGTCCACCACGTCCTTGCGGTCCTGAAATTCATTCCAGTTCAGCAGCTTGATTTTTTTGCCCACATATCGGTCAAGAAGCGCCTGCGAATTCAAAGTCTGGCCCTGGTAGTTCTGCTCCAGGATATTCAGCTCGGAAGGAGCGTTCAGGGAACGGACCTGGATGGTTTCAGGCGTAATGTAACGGGAAACATCGGAATACTGAATGGCCTGCGCTCCGGCCTGCAGGCTGACCTGCCGAACTTCTTTGACCAGCGCGAAATTATCGTTATAAACCGTGAGCTCCAGGTTTTTGCGGTCGGCCGAAGTGCTTTCAAGAGCAAACAGCGAGGAAGGGAAAATAAGCAAGGCGAGGCCCAGAAGCGCGTATTTCATGGTAAATCCTTTTATGGTTACAAGCAGTGCTTATGACGCAGGAATTTCAGCCTTATTCAATACTTCAGCCTCATCTTCGTCCGTACCGCTGGCGGCGGACAACCCAGGCGTCTCATCCTCGTAAGGCTTGTCCCGGGTCGGAGCTTTTTGCTTTTCAGAATACCAGGCATTATCGGTCGCGGCGAATACAATACCATTGCAGGCCAGAAAAACCAGCCCCATCACAGCCATAAATTTTCTCATTGGATCCTTTCGGGAAGCGGAACTGCTACACCAATAGTAGCACAGTCCACGCTTCCCTGCCGGATCAGTTCATTTTATGACTATTCAGCGATTGAATCAATCCGCGAAGAAAAGCCCATAAATTATTTTTCGCCTCTACAAGTGGAGGGCTTGATAGTTTTACCGCTTCCGCGGCAGGCTTATTTCCATGAGGAATGATTCCTACTGTAATTTCCCCGTCTGTGAAATACCGGTCGCCGCCTCCATTCCTGCCTTGCAGCAGCGGCCCCACACCGGAAACCTGATAAATTTTGGTCAGCTGTTTCGCGGAAACGATGTCCTGGATAAGAGCGTTGCGTTCTGTGTCGACATCCGCGGCAATATGATGCGTAATCTGTCCCGTATACTTGCTGAATCCCACGCTCCGGTCATAAGTGGCGGAACCCACCCATAAAACACGGGGGCCATTCTCCACAATCTCTGTCTTCCAGAACCGCACATGATGACGGTGCGCGGGAGTGCTTCCGACCTCTTTTTCAAAAGCCAGGTCCTGTGGCCGGCTGAAAAGATAAAGACGGCTGACCGGCGCCTGAGGGTAAGGCCTGTGCAGGAGCACGTCCTTGGTAATACGCAGATCAGAGGAAATTCCCAGAGCGTCGGCCTTTTTCCATCCCGCCAGCTCAAGAGCCTTGGTCAGTTCCTCTTCAGTGCCAAGCAGGGCTATGTTTAAAGGGTCACCGGGGCGGCCTTCATGCGTGAAGCTGGTTTTTGAAAGCGCTTCCAGCTCCGGCCTGTGCTCATAATGTACCCAGAAACGCGGCAGGACCAGGTAACAAATAATAAAATAGGCTGGAATTAAAATCAGCGCGATAGACGTTAGACGCCGCACTTTATTTTTTTCGGATTTGAAGGAAATCCTGATGGCAGGAAAACTTGTACTTTCCCCCGCCAACGGAGAAATTTTTCTCAATATACGCCTCAAGCTCAGCGCGCCCTGGAGGCTGCGGCATGGGCAAAAGGTTCATCATGAATTCCGCGATGGTGTAAGCGGATTTGAAATCAGAAGTTTCAATATGCGACTCCACGGTTTCCAACTTCACATCATGGCTTGCGCCGTGCTTTGCCTGAAAGTCTTTGGCGAGTTCATTAAGGTCAAAACTCTTTTTGTGGAAATGCTTCAGCATGCCCATGCAGTCCGTGCCCGCGTTCTGGATCATGATCAAAAGCGCGCCTTCCGGCGAAAGCCATGAAGTCAGCCGCTCAATATTGGCCATCCACTCTTCTTTGGGGATGTAATAAAAAACATGAGAGGCCAGCACAAAATCCGCGGAAGTTTTCAGCCTGGAGCCCAGAATGGTGTCAGGGTGCACTTCTGCATCGGGGCAGGCTTCGCAAAGGACATCAAACAGTGAAGAGTTGGGTTCGAGCGCGATGGTGTCTTTGAATTGCGGTGTGTACCAGGCCGTGACCTTGCCATTGCCTGCGCCCGCGTCCACAAACAGCCGGCGCTTCGGCAGCCTGCCAACAAAGGAATCCATCCATTCCTTGGCCTTAAGCTTCTGGTCCGTGTGGTCAAGAAAACACTGAAACGCGTAATGGTAATCGTCCGTATCAGACTTGAAAACCTTGACCGCTGCGGTCATGCCGCCTTTTTCTGCCCGCTGATCAGCTGCGCTTTGAAATCCTCAAACTGTTTGTTCCAGTCCGCGAACATCTTATTCCAGGCAGCCTGAATGTCGGCGAATGTTTTGTGGAACTGATCTTCAAGAAGTTTCGCTGAATCCTGAGAAGTCTTCTTCACTTCCGCGGCAGACTTCTGCGCCTGCTCGTTGATATTATTGTAGGCATTCTGCCCGGTCTGCTTGAACTCCGCTGCCTTCTGCCCTGCTTGCGTGCCAAAGGACTGCTTGGCGGCCATGGCCTTCTGCTTCAACGCGTCCAGCGACTGCGTCTGCGCGGCTTCTTCAGCAAAAGCAGCTCCGCTCAGTAACATTACAAACATGGCGCCAAAAATAATCTTTTTCATAACTCTCCTTTATTTAACCTTTCTCCAGCGATTCACAGCGACCAGAGACCAGATAGCCTCAACCACTCCAAATGGCCAGGCCCCCTGCAAAAATCCATACACCGAACCAAGCGCGCAAGAACCCGCAAACGCGAGAATAAACCAGGGACTTTTCTTTTCAAGCGCGTAAGTCACCAGCATCGCAGTGACCGCGAAAAGTCCAAAAAGAGTCAGGCCGTCCATCTCTTAACTTTTCGGCGGAACGCAGCGGTAAAGGTCCTCAACCTGCTTGCGCGCCCAGTCATTACGGCGCAGAAACCTGAGGCTTGAAGTCTTGCTGGGCATATTAATAAATGGATTAATCCGGATCAAACGCCCCAGCTCTTCCCATCCGTAATGCTCAACAAGACGGTCCAGAATCATCTCCAGCGTGACGCCATGCAACGGGTCTTTGGAGCCTGCTTCCCGGGTCATTGAAAACGGGGGTTCTGCATACGGTCAATGCTGGAGTCCTTATGCATGCGCTCGTCCACGCCAATGCGGCGGAAGAGGTCGGCCAGAGTGGCGAGGTCCCCGTAATCCTGCCGGAATTCGCTTTCAAAAGGCTCCTGCTCAAACGCGGGGTTTTCCTGCACGAAATACATGTATTCATGCTCGGCATGGTCTTCAAAATCCGCGTTCAGCGCGTAGCTCCAGTAAGGCTTGATCACGTAAAGCAGCCAGCTGATGTGGTAATACATAAAAGCCATGATCTGCGGCAGGACAATAAACATGAAGAAATTTTCCTTAATCCCCTTGCGCTGGATCATTTCTTCCAGGATAAACAAATGCCACTGCTCGTTGTCCTGCTGTTCACGCGATTCTTTCACGAATTCAAAAATACGCCGCGCGAATTTCGGCATGGGATAAGTGTGGGTCGTTGCCACATAAGCCACACTTTCCCAAGCCTGGTAAGGCACCCGGGCGATGACTTCCAGCACCTTGAACTTGGAAAGTGTGCGTTCTTTTCCGTAGAAAAAATCCATGAACCAGAAGAGAAATTTGGCGAGCAGCCCATAGCCGCGGCGCGATGACAGCAGGGTTTTCTCCTGCTCGAGTTTCAGCGCTTCGGTTTCACGAATATTGGCGAGGGTGGATTCCATGGCAGCAGTCAGGATTTAACAGCGGTCAATTCGGTCTTGGCCTGGGAGATGGACTGTTTCGCGTTCGCAATATGACCATCCGCGTCCGCCGGAACTTTCGCCAAAATCGCTTCCGCTTCATCCAACTCATGAATCGCATGCTTCACTTTGGGCGTATGCTTTTTCTTATCTTTTCCTTCATGAGCAAAAGCCGGCACTGCAGCAATAACAACAAACAAACCGAGCATCAAAAAAACCAATGTCTTTTTCATTCGATTCTCCTTTTTAGAAAGGAATCCAGTCAACCTGTCCCCTTTAGAACCGTCCCCGATTACTCATTCGATTCTCCTTTTTAGAAAGGAATCTATTCAACCTGTCCCCTTTAGAACCGTCCCCGATTTATTATAAAGAATTTTCCGCAGATTTGAATGCTGCACAAGATTCAGGACTTTGTCATGGCATTCACGCAGAAGAGTTTCGCTGGGCTCCCCCTCCACCCGCACCACAATCACATCCTTCTCAGCCTTTACCGTCAATCGCCCCATTGATTTTTCAACCTTACTTCTTAGATTTTCTTTGCCAATATAGCCTTTGAAGTTGTGTCCTGACATTTAAAACAAAGGGTCGTCATATGACCCTGAAGGGCAGTTGAATCAGCGTTAATTTTTACTAGGGCAGATCCGTAATTATGGTGCCCCTGAGTAACCGTTTCAAAAGTGAAAATAAAAGCGCGACTCGGAGTTACTTTACCTGTAATTTTGTCTTCGCAGACCAACTTGTCACCATCGTAGGTCTGACAAACACCCGTAACGCGATTAGCAAATTGGGACAATGTAAGGATATCTCTCATATGCTCTTTACCAGTGCATTGAACCAAATCCAGCGTCCATTTCCCCTTGACAGATGGAAATACTTTTAAAAAAATGAAATTTATCAAACCTGAAACCTGAGCTTTGAATAAATAGACAAGACCCGCAGCTAAAATCGAGCTGATCACCCCACTTCCCAGACCAACCCAAAAATTGTCCACTAAATGACCTTCACTTTTTGCATGGCTTGTTTGATGCGGGAAAGACCTTCTTCGATTTGCTTGATGTCGAGAGCATAGGAAAGGCGGATGCGGTCGGGCGCGCCGAACCACTCGCCGAGGTAGGTAATGACTTTGTAGTCCTGATAAAGGGTCGTCAGGAATTCGCGGGCATTCTTGCATTTGGGAAGGACATAGAACGCGCCTTCAGGCTTCCACAGATCAAAGCCGAGGTCAGTCAGTCCTTTGTAGATGAAATCGCGGCGTTCGCGCCAGATTTCGAGCTGTTTGCGGGCATATTCCTTGGGCGCTTTCATGGCAGCAAGCGCGAGGTCCTGCCCCACCAGGTTGGTGTTCATGCTGGTGTGGGTTTTCATTTCGCAAATATCTTCCACCACTTTTTTGTCCGCGCTCCAAAGGTAGCCCACACGCACGCCGCACATGCAGTAGGTTTTGGAAAAAGAGTTCACGGTGATGACGTGATTGCCCTTGATGTGATAATTCTCGCGCTCGTAAATCAGATCCTTGTAGACTTCGTCGGAAACCACGTAAACACCCAGCTCCTGGGTGATTTTTTCAATTTCCTTCAGGGTTTCAATGGCTTCCACGCGGCCGGTCGGGTTGGAAGGCGAATTGATCAGTACCGCCTTGCAGCCTTTTATTTTCTTTTTGAAATCTTCAATGTCGATGCGGCCTTTCACCAGGTCGGTGTAAACAGGTTCCATGCCCGCCATTTCAATAATGGGAGGATAGGAATAATAGTAGGGCCGGGGCAGGAGTACTTTCTGGCCTTTGCCCCAGGCGCGGAAAATTAAATCCAGCGCTTCGGAAGCGCCATTGGTGATGACAAAATTTTCAGCCGTAGAGCCGGGATATTCTTTGGCCAAAGCTTCGCGCAGGTTGAGCTCCCCTTGAATCAGACCATAGCGGAGGTCTTTGCGAATGTTCACATTGGCAAACATTTCGTCAGGCGGAGGCAGGTCAGGCTGGCCGGAACCGAAAGAAATCACGCCGGGCCCTTGTTTACCGATGAAATCCGCGGGACTTTTAAGTTTAAGCAGCTGAGTCATAAGCGGGGATTATATCAGAAGATGCAATTGTTTAGCAGTTGCTCAGTACAACCTTGCGGTGCCCTGGGCTCAGGACCCGGTAATTCGCCAGCCCTTTGGCCTGGAGCTCTTTAAACCGCTTCTCACCCACCAGAAGCAGGTATTGCTCCTGCCGGGCATTGAAGGCCTCGATGAAGTCCTGGAGCTTCATGAACCCGGACGCGTATTCGGGCTTTTTACGGCTCTCCTGCTCCAGAGTTCCCCTGTCGGTACCCACAATAATAGGGTACTCCTGCAGGTAGAAAGAAAGGTCGGAATAGTCATCCGGCGAGGCAAACATGGCGATTTTATTTTCCGCGTTCCTCTCCTTCATAATGACCTTGGCCTCTTCCAGCACGCTTTGCGATGGCGAAACCAGGACCATGACCTGGGCCGTGACCATAAGCAGCACAAACACCCCAGCGGCGATTTGCATGGCCCACTTGTGGGCATAAGAGGCGCAAATAATGGCGACCGGGACACTCACGGGAAGCAGATAGTAAGGCAGCTTGGATTTGGGGATGCTGAAGAAAATAAAAATGACCGCGAGCCAGCACAAAAGGAAAAACAATTTGTCTTTATGCTCCCCTCCGGACTTGAAAATATTCCGGATGGCGGCGGGCAGGAAAAGAGACCACGGAAAGCAAGCGCCGATCAGGACCGGCAGGAAAAACCAGAAAGGTTTGGAGCGGCCGAAGGTTTGCGTGGTGAAACGGCCGAAGTGATGCTCCAGAATGAAAACTTTGAAAAATTCCGGCTTCTGCGCCATGGCCGCCAGCCACCATGGCAGAATAATGGCGGCAAGTATCAAAGCGCCGGGCAGTAATTGCAGTTTGAAAATTTCTTTCAGGTTGCGGCGGGACAGCAGAAAAACACCCATGATCAGCAGCGGAAGAATAATTCCGATCAAACCTTTGGTTAAGAAGCCAAGCCCCATAAAAATATATGAAGCCAGATAAAAACTTCGTTTATTGTTGAAATATCCGGTCATGAGGCAGAAAAGAGCGCAGGAAAGCCATAACGTCATGAGCATGTCAATCACGGCAAAGCGGCCGACCAGCACATAGCCCACAGTTGTGGTCAGAATGACCGCGGAGAGTTCAGCGGTCTTTCGGTCAAAAAGCCTGCGGACAAAAAGGAAGGTAAGAAGAATTCCCAGAACAGCGCTTAGAGCGGGAACGAAACGCGCGGCAAATTCGTTGACTCCAAAAATTCCGTAGGAAACCGCGGTGAGAAAAAAAGAAAGGACTGGCTTTTCGAGCCAATCCACTGAAAAGTACTGCGGAATAACAAAGTTTTTAGTTTTCCACATCTCGCGGGCGATCTCGGCGTATCGTCCCTCGTCCGTAGACCAGAGAGGCCGGGAGCCCGCGGTGTAGAAAAATAAAAGAAGAACAGCGGCCCCAAAAAGCAGGGGCCGGTATTTTGTGTTAATGGCGTCTTCCGCCACCGCCACGACCGCCTTCGCGCTTCCACTGACGCGGAGCGCCGCCTTCACGGCCGCCGCCAAAATGCTCACGATTACCGCGATTGTCATCGCCGCCGCCGCCAAAATCACGTCCGCCGCGATCACCACGGTCACCGCGGGGTCCACGAGGACCACGGTCTTTAAAAAACGGCCTGTCACCCTTGGGACGGAAACCACCGCCGCCCGGGCGCCCGCCAAATTCTTTGCGGAACGGACGAGGTCCGCCGCCGCCACCCTGACCGGCCAGGATCTGGTCGATCTTTCTTTCAAGGTAGCCCAGCTGGTCCTGAATGCGCTTCAACTGCGCCTGGACCTGGCTCATATTACCACTGCCGCCGCCGGCAAAATCTTCGTTTTCATCTTCCATTTCTTCTTCTGACTCACGCTGACTCATTTATTTCTCCTTTTGCTTTCGGTTCTAGGTCTTTGATTTGCCGGAGCATTTCCTCATCGGACTGGTCCGGACGGTCAAACAGGTAAATAATTCCTTCGTACATGCAATAGCGCCAGTCCCCTTTATGATCGTAGTCCCTGGCCAGGCGCAGCGGGATGGGGTAAGTAAAACTTTCTTTCCTTATGTCCTCAAAAGCGGTGACGATGGCTTCTTCATAATCACGGCGCAAAGCGTTGACTTCCGTCATGTATTCCTTGCGCTTTTCAGTCTTTCGCCGGGCAGGCGTGTGCCTGCTGGAAGCCTTGGAGTACACATGTCTCGCAGCTTTAACGTCGGGTTTTGTGTCGACCAGCCTGCGGTTGATCATGAAGCGTTCGGGGCTCACCCCGACCTTCCACATTTCCTTTTCCGGATCCAATACGGCCTTGCCGATTTTCTTGGCAGTCATGAGGAGGAGAGAACATTATACTGCATAGAGAAGGAAATCAAGCACTAGTTTTTCCGGTAAACATGAAGAAAACCGCGCCCACCAGGAACGCGAAGGCCACAAAATGGTTCCAGCGGAGGCCTTCTTTCAGATAAAGAACCGAAAAAACGGCGAAAACAACCAGTGTAATGACCTCCTGGATGGTCTTGAGCTGGACCGTTGAAAAATACTGGTTCCCGATGCGGTTGGCCGGCACCTGAAAGCAGTATTCCAGGAATGCGATCCCCCAGCTGATCAGGATTGCCAGCCAAAGCGCGCTTTGTTTATAGCGCAGGTGGCCGTACCAGGCAAAGGTCATGAAAATATTGGAAATGCATAGCAGGATAATGGGAAACACCCGCATCGATTTTCTCCTTTTCCCCTATAGGGAAAAACGCAAAAACGCCGATAAACTACCCATGATATCGGACATTCCAAAGCAAATCCTTATAGCCATCATGGGAATCGCGGCTGCCCTTACTGCTTACCTGCTTGCCAGCATCATCCGGGAAGAACGTCCTGAAAAAAAATTCACGTCATTTCTTTTTCTGGTCCTTTACAGTTCCCTGCTTCTTTCACTTTTCGTCAAGACCGAGTCCCACCCGCTTTTCCTGTTTAACATTGGACTGATCATGATCGGTTTTATCTATTTTTACGGCGGCCTTGTGGCCAGCCTCCTCCGCCGCGGGTCTACACCCTCAGTCATCCAGGAACTTCGCCGCGGCCGTGGACCTCTTTATGAAATCTCCAAAGCCTGCGCCATGATCTCGGAAGCACGCATGGGCGCGCTTATTCTTCTGGAAAGAAAAAAGTCACTGACGCATTGGACTGCAAAGGGCATCCTTGTTGACGCGCGCATTTCACGAGAACTGATCGTTTCTATTTTCACTCCGCCCGGCGCGCTGCATGACGGCGCCATGCTGGTCCAGAAAGACCGTATTCTTTGCGCGGGAGTGATTGTTCCCCTTTCCAAAAATCCAAATCTTTCAAAAGAACTGGGCACACGCCACCGCGCGGCCATCGGCTTCAGTGAAATTACCGACGCTCTCTGCATTATCATTTCTGAAGAAACGGGCGCCATCTCACTGGCCGACAAGGGAAAACTTTTCTACGACATTCCGGCTGAAAAGTTGGCTTATGTGCTGGAACGCGCCTACCGTTTTAAAACCAACAAGGTCAAAAACCTGGCCCTTTACACAGAACCGGTCAAAGTTTAATGAAGCGGACGAGATTATACGGCTGGAGCATGTTTGATTTCGTGGGCCGTTTTTTCTCCGACCTTGGCGGGGTCACCCGTTTTACTCTCACAGCCCTTTTCGCGGCCGTTTCACCACCCTATAAACGCTCCATCACCCGCAAGCAAATCGATGAGATTGGCGTAGGTTCCCTGCCCATCGTGACCCTGACCGGCCTTTTCATGGGACTGGTGCTGGGCATGCAAAGCATTGTGGAGCTGCGCAACATCGGTGCTGTTTCTTATATTGGAAGGCCTATCGGCACCACGGTCATCCGTGAGCTCGGCCCGGTGCTGACGGCAGTTATGGTCGCGGCACGCGCAGGCTCCGCCATTGCCGCGGAGCTGGCCTCGATGTGCATCAATGAACAAATTGACGCACTGAGGGCCGAAGGAAGCAATCCCATCAAGAAGCTTGTGGAACCCAGGCTGGTCGCGTGCACCATCGCGGTTCCAATCCTGACCCTTATCTGTGATGCCATCGCCTTTGTCGGCGGCTGGGTCATCGCGACCCGCGTTGTGCAGGTTTCTTCGTCTTTTTATTGGGACTCAGTCATGGAAGTTTTAACGCCCGCTTTCGTTTGGGGCGGCGTGATCAAGGCGCTCGGTTTCGGTTTTGTCATTGCCGCGGTCTCCTGCCACGCGGGCCTTCAGACACGCAATGACGCCGCGGGTGTGGGCGAAGCGACAACAAGGGCCGTTGTTATTTCCTGCATTTCAATCCTGATGCTTGATTTCCTTTTGACAAAAATTTTCATCATCACCTGGTGGTAAATGACTGATTCAATCAGACTTGAAAAAGTCACTCTGAGTTATGGCGGGGCCAGAATTATTGAGGAAGCCAGCTTTTCCGCCCGCCACGGTGAGACTAAAATTATTCTTGGACCCAGCGGCGTCGGGAAAAGCACTATCCTGAAATCCATTCTGGGACTTCTCCGCCCCCAGGCCGGCAAAGTTGTGGTGCATGACCGTGAAATCTCCGCTCTGCCCGAAAAAGAAATCCTGAAGCTGCGCATGCACATGGCCATGGTTTTTCAGAACGGCGCGTTGTTCGACACCATGACGGTCGGTGAAAATGTCAGTTACCGCCTTCGCGAATTCAATTTGATGCCCAAGAATGATATTGAAGAGCGTATTTTGGAGGTCCTGCGCTTTGTGGGCATGGAAGGCGCCAGAAAACTGAAGCCTTCTCAGCTTTCCGGCGGCATGCGCAAGCGTGTGGCCATTGCCCGCGCCCTTGCTCCGGATCCGGACATTATTCTTTTTGACGAGCCCACGGTCGGCCTGGACCCGGTCAATCATCACAATACCGAACAGCTGATCATGAAGCTGAAAAACGGCAAGAAACGCACTGTCATCATTGTGACCCACGATGTGGAAAGCGCGTGCAAAATGGCCGATTCAATCGTCATGCTGCATCAAGGCCGCTTTATTTTTGAAGGCACGCCCGACCAGCTTAAAAAAAGCACCGATCACCGCATTCTTTCATTTCTTAATCCTGCACAACACAGTAACTAGCTGTGCCGATGCACAGCTATAGAAGTCACGGTTAAGAAAACCGTGTACTAACTAGTAAAGGAGACTTTAAATGGCATACGGTCAGGAACAGTCCGCAACCGATTTTCGCGTCGGCCTCATGGCATTCACAGGCCTCTGCCTTTTGATCCTGGGTATCACCTTCGCGGGCGGCGACAAAGGCCTGCTTTTTGCCAAAGTCAGCACTATAACTGCCCGGCTGTCCGATGTCGGAGGGCTCAAGAAAGGTTCCGCTGTGACCATGGGCGGGATGAGCATAGGAAAAGTCACAAGCATCGCATTTTCTGAAAGCAATGGCCTGCCCAAGATCGTGGTCACCATGAATGTGCGCAATGACATGCGCGAGAAGATCAAGCAGGACTCAAAACCCACGGTCAAGACCCAGGGAATGCTGGGCGACCGCTATCTTGAAATTTCCATGGGGACCGAAGAATCCCCTGCTCTGAGCGACAATGAGCCCTTGATCGGTGCCGCGACCTCAGATTTTGACAAAACCATGTCCCAGGCCAATGACGCGCTGCTGGAAACTACCAAAATGCTGGCGGCCATTAATCAGAAGGAAGGAACAGCGGGGCAGCTTATTTACGACAGGGAATTTTACGAGAACCTGAACAAGATCACGCAAGAGCTCAACGAACTGATCAAAGACTTCAAGGAACATCCGAGAAAATACGTCAAATTCTCAATGTTCTAGCAAGTACACGGCTTCTTTGACCGTGACTTGCTTGTACTTGCGCATCAGCGCAAGTACTGGTAGTTAATTTTAGTTCAGATAGATAGCGGCCTGCACCGTCATTTCGTCCGTGTCCGGAAGCACGGACTTCTTTCCAAAATCCGCGTGTAACCCCGGGAATGTCCTGCATATTTCCATAACTTTCTTCAGTTTTGAACCCGGAATTTCCATGACCCAGACTTCGGATGACTGGTAGATGGTCTTGATGCCGAGTTCCTGGATTTTGTCCAGCAGCAGGAACCGGTTGGATAAATTGAAGACAAAATCCCAGTGCTGAAACAATGCCAGCGAGCTTATGTCGGAAGCCAGTTTCAGATAGAGCGAGACCCGGATAGTCCCTTGAAAATCGGGAAAAAGGCTGCTGTCAGCAATCAGCTTGCCATCCGAACGGATTTTGCGGTATTTAATGAGGTCCAGCAACGCGGCCAGCTTGTCATGGTCAAGTGAAACCACCCAGAAATCAGCCGACCGGAAGCTTACGTCCGGCTGCAAGCCTGAAAATTCCCGTACAAAAGCCGTTTTGAATTCTTCAGAATCAAAAAGCAGATGAAGATGCAATGGTTTGATGCTGACGCCGCTCGCGACAACTTCCTTCTGCCCGGTGTCCTGCCCCGGATTTTCAATCCCCAGGCGGTAGGCGATTTCCTTGAGTTGTTTGAGCGCTTCAGGCTCCACATTTTCCAGCATTTGTGGCTGCATCAAAGCCTCTTTTGCCCACGCGCCAAATTTTGGCGCGAGCACCACGATCAGAATGACGAGCGCGGCCAGCACAACAGTCGAAGGGACAGCCATGCGCAAAACCGGCTCAAGCTTCCGGCCATTATTCAGCTTGTTTTTGGAGCGTTTGAAATTTTCGGCGATGGATGGCGGCGGCGTTATGGCATTCAGCTTCTTTAAATCCACCGCGAACGACTGGCTGGATTTTGAAATTTCACGGCAGGTATCGCAATTCACGAGATGAACCCGTATGGTGCTGCGGGTTGTCTCATCTATCGTATCTTCCAGGTAGCCTTCTATTTTCCGGCTGATTTCGTCACAAATAGTCATGTTAAAGTCTTTTCCGTCTCGCCAGAAGCGTTTCTTTCTGGCGCCTAAAATGCAAGCGCGCCAACCGCAGGCAGTTTTCAGCCTCCCCCAACTTAAGGTCAAAACAGTCCGCGATCTCTTCCATGGACCACTCCAGCTGGTCGCGCAATAGTATGAAAATTTTTTCCGCGGCGCCGATACCGGCCAGGATCTGGAGAACCAGGGTCAGGCGCGGGTCAAAGCGCAGGTCCTGAAACAAGGCTTCACGTCCCGGATGGGGGCCGCCGCTGGCCATTAAATCAGGCACCAAGCTTTTAATGACCCTATTCAGGGTAAACCCTGGATGCGTCAGTGAACGCACTCCCAGAGCCCTTAGAATGAGCTTCTCAGATGCCTCCGGGTCGCCTACAATAGCCAGTACAAAGCCATATAACCGTGCTGAATCGTTTTCAATTTGGGCTAGACCTTCGGTAGGCATGCGGAATACTATCAGGTTATCAAGTCCATTTCAAATAAGCCGTTAATCCGTGTATGGGTAAAATCCTCGTAATCGACGACGAAATAACGATTCAGACATTTTGCAGAGACCTGTTCATGCCTCAGAATCAGGTTGTAACTGCCGGGGACGGAAAATCAGGCCTTGAGCTTGTTGAAAAAGAGCAGCCTGACCTGGTGCTCCTGGATTTAAATCTTCCCCATGAAAGTGGATTGTCTATTCTCCCCAAAATCAAAAGCAAGTATCCGAAAGTTCCCGTTATTATTTTTTCCGGTTTCCTGGACCCGGACATTGAAAAAAAAGTTTTTGGCGCCGGCGCAACTGACGTGGTTGCGAAGGGTGGATCACCTACCGAACTATTAAATAAAGTAGAAAAAATTTTCAAGAACCTGAAGGTCCCCGCGCGCAGACCGGAAAAAATCCTGCTAGTCGATGATGAAGCCACTATCCGTTCTTTCCTTGCCACTTTTTTAAAAGAAAAAGGGTTCGTGATTCTGGAAGCGGCGAGCGGCGAACAAGCTATTGAGATCGTCAAGCGCGAGAAGCCGAACCTGATGC
>CAZKMJ010000015.1:0-14352 GCA_964553835.1 uncultured bacterium
AAAACCTGGACACTTCCATCGGAACCATTGAAGACGTTGAACACACTGTGCGCCTACCCGTTATCGGCGTGGTCCCTTACTTTAACCCCAAGCAGGAGGAAAAGGCCTGGTGGAGATTTGATAAAACGGTAATGGATTTCTTTATCCGCAGGAGAGATACGCCCGCGGACGGTTCGTTCCTGATCATCAACCAGGACTCCTTTTCAACTCTTTCCGAGTCCTATCGCATCCTGCGTACTTTCATCGAATTTATCATGGGGGAAAAGACCGAGCAGGGGAAAGTCCTTCTTGTGACCAGCACCGGTCCGCAGGAAGGTAAAACTCTGACGGCTTCCAACCTTTCCATTGTGCTCGCGCAGGGCGGTAAAAAGACCCTGCTGATCGATGCCGACTTGCGCCGTCCCATGGTTCACCGCATTTTTGGTTTAAGACGCATGCCGGGACTAAGTGATGTCCTGATGGGCACTGCGACGCTTGAAGAGGCGCGCCAGACCATGGCTGACATCCTGGTGGGTGAAACTTCCCAGTGGGACCATTTATTGACTGCCAAAATGCTGGATCGCCTTGAAATCCTTCCCAGCGGCGGCGGCACTCCCACACCCGCGGAACTTTTGAACTCTGAAGCCATGAAATCTTTGGTCCAGTACGCCAGGACTGTTTACGATTATGTCATTCTCGATACGCCGCCTGTGCTGCCTGTAACCGACGCGCGAACGCTGGGAACGCTTGCGGACGCGACTTTCTTTATTTACCGGGCCGGGAAAACCGCGCGCCGCGCGCTGACACGCGCCCGTGAAGAATTGAATCTTGCCGGTGTGAAGGTGAAGGGAATTATCCTGAACCAGGCCACGCCCGAAGTCACACTTACCGAGTCCTATTACTATCAGTATTACGGGGAAAGCAAAGGCAAGAAGCCGGCCGCCCAACAAACCCAAAAGCCGGAAATGTCTTCTACTGAAAAGCCAGCGCGCCGGTTTTCCTGGCCGTTTTCAAAGAAATAGTAAACACCGCAAGTCCCAACGGCAGCATTAGGGCCGAAAATCCCGCCAGAAAAGAAATTTCCAAGCCGAGATTTTGTATGCCAGCACCATTTAAAACCGCCTTGCGCATGGCCTCAAGGGAATAAGTCAGGGGAAGCATAAAGGAAAGCCCTTTGAGCCAAGCGGGCAGCAGCGCGGCGGGAAAATAAACGCCGGACAGCAGACGAGTCAGGCCGTTGAAGGCATAACCTACCGGATCCGCGCGCTTCAGGACCAGCACCATACCCGCTGAGACCAGCCCAAGGCCGCTCAGGGAACTCATGGTCAGGAAAAGCACAACAGCGGCGGAGCCCGGATTGATTCTGGAAAATTCATTGGGGAAAAGCGCCAGGCCAGCCGCCAAATAGACCCCAAGCCGTGCGAGCACGGCAACTGAAGTCCACAAAAGGCCGCACAAAACGACTGTTAAAAGGGAAGTCGGAGAGATTTCAATGGTTTCGAGCGTACCCGCTCCCTGCTCCCGGGAAATCGAACACGCAAAGCTTTCAAGCGCCGCGGATTGAAAGCCGGCCAGAGCAATGCCGATCAGCACAAATGGAAAATAGCCGCCCGGATAATCTTTGAGCGCGGGGATTGCGCCTGCGTCCAGCATTCGCGCCAGATGAAAAAAAACAAAGACTTGGGCGGCCATGGAAAAAAGATCGAGGGCCACGCGTGACCTGCAGGTGGCATATTCCAGCATATCTCTTTTTAAGAAAGCCCAGGCTTTTCTAAACACAGGCTGCCTCCTCCGCGATTTTCCGGAACACCTGGCCAAGTGAAGCTGAGCCGCTTTCAAGCAGCGACCCCTGCTCCAGTACAACGGACCGGTCCGCCAGTGTTTCTGCTTCCTGAATATCGTGGGTCGTCATGAAAAAAGTTTTGGAATGCTCCCTTGCCAGTTTTTTGACCAGCGACTGGAAGCGCTGCTTGGCGAGCGGGTCCAGGCTTTTGGTGGGTTCATCCAGAAAAATCAGGCGGGGATCATGCAGGAAAGCAAGTGCCAGCGCCAGCCGCTGTTTCTGGCCCGCGGAGTAAAAATCATATCGCTTGTCCAGGTCCTCGATTTCGAGCAGGGCAGCCAGTTCCGCGATTTTTTTTCGTATTTCCGATGCGGGCAGATTGTAGAGTGTGCCAAAAAATTCAAGGTTTTGCCGCCCTGTCAGCCGCCAGTAAAAGCCGCGGCCTTCGCCGCCCGCGAAGCTGATCAGAGGGCGTATTTTCACGGCTTCTTTTACGCAGTCAAAACCGAATACCCGGGCATGGCCCGAGTCTGGCAGCCAAAGGGTGGAAAGGACCTTGATCAGGGTAGTTTTACCCGCTCCATTGCGGCCCAGGAGGCAAAAAACCTCACCGGGGGCGACCCGCAGGCTGACGTCCCTCAGGGCCTGGACATGGCCGAACGTTTTGCTGACATGGGTGACTTCCACGGCGGGGGACATGAGGCCTTATCATAAATTCTTTTGTAAAATCCGTAAACATTTTATAATGGCACCATCATGCCAACCGTACAGCTGGACGTCTCCCGGGCCAGTTTAACAGCCCCCAAAACCGAAATTCTGCGTCTTCGCCGCCATTATAAGAAGCACCATTTTGTCCATTTGAAGCAGTTCATTTCCCCGGACCTGCTGGAAATCATTAACCAGGAAATGCAGGCTTCGAAATTTTTTAAAAGGATCCACAAGGATATTGCGGTGGAACTTTGCATGAAGGACGGTCCGGCCATGCGCATCCTGAGATTTGTTTCCGACGACCGCCTGCTGTTCCGCTGGATTGAGCAAATCACGGGCTGTGAACCTATTGGCTGCTTTACAGGCCGCGTTTATCGTATGAATGAAGGTGTCCACCATGACGACTGGCACAATGACATGACGGAGAACCGCATGGTGGCTATGAGCGTGAATTTGAGTCCAGTGCCCTATGAAGGCGGTCATCTGGTTTTGCGGGAGCAGGGAAAGCCGGAAACCGAGCAGGTCATCCCGAATCTGGGGTATGGCGACGCGCTTCTTTTCCACCTTTCCTACGGCCTTGAGCACCGCGTCCAGAATGTGACCGGTGAAAATCCCAAGACTGCCTACGCGGGCTGGTTCCGATCGAAGCCGGATTTCCGAGATGTTTTCAAAAGACGCCGCAAGCAGCTTGAAACTTTTTAAAATTTTCTCAGCCTGTTTTTTCCTTTCCCTTCTGCCGCGCCTCGCTTTTCTTTTTTTACGCCCGGTTGAAGATCCCTCCTGGAGCCATTACTGGAACCTCTCTTCCGGCCTCATGAATTTTCATACACTCGGTTATTCCGGAGAGCAGGTGACCAATATAGAGCCCGGCTATCCTTTTTTTCTGGCTGCGGCGCGCGCAATGACCGGCGGCAATGTCACCGGAGTTTTCTTTGTTCAAGTCCTGGTGGCTTCGCTTGGCGGTCCGCTTGTTTGCGCGCTGGCCATGCGCATGGGCGCCTGCTTGAAGGCTGCATTTTTCGCGGCCGTGGTTTTTGCTTTTTACCCTTATCTGATTGGGCAGTCCACGGTCGTCATTGAAGTCCCGGTTTTTACCACACTCCTTATGGGATCCTGCGTTTGTTACGCCTGGCTGAACCAGAAGCCAGGAGTTTTGGCCGCCATAGCTTGTGGCCTTATCATGGGCTTGACGATTCTCGTCCGCACCATGGTCCTGCCCGCGTTTGCCGCGGGCCTGCTGGTTCTGGCCCTGCGCCGCCAATGGAAGGCCGCGCTGATGGCGGGCTTTGTTTTTTTTGTGGTGGCCGGGCCCTGGTTCTGGCGCAGTTACCGGATTGACGGTTCCATTATTCCTCCGCGCGGCGGCTGGAATTTCCTGCAGAGTGCCTGCCCTTACTCCAAAAAAATTATTCCGGAATATAACCCGGACATTCTTGATTCCTATGTTTCACTGCTTCTTCAGAAGGAAAGACCGGACCTGGTGGATGCCCCGGACCGCCCGACTCTGGGAAAGGAAGTGGATGATTTTTTTTCGGCCAAAGCCTGGGAGTTTGTGCGAAGCCATCCCGGAGAAGTCCTGTGGATGAAATTGAAAAATATTTTTTATCTCTTTCATCCCCGTATCGTGCCGTTTCAATCCATGGATGAAAACACGCGTATTGAATTCACGGGACCTGAGGACTTCAAGATCACGGGCATTCCTAAACGTCCGGCGGGTTTCGAGCTTGCCTATACTCTGACCTATGCACCCGTTTTTCTGCTGGCATGCGCCGGCATATTTTTCAGGTGGAAAAACCGGCGGCAGGACCTTTTTCTTTATCTCATCATCCTGAACTTTACAGCCGTATATTCCATTTGCTGGCCGGCCACGCGCTTGCGTGTGCCCATGGATTTTATTCTGATCGTGTTCGCGGCTTTTGCCGTTGAGCGCCTGCTTTCAAGACGTCCGGTCCCATGCCCAAACTGACCAGCCTCAGCCTTTTCTTTCCCTGCTGTAATGATATGGGAACCATCGGCGGGCTTGTGGCCTCCGCTGAAAAGGTTGCGCGCGAACTAACGGATGACCATGAAATCCTGGTCATTGATGACGGCAGCACGGATGGAAGCCGGGAAGTGCTGGAGTCCCTGAAAAAAGATTTTCCGAAACTGCGCCTTATTTTTCATGACGGCAACAAGGGGTATGGCGCGGTGCTGAGCACAGGTTTTTCGGAGTCCGGCAAGGACTGGGTGTTTTACACAGACGGTGACGGGCAGTATGACCCGGCAGATCTGACTCGGCTGGCCGCTTTCGCGGACCGGTATGACTGCATCAACGGCCGGATTCAGAACCGCCACGATGCGCTGCACCGCATCCTGATCGGTTTCCTTTACCGCGGCTTCTGCAGGCTGTTTTTTGGCGTGAAGTTCTATGATATCAACTGTGACTTCCGCTTGATCCGCCGCTCCGCGCTGCAGAAAATCAAAATGTCGGTCACTTCAGGCGCGGGCGGACTGGAACTGGTCACCCGGCTGGAACGGGCTGGATACACGCTTTACGGAGTGCCGGTGGGGCATTTCCCCCGCAGATATGGCCAGTCCCAGTTTTTTACACCTGCCCGGCTCTGGAAAACATTTACAGACATGGTTGATTTGAGGCGGCGGCTGTCATGATGGAACTGGCCGAATACCGGACCATGCGGGAATCTGAGGACTGGCACTGGTGGTACGCGGGCCTGAGAAAAATCCTGGCCCGGAAAATCACAGACTACAGGCCTCGGCTTGAAGAGGCTAGTCTTCTGGACATCGGCTGCGGCACAGGCGGCCAGACAACTTTTATTAAAAAAACTTTTCCAGAATTTGAAGTCACAGGTCTGGATCTGGGCGTCGCGTTGTCCCATGCGTCCGCGCGAGGGGGTGAATGCCGCTGGATAGAAGGCTCTGCCAATCATATGCCGCTTCCAGCCTCGGTTTTTGATATGGCTGTTTGTCTTGACGTGCTGAGCAACCGGGGGGTCGAAGAGCAAAAAACGCTTTCCGAAGCACTGCGCGTCCTGAAACCTGGCGGAGTCCTTCTCGCCAATGTGCCAGCCATGAAATCACTGCGCGGCTCGCATGATTTTGCCGTGGGTACAAGCCGCCGCTATTCCGCCAGGGAGTTCCAGGAAGTCCTGCGGGCTGGCGGCTTTGAAATTCTGGAAATCTGTTACTGGAATTATCTGCTGCTGCCTTTTATTTTCGCGGCGCGGAAGTTCAGCCTGTGGGGTGGACGCAAAGAATCGGATTTAAAGCCAGTGCCGGGATGGGTGAACGAAGTTTTAAAGACCTTGATGATGTTTGAAAGGATTTTGTTTCGCGCCTTGCCGTTTCCTGCCGGGGCTTCACTTTTCGCGGCCGCGCGCAAGCCGTTTTAAATCTGCCTCTGAATGTCCTTCAGCAGTTTTTCCCTGAGTGTAGGAATTTTCCGGAAATCCCTTGGAAAGGAAACGGAACGGATTGGCACCGCCCTTGCCAGTTCGGAGGCGAATGCCATTTGCGCGCGCAGCCGGGCAGGGTCCTGCATGATCAGATTATGAGATGACTTGATCAATGAAATGGCCGCTTCCTGGGGCTTGAGCCTGCGTATCCTGATTTCATTCCCGCCTTTTTTAAACCGCGGCCAAAGCACATAAAGCACGCCCGCCCGGCAGGTCCTTCCCAGGGTTTTTCCGCTGCTTAAAGGCAGGATCCACTTGTCCGCGGCCGGGCTCATTTTGTCGGAAGGCCGGGAACCCGGCGCAAGAGCGCGCGCGGCCTTGGGCCACAACTTGATTTGAGGTACGCCGGGCCTGACCTCAAAGCGCTGCCCATTCTTATGGATGGCCAGCAGGTCATCGGTTAAAAGAGGATAGCCTTTTTTCAAAAATGCAGCCGCGGTTGTGGATTTGCCATAACCTGACTCACCCAGAAAGGCCACGGCCTTTTCCCTGAACGCCACAGCGGAGGCATGAAAGACTTCAATGCCCAGTTTCAAAAGTGAAAACGAAAGCACATTGGTTTGCAGGAACACCAGGGGGGAACGGAAGCGGGAAGTGTTTTTCGGAAGGGGATCCAGGGCCTGATAAACAATGCTGCGCCCGTCTTTTGAAACATGAAAACGGAAAAAGTGGAAGAAGCGGATGTAAACCGAACCGTCTTTCAAGGGTTCATACTTGATGCCTTTGCGAGCGTCAGGGAGTTCAGGAAGAATTTTATCGAAATGCCGGGGTTTGGAAGGGTGGATCCGGATGGCAGGCCTGCCGCTTTTCACCCGCGGGGCGCAAAGCGGCAGGCTGCTTTCAACCGGTAAATTGTAAAGAAGGTAAAGAGCTCTCAACCCGTGCTGGAACGGGTCTTATTCGAACCAGATGTGCTCATGCGGTCGTTATTTCTGGTGCGCGAACCCAGCGTCAGCTTCTTGAACGTCCCGTACTTAATAAGATGAGGCGGACGGTACGGCTTCTTCTTTCCTGTCTTGTCCTTCATGCAGGTCTCCCTGGTTAAATTGTTTGAGCCACTGGTCCATGGTGATCAAAAACCAGATTTCAAAGCGCAGGTCTTTCTGGCCCGCGAAATACCGGGCAACCAGTTTGCGTGCGGCCGTGAAATCCATGTATTTTCCCATCATTCCGGACTGGTTGAGGAAAGTTTCCACATCCCGTCCCTGCAGGAGTTTCGCCAGAGCCGTGTCGGTTTCGCTGGTGTGGTCGGCCTTGTCCGTGCGCTCCAGCACTTCGACTGGCACAAGCCCGCGCATGGCCTGCTTAAGAATCTGTTTGCGTACGCCGCTGGCGCGGAACTGCCAGGGCAGCGACAACATGAACTGGATTAGCCGCCGGTCCAGAAAGGGATAACGGATTTCCAGGCCATGGAGCGCGTAGGTGCGTTCTTCAAGCTCACGTTTCATGATGAAGTAGGGGCGGGTGGCCTCAGCCCAAGTTGCGGCCTGAGAATAAGAACGGAAGCGGGGCTTCATTTCTGCTTTCAGGACCGAGGATGTGAAACCTGTTTCCCTCGCGGTTTTCTTATTGATCCAGGCCGGGGGGACATTGCCCAGGACCCTGCGGCGCAGGTTCTTGATCGATTCCGGAAGGACCTGATTAACGGATTCACGGCGAAAATCACCCGGATTGTCATTGAACTCCGCGGAAAAGGAGGCTGACTTCTGCATAAATTCCTTGAAATGTCCGCGGGCCAGAAGGTCTGCGGCAAAGCCGAACTCATCCAGAATTTCATCACCGCCTTCGCCTGTCAGCACCACGCGCACTCCGCGGTTCTGAAGGAATTCAAAAGGTTCAGTGTTGCGGCTGGTGTTGATCATGGGCCATTCCACGGCGCGCAGGAACTCGGCCAAACCAGTAGAAAAATTCCGGGTCTTGGCGAAAAACGCGTGAAAGGGAATCCCTGCTTTTTCCGCGACCAGCGATGCGTAGGCGCGTTCATCCATGCGCGGGTCTTCGGAATAGAAATTCAGGGCTTCAAGGTTGGCATCGGAAGCAGCTGCTGTGGCCGTGATCGCGGAAGAATCATGGCCGCCGCTGAGCAGCGATGTAACCCGTCCGTTGGAACGGGTGCGGGCTTCCACAGCTTGTTTAAAAATTTCTTTGAACTGTGCCACCAACTCTTCCGGCGTGCCTTTAAGTTCTGTTTCCAGGTCCCAGGCATCGTAGCGCTCTACCGTCAGCTGATTATCTTTGAGGACCAGCATGTGTGAGGGTGCCAGCCGGTTGATATTCTTGAAGAAGGTGCGTTGATGCGCGGTTTCCTTGAAATTCCGGTAAGAGATGAAAGATAGAACCATTTCATCATCCGCTTCCGGAACACGGCCCATGGCCTGGAACAAAGGTTTGATTTCGGAGCTGAAGCAGAAATCCTGGCTGTCCCATGAATAATGAAAGGGCTTCAGGCCGACACGGTCGCGGCCCGCGGTCAGGGAGCGATCATTGGAGTCCCAGAGGGCAAAGGAAAAATCACCTTCAATTTTCAGAAGGGCCTGTTTTCCCCAGGTCTGCCAGGCTTCCAGGAAAAGCAGAGTGTCCGGGGCATCTTTCAGGGAAACCTTGTGAAGTAATTCCAGAAGATCCGTCCGGTTGTCAATGCGGCCGTCCCAGACAAGCTGATAGCGGCCGGAAGCGCCGGAAGTAATGGGAGATTCATTTTCGGATTCGGGAGTGGTGCGGAGCAGGCAGGAGGCCAGTCCGTTATTGCCTTCATGCCATGTTTGCCGGGCATCGGGGCCGCGGTGGGACATGGAGTCGAGCATTGCGTCCAGCAGTCCAGGTTGAATGGAAGAATGACGGTAAAAAATTCCCGCGATGCCGCTCATAAAGACCTCCGTTAAAAAAGGTTAGACGGACGCAACTGAAGAAAATATATCATGGCACTTTGACCAAGTCACCAGCCATTTTTCAAGGCGAGCGAAGCGCCAAAGCAAGGGCAGATTGGCATTCCGGTTACCGGGCCGCAGCATGGACTGAACTTCGCTGTAATCCAGATAACGATAGACTGGGCTATCCGGCGATGACAGATAGTTCCGGAGGCGTTCCAGCTCCATGGCGATACGCGATTCTCCCTGGTTCATGGGGATAAAAGGTCTCGGGTCTTCATTGTTTTTAAAGGGCAGGGGTACGGAGGGTGCCAGCGCTTTCTGGACAAAACTTTTTCGAAAGCCGTTTTCCAGTTTGATTTCAGCCGGAATGGACAGGAAATACTCCACAAGCTCCAGATCCAGGAACGGATGGCGGATTTCCATGCCGTATTTTGACGCGGCTTCATGCATTTGCGCCAGACCGGGGGGCATCAGGGGCTCGAAAAGGGCCTGAAAAGTCTTATTCTGCGCCATTTCATGAAAAGGCCGGAGCCTTGCGGGAGGCCGGCCCGGCATTTTATTGCGGAAATTCCGGTTGAGCCACGGGCGCCCGGCATTCCGGCGGGCTCTTATCCGCGCGCGAAGGAAATCAGGGCAGATTTCCCGGACCGTTTCGCCAAGAACCATTTTCAAAATGGTCCCCGTGCTGTCGCCTGCTGATTCCGCGTAGCGTCCGCACTCTCTGAAAAAAGAAGGGAGCCTGAAATTCCGGAGAAGGTCCATGAGCCATCCGGTCTCCATGGGATTGCTCAGCTCATTGGCGCCAAAACCCGTTATCAGGACTTTACAGCCTCGCGCCGCAAGATTTTCAAGCAGAAGAGGGGTGGTCAAGAAAGCGTCGATGTGGGGTGTGGCGCCGGGTTCCATGAAAAGTTCAAACATGCTGCGCGTTTTTTGCTCCGCGGAATAATCCACGAATTCGATGTCCGCGCCGAGTTTGCGCAGGAACTCTATATTTTCTTTTTCTTCCTGAAGAAAACCCTCTACCAGCAGGCAGGCGGATTTGGCGCGCGGCCCGGCCACAGCACAAATCTGGGAAGAATCCAGGCCGCCGCTTAAAAGCAGCCCCGCGTTACCACCTTCCAGTGCTTTTTCCACGGACTTTTTGAAAATTTCCAGGAATTCTTCGTAATACTGTTCTTTTCGTCTGTAAACACGGGGTTTGGTGCGGGAAGGATCCCAATCAAGGCGCAGCTGTTTTTTTCCATTTTCAAAAATCAACGTATGTCCCGGAGGCACCTGCATGATGCCTTCAAAAAAAGTCAGGTCATAATCCAGAAATTCGCCGGCCAGGAGCTGGCTGATCATGGACTCGCATGGCTTTGGAGGAGAGGGCAGCAGCGCGATGATCCGGGAGATATCCGGAGAATGAAGAATGCTTTCACCATTCAGGCAGTAATAAAGGGGTTTGAGGCCCAGCGGGTCTCGTGTGAGTTCAATTTTCATGAAAGCACGGTATAAGAGTCGTCTGGCGCCCGCATTTCCAGTTTTTGGCCACCGAGCTCCAGCCAGCAATGCGCTTTGAAAATTTCATTTTGCGCGTTGGCGCCGATTTTAAATTCAGGCGACAGTCCCAGGCCGCGGAGCAAAGATGAAAGCGCGAGCGCGCGACGCAGGCAGGAAGGTTTCCACCCCAGGCGCCGGTCGATGGCTTCTACAAGGCTTGTAACGCGGGTCGCGCGCATTCCTTTCAACGGAAAAAGAAAAAAAGATTTGGACGGGAGCGCGGGCATGCGCAGAGAGTTCAAAATTTTTTCAGAAGAAGAAAAGGCCATGCGGCACTGGGCCGCGATCAGGTAAAGAAAAGAAATGAAAACAGGGATGATTTCGCCGGGTTTAATCGGCATGGACTTCGAGAAGTCCGTTCTTTTCAAGGCTGGAAATAAATTTCATCATGTCCTGGCGGCAGGTGGCGGGGTCCACGTCATATTCTTCGACCATGGACTTGAGCGCGGTTTCAACCCGCGGTTTTTTCTCAAGCATCTGCCAGATAGCGGTGCCGGTCTTGTCGAGGCCAAAGTACACGCCGGTCTGCACATTCAGCAGGACGGCCTCGCCTTCCATTTCGCGGAACAGGATATTTTTGGAGAATTTAATTTCCATGGTCAGGAAGAGTATAAGGAGTTGAGTTTCAGCCGTCAAGGCGGCCGGACAGGGCCTGGCGGGGCACATTGTACCAGCGTTCAAAGTCCGTGAAGCCGGTGCGGGCTGCCTGCTTCATCGGTTCAGGGAACTCCTGCAGGACGTCCATGGCACGGCGGCGGTCTTCACGGTACATGGCGCGCGCCACCCAGCCCAGGCCGTGGAAAAAAGGAGCCTGAGAATCGATGGGCAGGCGCGAAATGATTTTTTTTGTCGTCGGATTCAAGAGAATATTGGAATCCTTGCCCGCGCGCAGGGTGCCCATGGCAAAACCCTGGTAGAGCAGCTTTTTGGGCTCCGGGTCCAGGGCCGCCTCTTCCAGCTTGCGGAGCGCTTCATTAACTGCTTCGTCTGGCACCACGCCCAGCTTTTCCCTGGACTCCATTTCCAGATAAAAATAGCGGCCGGCCGCGCGCCACGCCCATTCGGAATTGCGGGCCAGGTTGGTCATGCAGTTGGGGCAGTCTGTCATCAGGATTTCAGTCTGGTTTTCCAGAAAGCCTTTGTAGAAATATTTTTTGGAGCCTTCCGGCACGTCGTGAAAATGCCTGCCGAAACTCGCGGTGTCTTTCTGGATGCTTCCTGCCCACTCGTAACGGAAAGGCTGAGTGGGAAAACCGGGAAGCGGAGCCATGCTGGATGGCCCGGCAAACGCGGAAACGCCCGCGATGAAAAACGGGCTTTGATAGGCGGACGCCGTGTCTGCGATGCCCCAGGTCAGAAAATAATTCGAGACCGCGTCTCTGGCAAACATTTCACGTGAAAGCGCGGCCGGGGTGCGCACGGCGGGCGGCAGGGTCAGGAACCATTGCGGGCCCACGTAGTAATAAGAAACGCCGCGATAGGTGGAAGCGCGGTTGAACGGTTCACGGAACATGATTCCTGTCTGGCTCAGCAGGCCGAGTGAGAGCATGACTGCAAAAAAAATTCGCCTGATTTTTTCCGGTGCTGGAAGGACCGCCGCCAGGACCAGCGTAAAAAATATCAGGGGCGCGAGATAGCGGTAACCCACATAGCCGATGCCGTAATTGATGTCATAGGGCGATAAAAGAAAAACAACTGCGAATAATGGCAGGAAAACCAGAAACGGCAGGACTTTTCTTTCGTGCTGCATGGCATTGCGCGCGGCCTGGTACATAACCGGGCAGAAGCAGGCCAGAAAGTAAACGACGGAGAAAATTCTTTCCGGAATTCCCAGGACTGGAAAGAAGCAGAAGGAAAACGGGAGGCCCGCTCCAAAAAAATAAAAAATCTTTTTGATCAGCGCCTGGTAATAAAACGGCGTGCGGACTGCCCAGAAAAACTTGGAAAGGCCCGCGGAAAAGCCGGAAGGCCCATAATAAAAATTGTAAATCAGCCAGGGGAGCGCGCCCAGAGAAAGGCCCCCCGCGGCCAAAAGACCAGACCGGCCGAGCAGGGACTTGCGGTCAATCAGGGCCCAGCTCAGGACGCAGGCGGTGGTCATGATGCCGGTTTCATGGTACATCCAGAAGCCCAGTCCGGAAAAAAGGCCAAACAGAAAAGCCGAGCTGTCTTTACGGTCTTTTTGAAGAAAGCTGTAAAAGAAATAAAGCGCGGCCACATTGAAGGCCAGGGATTCGGTGTGGCCGGTCAGGCCGGAAAGGGAAAGCTGCACAAAAGACGCCGGCGCGCAGATCAAAAGCAGGCTGCCTTCAATGGCGCGGTTTTCTCCAAAATAACGCCGCAGGAAAAGAAAGGTCAGGATAAAAGTCAGGATCGCGAAAAGGATCGTGGGCATTTTGACCGCGAGCAGGGTAGCGCCCATGATTTTGAAAAAAGGCACCGCAAGGGCGGCCAGCACCAGCGACTCGCCCCCATATGGATCAAGCTGGTAATGCCATAAGGGAAGGCGCGCGCCGCGCATCCAGTCTTTGGCGATGGCGCCTGTTTCCAGTTCATCATAATGAGAGATGCGTTCGACGGCTGTAAAAACCGGCAACATTCTCAACGCCAGGAAAGCGAAGAGGAGAATAAAGAAAATAGAAAGGGTGCGGGTGCGGCCTTCGAGCTTGATCATGGCGTCCTGAAGCTCCTGAGCAGAAGGTTGAAGGGATGGAAGAAAAGATACTGAAGATAAGCGGCCGGACCCTTGATGCCGCGGTGGATTTCCAGCTCAAAGGGCGAAGGCAGGAATTTTTCTCGTAAAAGTTTCAGCTTGCCGCGCAGGCCAGGGTATTCCAGCCAGGTGAAGCCATAGCTGACCTGGAGCCGGGGTTCTTCGGTGACAATTTTTTTATAGGCGTCTGTTTTGAGTTTTTCAAAAAAAGAACGGGGCTCAAATAAGGCGGCATATTTACGGGTGGATTCTGAGTGAGAAAAGGCGTGAAAAAGCGCTGGCCTGAGTCCAAGCCGGGCTGCTTCAAGGGAAAGATATTTCCAGTCCAGGTTTTGACCTTCTGCTTCAAGAAAAAGTTCCAGGTCCTGGCCAAAAACCGGGGCAAAGCTGCCGCGGTGGGCGGCGGTGTAGGCCGCGTGATAAATCAGGAAGTCTTCGGGATGGAGAAAACGCAGGTTTTGGCCTTCAAACTCCCGCGTGACGGTCCGCTGCCACAATTTTTCGTGGTCCGGACCGGAAAGATACCAGATGTCCCAGATAATATCGAGATTGAGCAGGCCGTCCGGTGACAAATAGGTCAACCCTTCGTCCGGCTTGCGCAGGAAACCTTTGCGTTCAAAAAATTCCATGACCCTGTGGATATCTTTTTTGCGGATGAGCAGGTCCATGTCAGCCATGGGCCTCATGGCCGGGGAAGGGCATGCGCGTAAAACAAGGTCCAGGCCTTTTAAAGGAAGAACAGCGATGTCGAGATCGTCAAATTCGCGGGTCAGAGAGAGAAAAAAAGAAATGCGGTGCCTGTTTTGAGTCAGCACCTGCTCCTGTTCTTTGCAGAAAAGGTCCCAGTCCATTGCGGGCATTTGCCGAGATCATAGACCTGTTCCCAGGGGAAAGCAAACGGAAAAACCATGCTTTATTTATTGTAGGGCTTTGCTTATACTACGGCTCCATGAGTCTGACAGCCGTTCTGCCAAAAAAAAATATTTTTTGGACAGGCGCCGCGGTGTCCGCACTGCTTTACCTGTTTTTCTTCCCTCCCATTTACGCGTTTTCCGACGAAGCCAGCTATCTTTCCATGGATTTCAGCTATCCGCCCGGCATGTCACTGCTATTGGCACCCTTCACGCTGTTTGGATGGCGCGCCGCTTTTCTGGCCGGGCTGCTGGCCCATCTGACAGGCGCCTTCTTCTTCAAAAAAATGCTCGAAGATGCTGGTCTGGAAAATCCGTTCCTGCCCCTTCTTTATTTGTTCCATCCCGCCCTTTTGTTCTATTCCCGCACCTTGATGAGCGATGTGCCCGC
>CAZKMJ010000015.1:14362-21393 GCA_964553835.1 uncultured bacterium
CGGCGCATTCTTTTATTTCCGGGAGAAGAAGGGGATGTCCGGACTGCTTTTTGGCCTGAGCCTTGTCTTTCGTCCGTCGCAGATCGTATTCGTGCTTCCTTTCTTATGGAAGGCAGGCCGCGCGTTTTTCCTGACTTTCTTGCCTTTTGTGATCGCCGGCGGCGCTTTTCTGAGCGTGTATTTCCAGAACCTTCCTGAAATTGCCCATTTTTCGCCCGCTTATTTTTTCCGGAATTTCCCGTTTTATCTCGTTTCGCTTTCGGTTTGCTGGCCTCTGTTGATGTTGGCTCCTTTGGCAGCGCCCAAAACGCGCCATCCCCGGGCCCTTCTTTCAATTCTTTCAGGGCTGGTTTTTTTTAGTTTCTATTTTTTTCACGATAATTTTCAGACGCCGCTGCAGACCGCGGTGCTGGGCGCGCGTTTTCTTCTGCCCGCGGTTTCGCTCCTGCTTTTGATGTATGCAGAAACGCTGGATCGCGTGATCAAAAAGCCCGTGCTCTGGAAAGTTTTGTCCGGGGTGCTTGTGGCTTGCGCGGTTTTTGTTCATGTCCGGCACCAGCAGGCCCTCCGGCCGCAGCTGGCTATGAAAAACGCGCTTTACGGTTCAACGACCGAGGGATCCACTCTGATTTATGATCAGTTTTCCGCGGAGCTGATGCAGCGGGCATGGGGAGACAGACATTATATTTTCTGGAAGGATCTGAAAAACTCTCTGCCGGACTATCTGAAAGCCGCGGATTTTGAAAAAGGGGTTTATCTTGTTAAACGTGACGGCGTCCCGGACAATCTGAATTTGTCCTGGATTTCCGCGGAAACAATCGGTAGTCCCGAGCGTTATGCCGCGCAGCTTACGGCCAAGGAGGGCCAGCTTGAAATCTATCGTCTCAGCAAACAGCCGCGTTAGCCCAAACCTTCAGCGCGCAGGCATGCTGGCCATTCTCCTCCTATTTATAGGCCTTCGCGTGTGCGTTCTTTTAAGTTCCGGCACCCATGCTTCGGAAGGTGAAGAGCTTTATCGCGGTACCATCGGCCGAGAAATTATAGAAGGCCTGAAAATGCCCATCTGGGACTATCAGGCCGACCATTATTCCGGCGGGTCTGTGCTCGCGGGGCTTGCGGCCGTGCCATTTTTTCTTTTGTTCGGGCCTACCATGTTCTCACTGAAACTCGCGCCCCTGCTTTTCGCGGCCGGCACTTTGGTTTTGATGATGATTTTCCTGAAACGCTATTTCAGCTATGAGGCCGCGCTCCTGGCAGGGCTTTTTTTTACTTTTGCCCCGCCGTCCTTTGTCCAGCTTTCGCTGGTGGCCATGGGTTTTCATTCCGAATCCATTTTATTCAGCGCGTTCACGCTGCTTTGCTTCTACCGCTATTTTTATGAAGGCCGGTCGGACAGGGACCTGTTTTTATTCGGTTTTTCCATTGGCCTGGGATTCTGGTTCACTCACATCACCATTATCACGGCCGTGAGCTGCATGGCGGCCTGGCTTATTCAGGATCCGCGCTCGCTCTTTGAGCGCCGGAGCAAAAAGTTTTTTATCATCGGCGGCCTGATCGGCCTGCTGCCCTGGTTTTTTTATAACGTCACACACCGACTTGAAGGTATTGGGTTTATTGTGAAGACACTGCTTCACATTAACACCGGCGGCAATGACGGATCTCCATCAGCTTTTGGCTTCGATTTCAAAAGGCTGTGGCAGCTGGTCTTTGAGGCGTTGCCCATGTCTTTTGGTTTCAACGCATTCCACAATATTCCAGGCCGTGTGCTGGGTCTTGTCTATTACCTTGGCGGACTTCTTCTTTTTCTGCCTCTCTGGGCGCGCGCGTTCAAAAACAAACGCCTTCTGCCCATTGTGCTGCAGCCTGTAATTTTTGCCGCTATTTACTGGCTAAGCTCTGTCGAAATGACCGCGGTCGCGGCCTCCGATTCGTTTTATCTTTTTTTTGACGACTGCCGTTATTTTGTGCCGTTTCATTTCTCCTTTTTTCTCTTGCTTGGCGTTGCGTGTTCCGGCAACTGGTTCAAGCGGGCGGCGGCTGGTATTTTTCTGATATTAGGTGTTTACGGATTGAGCACAGTCATGTTCCGGGAACCCTGGGGCCAGGTCCTTAAATTCAAAGGTTATTCCTACGCCCAGCTTGGCGGCATCCGCGGGCATGTGTGGCCGCAGTTTTCTTCCAGTTTTGAGGAATATTTAAAGAGTCTCGACAAATATAAAAATCCTGACCGTTATTTTGTTTATCTTCATTCCCTTTACGGCCTTCAGTTTGAAAAAGACCTGAAAAATCCTGAAAAAATCAAAAGGCTTGAGGCCCTGATCCCGCCGGGCTCCATGGCCAGTTTTGCGGAAAGCCTTGGCTACGCGGCAGGCGCGCAGGAGGGAATTAGCTTTAACCCCAAAGATCCGATGGTTGAGCTGATTCCGGCAGACTACCGTTATTTTTTCTTCATGGGCATTGTCAACTCGACGCTGTTCGACAATCTTCAGAATGTTGGCAAATACCTCGACTATGGCAGGCAGCTGGGAGAAAAAGAAAGGGAAGGATTTTACTTCATGTTGGGCCAGTTTTGCCCGTTCAACCTGGGTCAGGAAGGCATGCAGATGGTTTTGAACAAGGAACACGGGGAAAGTGAAACCGAGGTCCGGGCTTTTTTTCGCGGTGTGGGCGTGCGCTGTATGCTCAACTGGATGGTGGATGGTTTTCGTTTCAGCCAGGCCGTCAAGAACCTCAACTTTCCCATCCCTGACAAGTACTTGGATGATTTTTACCGCGGAGTGGGGTGGGGCGTGCGCCAGCAGTCTGCTGAGGACCGTGAGCGCGCGCTTCTGTGGATGCAGGAACTTCCTGCGGCCTCGCGTGCCGTGGCTATGGAAGGTTTCGTGGCCTGCGAAAAAATTTACGGAATTCCATCGTGACTCTGACAGCGGCTGAAAAAAAAATCAACTGGCTGGCCCTTCTTGTTCCAGCTTTGGTGCTGCTGCGGCTGGGCATTGCACTGACTTCCGTGGAGCTGGTTTCCCACTATGATGAAACCGACCTGGGCACCATCGCGCGCGAGCTGATGAATGGACTGCGCGTGCCTTTCTGGTATTTCCAGCTCGACACTTATTCAGGCGAATCTTTTGTGCTGGGCCCTCTTGTCATTCCGTTTTTCAAGGCGTTTGGAGTAAACCTTTTTGCCATTAAAATGGTGCCGCTTCTTTTTTCTATCTTGACGCTTTGCCTCATCTTTTATTTCTGCGGCCGCCATTTCGGGCCAAAGGCTGCGCTTTACGCCGGCAGTTTGTTTGTTCTTGCCCCGCCCGGGCTGGCCCAGCTTTCGCTTTGCGCCATGACCGGCCATTCCGAGGCTTTCTTTTTTGGACTTGCCGCGCTCACGCTGGTTTACGAGTACTTATTTTGCGGCCGGAATAAAATTTTACTTGTCCTGTCCGGCCTGGTATCGGGTTTCGCGGTCTGGTTTTATTACGCCAATGCCATGATGGTCGCCGCCGCTCTTGTTATTTTCGCGGTTTCGGAACGCCGCGGTTCTTTCCGTGCTTTGCCGCTGTTCGCTGCCGGGTTTGCTGTGGGCTTTTCGCCCTGGCTTGCCCTGAATTTGAACAACCATTTCATGGGCCTGGAGCTTGTTGGAGAAAATCTGGGCGGTTTTGATTTCTACAGGCTGGTGCATGTGCTGAAAAAACCCGCCGCTCTTTTACTGTTGAATATTCCGGGCGCCATTGCCTCTATCCCTGTTTTTATTCTGCCTGCTAGCGCGTATGCCTACACTTATTACGCGCTTCTTTTGAGCGCGCTGGTTCGATACAGTCAGAAAAAAGGCAAACACCTGATTTGGCTTGCTTATCCGGCGGTTTACTTCGTGACGCTCATGGCGTCGCAATTCGATCCGGTCCGGAACATTGGTTTTGTGGGCTACCGTTATGTTACGCCGCTTCTGTTCATGCTTCTCATGGCTGCGGGCGTCTGGCTTTCGGCATCACGCGCGGGCAGGACCCTGTTTTTTGCCCTGACCCTGATGGGCCTGACGGGGCAGGCGAGCCTGCTTTTCAAGGAGCCTTTCGGCCGCGCGCTGGCTTACGCGGGCACTTCCTATTATCAACTGGGCACGCGCTGGCATTTCAACCTTTACGGGGCCTTCACAGATTACGAAGATTTCCAGAAACAGACCGCTGTTTTTTCTCCCTGGGAAAGAAAAATGATCTTGTGGGGCATCGCGCAAATGTCCATCATCACTACGGAGCCGGGAATTTTCGAGCCGCGCCCAGGACCTGTCAGGGACCTGACAGTGCTGAACATGGCGGAAAAAGAACCTGAGGATGTCAGGCCTATTTCCTATGAATGGCTGGGCGCGTGGTCTGCGTCAAAAGGGGAATTCCGGGAAGTGCTCAAATCTTCAAAAAAATATTTTTGTCAGGGATGGTTGTGGAGTCCGAGGCAGGCGGAAGCCTTTATGGATTGTCCGGACTGCTACGCCGGCAAGGAGACCTGCGACATCAACCAGCTGGAGCTGGCCGCGCTTTATTTCGGCAATGTTGACGAACCTGCCTGGAAAAATAGATTTAAATCCATCGCTGCTTTCCAGCCTGAAGAAAGGCAGAGGGCATACCGCGGCTTGGGGCGCGCGTTTTTTCTTTTTGACGCGGTCCTGAATCCGCTTTATAAAAAAGCGGACCTTGTAGAGCCGCAATTGCCCCCGGCAGGCGGTCTAACGGATTTTTACTGGGGTGTTGGCTGGGGCATTCGTGAACGCTTCCGTGAAGACAGGGTCCGCGCGCTGGACTGGGCCAAGCGCCTTCCTTTGGAAGGGCGGGAAGCGGCAAAACAGGGGATCGAAACATTTGAGGAGTGGTATGGAATCAAAAACTGAAAATAAATGGTGCGACGTTTTGGTTCTGCTCGGACTGTCCGCGGTTTTTCTGGCCCTGCGGTTAGGCGTCCTGCTGACTTCCGTGGAATCTGTGACCTATGGCACGGAAATCGACCTTGGCACCATCGCCCGGGAGCTGATCCGCGGCCTGCGTGTGCCTTTCAGCTATTTCCAGATGGACAATTATTCCGGTGAATCGTTTGTTCTGGGGCCCATGGCGGTGCCTTTTTTCAAGATTTTCGGCCCGACTCTTTTTGCCATCAAAATGGTGCCTCTGTTCTTTTCTTTCCTGACCCTGCTGATGATTTATATTTTTGTCCGCCGGCATTTCGGCGGCCGTGCGGCGTTTTGTTCCGCGCTCCTTTTCGTTTTTGCCCCGCCCGGCGTGGTGCAGTTTTCGCTGGTGGGCCTGGCGGCGCATTCCGAGGCCGTGTTTTTCGGGATCGTGATCGTTGCGTGTTTTTTCGAGTTTTTCAGGGAATACTCCCGGAAATGGCTTATCATCTTTGGGCTCGTTTCCGGATTTTCAACCTGGTTTTTTTACGCGCAGGCTATTACGGCGCTCAGCTGCCTGGTTTTCCTGGGACTGACCAACCGTTGGCGGCTGGCGCGGTCCATGCCGCTTTTTCTTCTTTCATTTCTGGCCGGGTTCAGCCCGTGGATCATTGGCAACCTGAATAACCATTTTCTGGGTGTGTTCCTGCTGAAGGAAAGCACGGCCGGGTTCCACCTTTCCCGCATGCCGCAGTTCGCCGGCAAGCTGGCGCGCCTGCTTTTCCTGGACCTGCCCAGTTCGCTGGCCACCATCCCTGTCCCGTTCATCCCACTGCGCGCTTTCAAATATATTTATTATCTTGTGCTGCTTTCGCCGCTTCTTTTTTTTCGCGCGTCCCGCAAGATCGCCGTTTTTGTTATTTTTACCGGTTTGTATATCGCCGCGCTGGTATTTTCAAGCCTGGAAATCGAAAGAGGCATCGGTTTCATCGGGTATCGTTATCTGGCGCCGGTCTGGATCATGACGCTTGTGGCCATGGGTATTGCCATGGAGAACCATGAGCTTGGAAAAAAAACTATTGCCGTGATCGTTGCTTTCGGGCTTTTCGGGCAGGCAGGCATGCTTTACCGTGAGCCTTTCGGCCGCGCGTTTCTGTATAAGGGCTATTCTTATTATCAGTTGGGCACCAAATGGCAGCTGAACCTGAATGGAACTTTTAAAAATTACGCGGATTTTCAGCGTGTTGCAGCAGTTTTTCCGGAGCAGGAAAGGCGGATGCTGGTCTGGGGTATCGCGGAAACCACGGTTGTGTGCGGTGATGGTTCTACTCTTTTTGACTCTGATCCGCGGCCGGGCACAGACCTGAGTCTTGACACCATGCGCGAGCGCGAGCCAGCGCCTTATTATCCATTTACCTATGTTTCACTGGGTGCGTCATCCAAGCGCGCAGACGCTGAATTTCTGGAAAAGATTCCGGAGGCGGCGCGTAAATATTTTTGCGCGGGGCGGGTATGGAAGGAAGACTTCCAGGAATCGGGGGCTTGCGATTTGCGGCAGATTCCAAGCGGGCCGCTGCCGCACCCGGATTCACTGCTCAGGCCGGAGTGGGGAAAGCTGCGTGAAAAAATCGACGCTATGGCCCCAGAAAAAAGGCAATGGGCCTACCGAGGCGCGGGGCGGGCGCTGGGCGCTTTTTCTGATGCGGCCAACCCCCAGTTTGTGAGCACTCTGGTTGAGGGCCTTCCTGAAATTCCCGCGGAAAATCTAACAGATGTTTACTGGGGTATGGGCTGGCAGACACGGGAAAGCTTTAAAGAGGACAAACGCAGGGCCCTGGACTGGATTGACCGCTTTCCGGCGGAAGGCCGCGCTGCCGCGCGGGAGGGCCTTGAAAGCTTTGACCAATGGTACGGCGTTCGTGATTAAAACAGAATCCCGAAAAAATTTATGGCTGGTATTTTTTTCAATATTCTCCGCGCTGCTTCTCGCCGAACTTTATCTGCGCTTCAACCCGCCGGTCCCCGTTTATATTTCAACGCGTAACATTGTCCAACACACGCATTCTGAAGTGTCTCCCGATCCTTTATTTGCTTATATCCCAACTGCCGGACTGATCAACCCTTTCCGCAATCGCGAATTTAATGTAAGCGTCAGGATCAATTC
>CAZKMJ010000016.1:0-1515 GCA_964553835.1 uncultured bacterium
CCCGTTCGACTCTGGATTCACTCGTCTCTTCCCCGGAAGAAAAAAAGGCAATGGAAAAAGGGCGCCGCAATCTTTTATCCCGCCGCCTTGCCGCCCTGAAGCTGACGCGCGATGAATGGCGGGAGCTGGAACAGCTGGGCGGGCCGGAACCGGAATTTAAAAACGCTCTGCGGGTATCGCTGGACTTTTACACTAACGCCGTCAAAAGAGAAGAGGCGCTTGCCGGAAATTTCCGGAAGGGCATGACGGAAAAGAAATTCAGGGCTGGGGCGCTTGTTGCCGGCGGTTTTCACGCGCAGGGCATGGCCCAACTTTTCAGAGAAGCTGGCATTTCCTACGTGCAGGTCCTTCCGCGCATGAACGCATTGCCTGAAAATAATCATTACCTTGATCATATGCGGGGGCAGGTTTCATGGCAGGGCTACCTCAAACCGGAAAATGGAAAAATTAACCTGTATCAGGCTTTTGTGCGTGGAGCGCGCGATCGTGTTATGGGCCTGGCGCAGAACGCCGGGCTACTTTTGAAGGCGTGGCGCGACCAGATCATTCGGGATCTGGCGGCCCAAGATGAAATTGTCAAAGCCGGAGACTACACCCGTTTCCTGGATGAAACAGCAAAGCCGGAAAGTCTGGACCTGAAAAAGAAGTGGCTTGAAAATATCGACGGCTTCGTGGAAAAAGTTCGTGAGCTTGAAAAGCGCGGACAGCTGACTGAGCAGAATGTTATGGGGCTTCTTCAGCCCGCGGGCGTTGTGGACGCATATACAGCGGCCGCTTTCTTTCCCCGCAGCGAACTGCGTTTCGATTTTTCCCGGGGTGCTATTCCTTTTTCAAATAAGGACGCTGAGGAGCAGCAGCAAAGCATCAAGCGTTCGGAAGCGCGGATGGAGGAGAAGAAACAAGTCAGGGTCGGGGACCGGCTGATCGAAGAACGGCGTAAACCGCGCGATGATAGCCCTGTTATCCGGAAAAACGCTCGTGTCGCCACCCAGTTTGACCGTCTGCAAAGAATTCTGCAGATTTTTGAAGCCGCGGCGCAGGATGAAAGGACCTGGGCGGAATCACGTGAAAGGGTTTTAGGCATGATTCCTGAATTCACGGAGCTGCTTAGAAATCTTGAAAATGACTATGATTCAACCCATCTGGGGGCTGAATTCATCGCTGATTGGCTGATGCGCGACGAAAGAAACCGCGACATTCGCAGACAGACCGTCAAGGACGAGACCATTATCGCGTTTGGTTATCTTGCGCCCATGAGTTCGATTAACAAAGCTGAACCCAGTATGCGCGCGGGCAACGAAATGTGGCATGCCATGGAAAATGGTGTGGAGCAGGAGGCCCGGAAACATGAGTCCGCGAAAGACTGGGTGGTCAAAGGCAGGAAGCCGATTGTTATTGGTGTGCCTCAGGGGCAAAGCGGTCAGTTCATTGACGATGTTACGGCGCGCGCGCAAAGTAATTTTGACGAAGCCCTTGGCACCATGGCGGCCAATGCTCCGGCTGAAAGCGGAATGG
>CAZKMJ010000016.1:1525-17392 GCA_964553835.1 uncultured bacterium
TCCCAAAACCCCGGTCGCCATGCTTACTCTGGGCATGCTTGAAACCATTTTGAATGAGAACAATCCCGACCATGATACCCTGAACGCTGAAGCGAAGATGAAGGGATTTCCCTCTGCCATGGCCATGAGGATATGGGAAGCGATTGATCGTGGCGATCAAATCGGTCCGATTGACCTGACCACCAAATCACTTTCGGAGCTTTTTATTCCACCGTCCCAGAGAGGTGATGGTTCAGGAGAAGACATGGTCGCCATGATCAACGAGCAGAAAGAGCTCAAGGCATACCGCCTGGCCATTGCCATTTATGAAATCCTGATGGACATGATGGAAAAAAGCCGTGAGCTGAAGAAAGTAACCGCGGAAGGTGAGGGGCTCGTCGCAAGTGAAACAGGGAGTGTGCCTCTGCAGGTCTATCACCCATGGCCGGGAATCAACTGGGACTACCCTGACAATTCCGTCAAAATCAACAGGGTCGTGAAATTTCAGGATGAGACACATGAGTTCCTGACAGCTCTCGAAAGAAAAGTCAGGGACATGAAGGCGCAGGATGCTTTGCTCAAGGAGTTCAGGGCGGACCTTCCTCAAATCCGGGAAATTCTGAAAAAAGCTGAAATCCTGGTTACGCGTGACAGCCGCGACCACCGGCAGGCCAACAGGGTCTTCCTGCTTTACGCTGTCTACCGCATGCTCCAGAAAAACTGGATGACTGAAAAGAAAGAACTGTCCCGGTATGTGCAGGCGTCGGTAGGCGATGAAATTTTTGGCGTCATGGATGTGGGCAAGGACCTTCTAATGCTCATGATTGATATCGACAATTTCAAGCAGGTGAACGATTTTCTGGCCTCCAAGTTTTATTTCCGTCCTGATTCCGACTCTGTTCTTTTCGGGATCGTGACTGACACCATCCAGCATGAACTGGAATGGATATCCATGCATGACGGCCGCTCACCGCCGGCGTTTACAAAATATCTTAAAGAATCCAATCTGGATTTGAAACTCGCGGACCTTGATCTTCGCGACCCGATAAATGTTAAGTTTCTTCACGGATATTTACGCTGGACTATGAACTGGCGTGTGACCATCCCGCTTGACCTGGACAAACTCCGGGTCATTCCCCGCGAAACCCGCGTTAAACTTTTCCAACAGGCATTCCCCGAAAAGGCGGAGGAACTTGAAGCCGTTCTTGAGAAGGAGGCGGGAAGAAAGGAATACAAGCTGCCTCTTGGCTACTTACGCGTTCCTGAGACCCAGAAATATAAGGGCAATCCGTCCGACCTTTCCCGAATGCCGACTGGCCGTTGGGTGAGCGCTGACCTGACGATGGCAAGCCAGACCGTTGAAAAACCCAATGAAGCAACAGCTGCCGCTGTGACCAGCCTGGTGTTTGACCCTCTCGGAACGCTTATTGTAAAAGATGGGAATATTCTTGACCGCCTGTCGACGGAAGTGGACCAGGGTAAGAGCAGCATTTTCCTGAAATCCACTGCTTACACCCCTGACATGAAGGACGTGCTTAAAGCGGTCTATGACCGGGAAGAAGAAATCAAAAAGATTTTTGAGAAAGAAGTTGTTGATGCCTTCGCGGAGTTTGGTTTGCGAGGAGATTTCCCGGCAAGGATCGCGCAGGCGCTTTATCATGCCGGGAAGATCGCTGAGTATTATGACTCCGGCAGGGGAAAAGACCATCCTCAGAACACCATGTCTGCAGCCATTCTTCAGGCGGAAGAGAACATCCGCCAAATTTACACCGCGGATCCTGGCGCTGATCTGGAAAAAATCCTTCAGGGGAATTCGCGTTTCGTTTTCGAAGTCCTGCAAAGAAAAGGATTTCTGCAGCCCGACCTTGGCCATGAAAGAGTTTTACGCGCCAAAATTCCAGCCCGCTCAGAGTCGCGCATGGTTTTGGAGACCACGGAAGATTGGAAAAAACTACTAAATGATCTCGACCCTGAAATCGCTGCTGGTGCTGATATGGCTGCAGCGTTGGACAAGATGCAGCGGCTCATTGACGAGGCCAGGCCCGTTGTTATGAAAGCAGTGGGAGCACCGGAGAGTTACTTTAAACTGGATGAAGAGGACATTCGGCCTTTCGGAGACATTGAATTATCCAAAGGAGATCCTCTGATCTGGCGGCAACGGATTGTCACAATGAAAACCGAAAAACTCCTGGCTATTGCTGCTCTCAAAGCTCGAGGGATTAATGTGGAGTTCCGTGAAACAGGTGATGGTCCGTCAAAGGCGGTCATTTATTCCGAAATTTCTCCGCGTTTTCTGACTGATACGATGGGAATGCTGCTTGCGTCAGAGTCACATCCGGAGGTCGGAATGGTTCTTTCTGCCCCGTTCACAAATGAGATTGAAGTTGATGGCGACAAAATTCTGATCAATGGCGGCTGGGCCGCGCAAAGCGGAAAAATGGTCTGGATCCGCCAATTTTCGCGTCCTCTTGAAGCTTCTATTTATCACGTAGGAAGCGTGTCACTCCAAAAGCCTTTCAGGGATTATTTGACGGGGGGATTGAATATCCCTGAGGCTATACCCGCGATTTCCCGTTCTCTTCGTGTATTTGATTTCAAGTCCAGTGTCTACCATCAGGCCGCCATCAACGGGCTGCCCCTGAAAATGCCGCGCTATTTTGTGGAAAATCTCGACCGCCGTTTATATGCCAATGAGTTCGCCCAGGCTGCGCGAGTCCTGGCCCTTGTGAAAAAGGGCCTCGAGACATGGAAAACGGATGTTGTGCTCAAGCCTGACCAGGGAGCCTGGGGTGTCGGCGTTACGTTTTTCAGGCCGGGTGAAAGTGATGCTGATATGGAAAAGAAAATTGTAGAGTTTTTACTGAGTCAGAATCCTGACAAGCCGGTTCTGCGATATCTTGTGGAAGAAAAAATCAAGCTCAAATCATTGGTTGTAGACGGCAAGGAAATGGCATGGGTCATCCGGATCATGATTTCGCTCAATCCCCGGACTTCTTCCCCGGAGCTGACTTTCCGGTATGTGAGGATGCAGGAAGGGTTTTTGAGGACGCCAGACCCCTCAGCTCCGCGAGCAACGCAATCCATTGAAAAAACGCTGGGCGATTTAAAAATTAACGAGGATGAACAAAAAAGGATTCTGAATGATGCCAATGGTATGGCCATGGCGCTTTACATGACTGTTTCTGACGCGGCTTCGGAAGATCCGGATACGATGTCGGTCGACTACTTTTTGACGCCTGATAATGAACTGGCGCTAAATGAAATCGGTCTGGGACCCAGTGGGCATCTCTGGTACCAAAAGCTTCCGCTTGAAACCCGAAAAGCGTTTGGAAGTGAGCAGTTTGATCCTTACTGGTTTGACCGTATTGCTGCCCGCGCGCGGCAGGAGGTTCGCGCCACAGCGCCTCTTACAAGGCCGGATGTACAAAAACTGGATGCCTGGATCCGTATTTTACAAACTGCAGGCTGGCAATTTCCCGCTATCAGCCGTGAAAAAATCCTGGAAGTCCTTCTTTCTTCCGGGGAAGTTTACAGCAGCAAGGCACTTTTAAATCTGATCGCCCTGATGACCAATCCAGCCTACAACGATATAGCCGTTGACGCTCTCATGGAAATGGCCGACAGGCCGGGTATCAGTAAGGTGCTGGAAGATTTCAATCTTTGGAAAACCAGCTCGCAGACCCAACGGCATATACGCGGGGCCATGCGTGAAATTGTGTCGGCATTGTCCCTGATGAGAGACGCGGAGGTGGGAAATTACAAGTTTGACTATGAAATTTTCAGGTTTAAAGGCCCGGCCATTTCAGATTTCGCGGGCGCGCAGGTTTTTGATGACGGCGTCATCCCGTTTATCGCGGAAGTCAAGGAGACCCTGGGCTATAAACGGCCATCCGCGTTTTTAAAGAGCCAGATACCCAAGAACCAGGTGGAGCGGTATTACAAGTTTGTCAGCCAGCCTGCTGAGGATTGGAAAGAAAATTATCCTAAGCCTGAAAAGATTTTCTTTGTGGTCAATGGCACGCTTGCCATGATCCCCGGCACTCAGGAGTACCGGGAGTCTTATATGATCCAGCAATTTTACAAACATATCGCTCCGTGGGTGGGTGGCGAAGAAAATGCCAGAAAATATTTCCAGATTGTTTTTGTGAGCGCGCCGCCGATTTTGACCCAGCTGGACCGGAAAGCAGAACGCGCGGGGCTGATCCAGGAACCGGCTTTTCACGCCTTGCTTAGAAGACTCCCTCAAAATCCCAAGATCATTACGGATACTACAGCGACTACAGCTGCGCAGACTCTTGAAGAACTGGCCCCCGCCCCTGTCAAAAAATCAGAAACCAAGCCCAAAGAAAAGGCTGGCCCACCGACTGCCCAGCAGCAGCTGGACCGGAAACTTGACGGCCCATTAGGATGGACGGTCGCATTCATCAAGCGCATGCCCGGTGAAGAAGCCGGAAGACTGCGTAAGGTCCTGGCTGCTTATTTCCAGCCTGCAGTCGCGATTCAGAATGCCGAGGCCCGCAGGAAAAAGTTTGGTGAGCTTGAAGGCCAGCTGCGAAACTGGGTCAACCAGCCTGATGTTGATGGAGAAGGCGCATATGAGCGCACGTTCAAAGAACTTGAGAAAATTACTACGATGCGTTCTGAATCGCGCAGTATCAAGGATATCCAGACTTCCACTGGTTCTTTCCGCGGCCGCATGGACCCGGTCCGGCCGGTGGTAGAAGCCATCATGGAAGCTTTGCTTGAAGAGAAAAATGACACATATTCTGTTGCCGACTTTGGGAACGGATATCCTGCGGATGTTACGAGAGATCAGGCGGAATGGCTGGCCCGTCTTATTGCTTTAAAGCAGCCCGGCGCTGTTCTTGATTACACGGCCATCGACCAGATCAACAACGCGAATTATGCGCTGAGCAACATAAAAAAAGGGTGGGCCGCTTTTCTCAGAAAGGACGCGCCCGGAGATAAACCGCAGTTTATCGCGGCATATTCAGGAAAAGCCCGTCTTTTTTCTCCGAGGTATGGGCAGATTTTAGAAAAGAAGCTGGCCAATGAGGCCATTTACCCGGACATTGAACTGACGCGTGATCCATTTAAAAACGTGGAATCCAAATACTTGAATGTCCGCTTTAAAAGTGGAAAGCTTTCTGACCGCCTTGGAAATACCGCACCGGAAAGCCTGGATTTCATGACCATCTACAATGTTCTGCCGTATTATGGAAACGCGGAGCACATTCCGCCCAGCTATCTGGCGCAGTTTATAAAAGAAAAGGGTTTTGTACTTGCCGGCAGCCACAAGAGAAATGGCGATATCCTTCTTCATCTTTATCAAAAGCGCGACGGCGTCCTGGGAGTTGTCAGGTTGTTTGTGCTTGTAGGGGATTCGCGAGAAAATCTTACCCCCGAGAGAGGGAAAATAATCGCGCTTGGCACCCATTCTATGGAAGAGCTGATTGCCTATGACTGGATCCATTCTGATTTTGCGGTCGAGGTGCTTGCGCGGCAGATTGAGGATTGGGACGGCACGGACTTCTCGGCCTTGGAATGGTTCAAAGACAATCCCGCCCGGTTGAACGATTACCGGGAGGCCCTGGCGGCTAAATTGAGCGAGCAGAATTATATCAGCCGCGCGATCGGCCGGTGGATTGAAATCAGGACCGACAGCCATTCGCCATTTACGGAATTGACGCTGGCTGATGAAATGAAAAACCTCCGCTCGGAAGCGCGCGGGTTAAAAGACACGAAGCTCGGCCAGCTTGTTTTGGAAAAGCATGAAAGAAACCTGCGGGAAGGTGCCGATTGGCTTGAGGCCCGGTTTGTTGAAGTCCGCCGGTTTGTTGATGCAGGCAAGACGGATGACGCCCTTGAGGTTATCGCCGAAATCGCGCCGGATTATGCCCGGTGGCTGAAAATGTCCAACTACACTACTGACACGAGGGAAGATATCCAGGCGCCAGAAACAAAAGTGCGTTATTTTCTGCGCGAAATGGACGCTGCCAGCCTGCTCCGCAATCCGTGGATGAGGCTGTGGACACATCGCGCGGGCAAAAAAGTCATACAGATGAGGGGGCAGGTTTTTCCGTGGGTGGACAAGCTCCCGGAACTTCCGTTGGATGCGGTGCGATTCAGCAGCTTAACAAAACTCGACACAAATAACCGGCTGCCTTTTGGAGCGACTGGCATCCGGCTTTCCATGTATCTGCCTGACCAGTATGACTCTTTGAAAAATGGGGACACCCGGTCGGTAGAAGTCCTGATCATTATTATGGACGGCAAGTTGAGACTGGGTGTCGCAGTTTCTTATTTGTCGGAAGGCCATATTTATGTGGAGCTAGAGCAGAATGATCCGCTCTATCAATATTTCTATACGTTGATTTTAGAACGCCAGATTGAAATTTCAACGATGCCGGCAGAGTCTACCCCTCAGATGCTGAGCATGCCCTGGGCAAGCACAGTGCAGGAGAGAAATGACGTGGAAAACATGTTGATCAATGATCTGGTGCTGTATCACATGACCAGTCAGCCGGATTTCCCCAAACAGGATTACTCGCTGGAAGGTCTGTTTGTGCTTTACCGCCCTGAAGTTTATCAGGATTCTCAGGACGGCGCATTCCGTGTTCTGGGCATGAGTGCCATGGCTTTTCATGACGCTTCAGCCCTGCTCAGGGATTCGATCGTCCGGTCCCATCGCGATGGCGTCACTCTGGCCCATGAAACCGGACACATTTATCTAGGCGCGCGCTTTCCCCAGGGCCATCTCTTTTATGAGGAAACCGAAAGATACATCCGGGATGTCGCTCCGAAAATTCTCGCGCGGCTTGAGCAGCTGTATACTCGCTCTTCGCAGCCGTTTGAAAATGAAAATCAAAGACGGTACGTTGTTGTTCAGGAATATCTGATGCGTGCCCTGGAAAGTTTTTATCAGCAGCAGACTACCATTCAGCTCGTCACGTTGAGCAAGGAAGATGAAAAGCCGCTGACTTCCCAGGACATTAACCTTTTGATCAGGGCGGGCCTGCTTCCGCCTGAAGTTGATTTGCCGCCGCAAGGCGCAGCGGATGATGCCTGGTATGCCTCGCTGCGTCAGAAATTCGGACCCGTGGCTTATCCGGACCGCACTTTGCAGCGCTCGGAAGCGAGGAAAACGCCGGATGCTCTTGAGGCCCAGAAAATGAGGGCTGTTTTGTTTGATCCTAATATTGATCCTTCTGTGCTTCCGGATGAAGCAAAAGCTTTCATTTCCAGCCTTATTCCGCAGGAAGCTTTTGAGGCTTCTGATCTCAGGCGTGAAGATTTAATCTGGGGCAAAGAGGCAGATTCGTACAGACTGGCGGAAAAATTTCAAGGGAAGCCCGTTTTAACGGTGCAGACTGACGGCAAGAAGTTTTCGCTGAATTTGAGGATGCAAGATACGAAAAAAACGAATACGGTCGTTATTATTGCGTTCGAAATTCTCAATGAAGATACGGTCATCTTGAGGGAAGGATATATTCCCATCCTCAAGCCGACCGGGACTGAGTCCAGTCTTGACGTTTTTCTGCGTAAAGGCCTTATTCCTTTTTTGACCCTTCTTGATTTCAAGCAACTTGAGTTCATGAAGTTCATCAGCGCAAGGGAGGATGTACTGAACGGGCTTGGTTTTAAAAGGCAGGGTCCCTCCTCAACTTTGTGGATCAAGGACCTTCGCTCCGAAGTGCGTTTGGACGAGCCGGATGAAATAAAACAACAGCTTTTCCGGGGCACAGGCCAGGACCTTTCTGGATTTTCGGAACAAGCAAAAGAACTGGTTTTGGGCCTGATTCCGGATGACGTATTTAAGGTTTCCAAAATCAAGAAAGAAGATGTGCAGTGGGAGCATGAGAAGAATCAGCGTGTGCGCCAGAAGCTGGATCCTGCCCGGCCCGTGCTTCTTCTGGATTCCGACCCGGAAAATGGCGGCCGGTTTTTCCTGAAACTCGGAACAACTGCCAACGAAATTCAATATGTAAATATTCAACTTTGGGAAATCCGCCCGGGTGTTGTCAGGATTGCAAGGGGAGGCATGCCTAAAATCTCCGATGTCTCCACATTTGAGGTTTGGTTTAATGGATATTTACTGCCTTTTCTGCGGACGCTCCAGGTCTCGGAAGTTGAAATGGCCACAACGAACATACGTCTTGATGTGGTTGACCGTCTGGGATTTCAGCAGCGCTATCGTATCGATCCTGATAATGGAGACCAGATTGAAGTTGACGGCATTGTATGGCGGCCAGTTCAACGGCCTTCAGCAGAGGCTGAAAAGCGCTCCGAAGCGCGTGCCCTGGATGTTTCGCTGGAGGATTTGGTGCCGGACTTCAATGATCCATCATTAAAAAAATTTTCGATTGGAATTCGAAACCCAAAAAATTCGGAGACGATCAAAATTGAAATCTCAAGGTCTGGGAATTCCAATGATTATCTGTTGAGTCCCTGGGTTGCCGATGAGCCTGGGGGCGTTCTCAAGGAAAGAGGGTATATCGAATTTAAAGTCCTTGATGACCAGCTTTTTATCGGGGATGTGCTCCCGTTTGGCGGTGAAAGAGCTTTGGAAGAAAGAAAAAAGCTGGAGGGCCGCGGCATTACACAGGTCCTTTTCAACTGGCTGGTTTTTGCCGCCCAGGCCAATGGCCGTAATTATGTTCGCCATGTGGGTACCTATACGCCGGCATTGATCAAAATTTACATCAACCTTTTTGGCGACCAGGTTTCAATTGGCCGTGAAAAAGAACAGTCGCTGGCCAGGATTATGCCCCGGTTCTATGATGAGTCCAGCGTAGGTCGTATGACCGTGCAGTCCGTATCAGGCAGTCGTGCGGGGCTGACTTTAAGATCTTTGCCCTCAGACGGTGATTACAAGGTAATGGTGAGTGAAATTCCGGGAATTGAAAGGGGCGAAATTGTCCGGGTTGATGCGAATGGGCGTATATCTGCGGGCAGTGTTTACAAAGGAACAGTTGTTGGGTATGAAAAAAGATGGGAAGTTTCCGGCATAGGCAGGGCATCGCGTCCAGAAAAAGTTGTTTTGAAAGATGGGGCACTCTCAGCCGATTCTGAAGAGGCTTTGACGGAAATAGCATTAGCGCTTCAGCCGGGAGAAAAAAACATGCCGTTACGTTCGGAGCTCCGCCGCGCCGTGCAAAAAGTCGCGGCTAAGGAAATTGAAATCGACCTGCTGCGACAGGTGCTTCGCCGCGCGGTCACAAGGGCTCTTAATGAGGTTTACGGTACCGAAGCTGCGAATGATGAAGAGATCCACGCGGCTGTGAAGCCCATGATCGAGGCCATGCTGGACTTCTTTTCCAAAAAACTTGCTGAGCAGGCCGGAGGGCGGGAGAAAAGCAAGATTGTGCTCGCGCTTGATTTTTCGGAAACGGGGGAGAGTGCTTTTGAGAAGAGCGCTTCTGATTATGTGGACATCCTGACGCGTTATTTTTCTGGCGACATCGAACGTTTGTACATCAAGGGAAGCTTGAAAACTGCGACCACGGAAAAAGTACGCAAGAGCGGCATGACCCTTACTACGCAAAATAATCTGGAAAAAATCACAGCTGTGACCTTGACCAATCAGAGCATACTTCCTGTTTTGCGTACTTCTGGGAAAAGCTATCAGGGCCGGAACAAAGTGTTGTGGCCTGTCGGCATCCGCTATGATCAGGAAAAAGATGTGAATGTTGAAGCTGCTGTCATGGCGCGTTTCAATCAGGCGCTTTTTGCCGTGCTGTCGGCAGCGCTTGTGCGCCAGCCCGGTGATGCTGAAAAACTCCGGCAGGAATTTCTCCAGGCACTTGCCCTGCGTAGTGAATACCGTGACCAGGCTGAGGCCGTGCTTTCCTTTGATGAGCAGGGGCATCCTTTTGTTAATACAAGGGCTCTTCAAGCTTTCATGGTCTGGCAGGCTCAGCAGTTAAGCCAGCGCTCCGCATAATCCCGTTCCGTTCAATTTACCTCTCCGGATTGGTTATATAACCCCTCAATCTGCAATTATATATAGCAATAACTAGCAATTTGCTTTGAGGCCTTTTATTTATGCAAAATATTGAATAACATTATTAAAAATGCTTAAAAAGTACTCACCTCCATTTACCTATGCTCAGGAAGAGGCATCCCGTGAATCGCTTTAAAAGCCCTCTTCTTTCATTAATAGTCCTGACCTCCTTCCTTTTTTCTCTTCCTGGAACACCCGGTAATCTGGTTTTCGCGGGACCTCCGCCAGTGGGCGGTGAAGAAAATCCGCAGCCTCCGGGAGTACCGCCGCCGGAAGAACCGCCTCCGACGCCGCCTGAAAATCCGGAAAATCCGGAAGGTCCTCTGGGCCCTCCGACCATTCCCGGAACCGCGTATAGATGGACTGCGGACCATTACGAAACGCTGGGGAATGGGGTAATTAAGCAGACTTTTGATTTTAGTGAAGGGCATTACCAGCTTACGACAAGTGAAGCCAAATTTAATGGTGTTAACTGGAGTATCGAATTCAAGTCACTGACCCAGCTTCCCGGTGCCTCCTCAGGAAATTCCGTGAACATGCCTGTGAAGGCTTACCTTGTTTATGGCAGACCCAATACGGATCCGAACACCTGGACAAAAATTTCCATGACACAGGTGGGAGTCAATAATTGGCAGGGTGTTGTCATGCAAAATTATCCTCCCAACACGCTCATGGAAGCTTATGTCATCGCTGAGCTTGATAATGGGGACATGCTGGAATTTCAGCCGGACAAGAACAATATTCTTTCCTCAGCAGGGGCGCAGGAACCCGCGGTTACGGGGCCTCCGTACGGGGCTACAGACCTCGTTCAGCAAATTCCTGCAGCCGTGGAGATGCAGATGGGATGGCCTGCCATCGTCCGCATTCAGAGCGACCTTACTTTTGCAAGTCATGTGACCGGCGACAGCGCCAATATGTCGGTGACAGTGACCATGAGAAGGAAGAATCTGGGTGAGCAGGGTGCGGGTGGCCCCATGCCTCCGAATGAGAAACTCCTTCTCTATTATTATGAAGGCACGAATATTTACGGCATCAAGGATGTCGAGCTGACCTACCTCGGCGATGACAAATGGGCAGGGACGATTATAGGTCTTGAAAAGAGCCATACCTATAAATGGGGCTGGCAGGTGGACCGTGGCGAATCCTCGCAGGATGCATTTGGCGGCGGTGAAATGACAACGGCGCCAAGCAGTGGTAATCAGAATCCCAATCCTCCGGGCAATCCTGCGATTCCCGGTTCGCAGTACCGCGCACAGCACAATACCTATAACAGCCGCGAAGGGCAGCTTTTCTATTTCGCTCCTCAGTACAACCAGACCATCAGCACGGGCCTGACTTCGTACGGCGTCAGTCCTGTATCGAACGCCGAATCTGACATCAACTGGACTATTGAAATGTCAGGCTGGGCTGGAAATTACAGCAATGTTCCTCCGCTTCCCGCCGGCACAAAAGCTTATCTGGCTTACGGAGACGCGCAGCAGGACCCACAAGACTGGCTGAATTATGAGCTTTTCAGAAACGGAAATAATTTTGGAACGAATAATCCGATCCGGCTTCCCGCTGACCGCGTTTACATGACGCAAGTGATTGTGATTTTCCCGGACGGTGAGTCTGTCCGTTTTACGCCGAACAACAACTTCTTTGTTACGGGTGGTGGTTTTTCTGAAACGCCCGCTGTTTCAAGCCCTTACCAGCCGGGGGATGTGGTGCGCACAAACGGCGATCTCACAGTTGCGGCCCGCAAAACGGGTGAGCGGGCGATCGCCAGTGTTGTCATCCGCAATGTGAATTCGACCGGCGCAAATATTGCCGGCGGTGACCAGATTTTGTTCCGTTATTCTGATACCAACCCCATGATCCCGAACGGCGGGGGGTTCTACGCGAATACTCATGATGTGCTTTTACGCTGCATCCCGAGCGGCAGTCAGTTTGACTGCTATGGAAATATTCCTGATCTGGACCAGGCAACAGATTTCACGGGATCAATTGTCATTGATCATGCCGTGACTTCTCCCGCGGGTGGGCTGCCCGGCGCGCAGACTTCGACTTCTGTTTCGGTCAACTGGCGCACGCCGCCCGAATCCGCAGGCCCTGGACCTGAACCTCCTGCTCCGCCCGCCGAACCCGGAACTCCTCCGCCTGCAGCACCTCCGGCGAATTATTTGAGGATGGTCAATTACCGCGCTGAAAACGGGGATCTGCTGAATGCCGGAATTTTTGTCCACAAAGCGGTGAATCCCGCAACCGGTCAGGTTGAACTTGTGAAAGAAGCCGCAACCCTTGTTTACGGCCAGACCGAAGATGCGAATACGGGCGAGACCATGAATTATGCCTATATGGTCAATCTGAACGGGGATATCCTGCAGGTCCTTTATTATCAGTCGGCGAATAAAACCGTCCTTGCTGCCGGAGCATCTGACAATCATGAATACTTCACCGTCATTGAAGCGGGTCGTTTCAATAATCCGGGTGATCCCCTGATCGTGCACGTTTATCACAAGATAGAAGGTGAATTCGTTGAAACGGTCTACAAAGTTCCTGATTTTTACGCGATAGATGGAAATAGCTGGCAGCGCTTCGCTCATTATGTTGATGTCGATAATGCCGGGAATGTTTTTGTTGCCGGTCATCATGGGGTTGAAAAACTTCCTTCGGGCCCCAAGAGCGGTGAATTTTTCCTGATGCGTATTAACACCGTTTCAGGTGAAACCAGTGAAACCTTTTTTAACCTGCCGGATGGTGCCGAGCCCGCGGTCAATAAAACCACGATGCGCATGGATATCCGTCAGGAAGAAGGCGAGAAACCCAAAGTCCTTGTTTATGCCGCGCCTTTCCTCGACAAGTCGCTCAGCATCATGGAATTCACGGGGCATGACCTTCAGGTCATCCGCGATGTCAAGATCGGGATCCCGACCAATGAAAATATTGACCTGTCCCGCGTCGAGATTTCACAGGACGGCACGCATTTCATCGTTTCTGTCCGCGATCTTTATATCAAGGTTTCCTATGATGGAGGCGTAGTGACCGTCGGTAAGGACATTCTTTCCGGCATGATGTTTGAAGAAGCCCTTTCCCACCACGTTTCGGTCAATGATTCAACAGCCAAGGTCAGCTATGTCTTCACGCCTATTACGAATTCCAACCCGTGGGTCCTGCCGGGTATTTACGGTTTCCAGGTCACAGTTATTAGTGAGGATGGATCTTTTGTTGTAGACCCCAGCAATATGGACCAGATTTTCAGCCAGTTCGGCCTCGATGGCAGGAACATCAAGATTTGGGGAGCTGCCATTGATAAAGAGACTGACATGATCACGTTCTCTCTGGAAAGAGAACGGCCTTTAACCGGCAGTGAAATGTTTATTATGTCGATCCGGCTTTGCGACTTCCGCACGGCAGTGGGAATGACGGGCTATGGATGCGGCGGCGGTACTCCTCCGACTCCTCCGCCGACCGAGCCTCCGACTCCGCCCGAGCCGCCCTCAGAGCCGCCGCCTTCCGGGCCTCCGACAGGACCTCCGACATCACCGCCTTACCAGGCGCTTGCGGATGTTCGCGGTGTTCATTCTCAGGCCGGAACGCCGGGCAACCCTCCTATTTATGATGGGTCCGCGACCTTGACGATTAATGTTTCGGAATTTCCCGGGTCTCCGTCCTGGCCGGCCTACATGGCTCCGCCCTTTGCTGATGTTCAGGTGGATTTTTATGATCACGTTGGAGGCCAGTGGCATACGGCCAGCACCACATGGTTATTGGCTAACAATCAGACGGTCAATGTCACGGGCGCCATTCCGGGTTTTGTGCGGCCGCATGAAATTGTCCGTTACCGGATCACCGTCAGAATTGGAGAAGTCAGCCCGGCATACCAGTCGCCTGAATTGTTTTTCTTCATGGAGGAAAATTGGGGAGAATCCAACCCTTCGCCTCCGCCCAATCCGCCGGCTCCGCCCTCTCCGGGCAATCCCAGCAATCCCGGCGGCACACCGAGTCAGGCCGTACAGCTTAGCAATCCGGGAGCCACCGTTAGCGGAACCAATATCGTCAATCAGGCCGGGGTGGATCTGAGTGTTACTGCCGCGAATTCGACCGCCTCTTTCTATATTCAGGCACAAGTTTTTTACCAGCTATATAGCGGCGAAGAATATCTGGTCCATGAAGATATTATTTTCCCCGCGTCTAACGGGGTAAATAATTTCCCCAGATTTAATGTTTATCCGGGTAATTACAGGGTTGTGTACACGGCCATCGACACAGAGACCGGCACGGCCATGGATTACAAGGTCGCGACTTTCAACACCAACAATATCAATTTCTACAAACCCATTCAGACCAGCTTCAATGAAATTACGGCAATCGATACAAGCTCGGTCAAATTCAAGGTCAACATCAAGGACCTGTTCACGGGCGAGAACGGAATCGTTTACGCCAAGATTTATGACCCGTCGACTACGCCTCCGACTTTGATCACGACGGCGCAGGTCAATGTCAGCGCCAATTCGACATTCGCGGAAATCAATATCACAGGCCTGACGGCGGGTAAAACTTATGAGGTCGCGATCAACGGTGACAAACAGGGGATCCAGGGAGCGGCTTCGGAAATCTTCCGCCGCGTGGTCCGCGTTCCGGATGGCATTGTCCCGCAGGAATATTCTTCTTTCATGGGCCGTGTGCTCAGCGTTGACCCCGCCGTTGTTTTCCCAGGGATACAGAACACTTATGGCGGTTACATTGATTTTGGCCGCAGGATGAGTGAAGAAGGCGGCGGTGTGACTGCGAGATTGAATTTCGGTAAAGGCGTCACAGACCTGGTGCTGGTCGATATCAATTCCGGCAATCAAGTCATCGATACCATTGAAGGCGGGGTCTCCAAGAATTCACGCTATGCCGCATTTGTGACCGGCAATGGAAGCGGTGCCTACACACTTACCGTCTGGGACCTTGTGACGCGCACCAAAGTTGTCACTCCGCTTCCTACCGCGGCTTCTCCGGCCAACGGCCAGTTCACCAAATATCCTTATAAGATTGAAGTCGACAATAACGGCGTGGCCTATGTTCTCGGAACGAGAAATATGGACGGTCAGCACCAGGCCGGTGACAACAATGAATACTACATACATGTTTACAAGAACGGCCAGCTGATTACGCAGGTCAATGATCTCAATGTACCCCGTACCGGTTTTAACTCGGGCTACTGGTCCGCGGGCATGAGCCTTGCCAAGAATGCGGCAGGCAATGACGTTCTCAATATGTTCTCAAAGTCGGGTGATACCACTGTCACTCTTCTTCGTTTCACAATCACACAGACGTCCGCAGGCGGCATCACTCTCACGGAAATGACCCCGCGTAAACCGCCTGTGACAGTGTCCAGCCAGATCACTAATTTTCAGTACGCCCAGGGCGATGAAAATACCCTGACGGGCATCAACGGTAATTCGGCCTGGAACTTTTCCACCGTTTATAACATTTCTATGGAAACCGGCGTAGGCACGGCCGGATTGATGTATGGCGGCTCTTTCGGTCCGACAGTCAACAAGACCAATGTCATTGTCAGCAAAACCACGGGCTATAAATTTATTGAAGGCAATAAATTCGCGCCCAACTGGAATGACGACCCCTACATTACGGTCTACGATAATAATGGAAACAACCTTGGCTATGTGAACATGATGGAAGTTTTCGCGGAAATGTATTTGGGCGGTTCCGACAATGCCAATAAGTTCTCAGTCTGGGGGCTGGTCTGGGACAACGGAAAAATCCGCTGCAATGTGGGTGTGTTCCGCAATGATTACGATGAATACACGGTCAGCTGGTCCGAGGCGGAATTCATGGAGATTTTCAACCGCCTCAAGAAACCTTTCACAGGACCTTTCCAGGCCGGGTTCGCCGTT
>CAZKMJ010000016.1:17402-21225 GCA_964553835.1 uncultured bacterium
GTTAATTCGATCAACTTTCCGGCGCCCAATCAGGTGACGTTTACGGTCAATGCCAGCATCATGGCCGGCGTTCCGCTTCCGTTGAATCCTCCCGGCACTTTGAGCATACGCAGCAATCCGACCAGCATGGAACAGTGGCAGTTTGGCACGGGCTCCACCAACGTTACGAACAACGGGCTTGTGACTATTACCATCACCATGCCCTGGAATCCCACGCCGGGAACGCCGTTTAACTTTGAAGGCACTATCGGCGGCAGTCTGACCGGCGGCCTCTCCGGCGTCTTTTTCTGGGGGAACAATATTAATCCGGGCGGTAATGGAGGCAATGGTGGTAATGGCGGCAACGGTGGCAATGGCGGAAATCCTCCGAACAATCCGCCCAATAATCCTGGTGGTGGAAATAACCCGCCTGAAAATCCGGAAGGCAATCCTCCTTCGGGGCTTCCGGGCAATGAATTGATCGCGCAGGGTTACACGCTTGTCGGCTGGGGCACCAATACTTACTATCAGAACGCGATTTACCGCAAGGGCAATGAATTTGTCAGCGTGGCCAAACCCAATCCCGGTTACGAATCCGTTTTCACGAGCGCCGATATGGCGGTCCGCGGGCCGGTCGCCATGAGCGCGCCCACGGGTTCAGGCAATCTCGTCTGGCAGGGAGGCTTAACACTTCAGGCGGATGGCACCTATCGCGCTTCCTTCAACAATTTTACTGAAACCGGTGATTATCAGATTATTTTAACGGTCCATCTGAATAATCCTCATCCCGGTATGACGCAAGGGACTCTTGTCGCGCGTGAGCATGTCGATCTTGGCAACTTGCCCAATGGACCGCGTTATCCCAATCAAACAAGGCTGATTGGCGATGCTAAAATCGGCATTGGCGGCCATGTGATCAACGGAGAATTTGGTTACACACCGGGCAGTCTGCCCGCGAATATCGCGGCGATTTACGCGGATCCTGAAGGTAATGGCTATGCTATCGGTTCGGTTCCGCTGGCTGGTTATAACGGAAGATACTTGTTCAAACAATGGGAGCAATCAGGAAATTTTCATTTCTCCATTCTCTCTCTTCCGGGTGAACCGCTGGATCCTACGCTGCTGGCAGTTGTCCAGGGCAAATTGACACCTGCGCAAATTGCGGACATCACTTACATTAACCTGGAACTCCTCAGCGGGGTTGTTTTGAACGGCAAAATCCAGGTAGGATTTGGAACATTGGAAAATTCAGGTGGAAATGAAGGCCCGGGCGGAGTTGATGGCGGTGGCGGCGGCAAAGAGTTGCCTCCTGCTGGCGGTGATAACGGTGGGCTTCCTCCATCCGGTGGACCGGGTGAAATTGATCCGGGCGGGGAAGGAAACGGGCCGGGCTTCAGGCGAGAAATTCGCGGTGCAAAAATATTCGCGAACCACAATCAGTATGAAAATCATCAGCACACCAATTTGACCGATTTCCCGGATGGCAGACTGATCGCCACGGGAGATTTCACGATTACCGGTAATCTGGCCAGGCTTGATCTGGGGACTACTTATGACGGCGCTCCGTACAACGGCGCCATCCCCAACACAGACCAGGTCGGGCTTTATATTTGGAAAGCAGGCGAACCGGAAAACACCGGCGAACTTTTTCCGATGCTTTGCATGTATGGCAATGAATGCACGCTGCCGCTGACTAATTTTGATCCTAACGTCAAATATATGACGCGTCTTGTGGTCACTCGCTATCCGACCCTTGATATGACCAATCCAGACAGCGCCACCAACTGGATTTTCTTTCCTTTCCAGATGAACCAGGGTTCTGCTATTGCATTTCCGCCGGACAGCGCAACGAATAAATATGTGGAGACCTACGGCGGAGTCACGCTGTTGAAGCCTTCTCCCGCAGCGCCCCTGATCAAAGTCAATAATTTCAGCTTCACTTCAGTCCCTGCCGGTCAGGGAACCGAAACCGTCACACGCGCCCAGATTAAATTTGATTCATTGCCTGCCGGAATGACCGTGGCCTTTATTTACAGCGGGGACGGTGGGGAATACATGCTTCACACGACTTTGTCCGGAAACATCGCTTATGTGAGCATTCCGACAAAAACCGGTATCTCTTACACGGGTGAATTTGTACTGATGTATACCGACATGACTCCCGGTTATTACGGTGCGCTGGAGGACCATGGCGGCACGATTTTTGGTTCCGGTATGAGCCATTGCTTCGGGTCAGACGCGTCCCATCCTGCATGTCCGGACGGGAATAATGGAGACGACCAGACTGGCGACGACAACAACAATGACAATAATGGGGATGACAATCAGCAGCCGTTGAAAGGTCTTATCCGGAATCCTACTGTCCTGGATTCATGGGCTGGAGTTCTTGATCCCCGGAGTCCGGGCAATGTCAAGGTTAGTGCTGTGATTGAGCCGGAAGATTTGAATTTCCCGTGGCCGCCCAATGTTCAGCATATGAGATTGCAGGTTACGATTTACAACGGTGGTTCGGCTGTGGGATCTCGGGAAGTGGATGTCCACGCACCGGGTCAATTTACTGTGAACGTTGGAATTGATGGCGATATGCGTGAGGGTACGGCGCTTAGCGCGCGCTTTACGCTGACTCATATGAGCGGTCTTGCGGCCCCCATTAAAGAAGTTGGTTTTATACTTGGGCCCCACAGGGATGGCGGTGACAACAACGGCGATAATAATGGGGACAATAACGGCGACAACAACGGGGATCAAAATGATCCGACCCGGGAATACACCCAGAATGGCTACCAAATTATCAAAACCGCGGACACGGTCAGTTATAAGGCCTGGATCCTGCGCAAAGAAAATGAATTTGTCGCGGTCGTGCAGCCCAAGACCGGGCACGAAAATGACATTGCCAGCCCGCATTTCAAGATCGGCGGCCCCAGCCTTGACGGCATTCACAATGGTGATCAGGTCGGTGATATCGGAATGGCTTACTATCAAGATGGCACCTACCGCGGAACCTTTGATCATTTTGTCGAGACCGGGCATTATGGTTTTCAAATTGACATTAATGTGAACGGAAATACGGAAACGGTCATGGAGTACCGTTTCGTGGATATTGGCGATGCCAGTTTCCACCCTGGCGCAGATTTGCGCGCGCAGGGCTATTCACTGGTTCCTACGGATTTTCCCGGCTACCGCGCTGGCAATGTTTTTCCTTACCAGTACGTGGCTTTGTGGCGCAAAGATAATAATTTTGTCCTGGTGCAACAGCCTACGCCGCTGCGCACCCAGCATTATATGAGCGGCACCTTTACCGTTCGTGGTCCCCTTGATGAATTTGGCGGGGGTAATGATCTTGCCAATATTATTTTGATGCCTTTTGGTGACGGCACGAATCGCGCGTCGTTCAGTGCATTCCCTGTGACCGGGGACTATCAATTTAACACGAATGTTTATTTGCAAAATTTCGGAATGTACGGCTTAGGCCAGGCTGGATTTGTGACCGGCGATCATGTTGTCGTGACTGCCGGCGATGGAACTGGAACCGGCGGCGACAATAATGGGGATAATAACGGCGACAACAACGGCGGAAATAATAACGGTGGTGATGGAACCACGGGCGGCGATGATCCCGGACCCGGCGGAAATAATGGTGGCGATGGCGGCATCGGCGGTGACAATGGTGGTGGCATTGGCGGTGATGGCGGCATCGGCGGTGACAATGGTGGTGGCATCGGCGGTGATGGTGGTATCGGCGGTGACGGTGGAATTGGCGGTGATGGTGGTATTGGTGGCGATGGCGGCATCGGCGGTGACGGTGGAATTGGCGGTGATGGTGGTATTGGTGGCGATGGCGGCA
>CAZKMJ010000017.1:0-2066 GCA_964553835.1 uncultured bacterium
GCTTTGCGCGGCGGATTGCACAGCCTCGGATGACACGTGAGTCCCAAGAGCTTCCAGGGACGGAATGACTTCGCATGGCACATTCAGTTCACGGCTCAAAAGAGCCGCAATGGTCTTGCAGCCTTCCGGCACGCCAGTGAGGATGACATGGCTGATTTTTTTGTCCGCCATGCCGTCACCGGATTCAAGCGAACGCTGGACCTCCCTTAAAAGCTCGCTTTCCATGACCGGGCCCTGGTCATGCACCTGCTTGGCTCCGACGCCGATGCTGCGGGCGTATATCATGCTGCTCCCCGCCATGACCAGAAGATCGGTGCTGGTATCATCAATTTCAAGAATCAACACGGGCTCCTTGTTTTCCCGCATTTCCTTTTCGCGGTTCAGCCGCAGCCAGAAACGCAGACCCTCCACAGAGGGCGTGATCTGATCGGGTAAAAGGAATGCCATTTCCGCGGTGCGGAAATAATGTGAAGGCTGGTCGCGATGCGAAATGGCCAGGAAAATTTTGGAATACCCGGTTTCATCACTTTCAATCTTGTGGAAACCACTTGTGATCTCTTCGCGCGAATAAGGCGTCTGTTTCACAGCCTGCAGCTCCACAATGTCATGGATCTCGGTTTCATCCGTGGATGGCAGTGAAAGAATGCGGGTGGTCAGGTGCTGGGTCGGAAATGAGACGACAATCCGGGAAGGTTTAAGGTGGCGATTTTTGACCAGCTGGGCAATTTTCATGGCCAGGGAAAACTCATCAACGCCCTGCGAAGGCTCGCAGGCGGTCCAGACAAGCTGCTTTTCCCCTTTGTTTTTTTCCACTGCTGCCGCGAGCTTCAGCCACTGGTCACCCATTTCAATGGCCAGCACACTTTTCTGCAGGGACGGCATGAAAGAAAAAGTTTCAGGCAGCTTGATCCCTTTAAAGGAAAAGGCCGGCATTTTGAACTTGGGCAAACTCAATTTCGGCATTGGCAGTTTTATATTTCCCACATCAGGCCTCCCGGCCTTCTTTCCAGCTTAAAATGGTCCCGTCACGTTTGATGACACAGGTTATCCATGTATCGGTACTTCTGGACTGATAGTTTAAAGTGCCAAGTGCCCGCACCTCGAATACTTCGGACTTCACGCTTGCGACCCCTATTGCCAGCGCATTGGCCATTTGAGCAAATTCCTCGCTGGAAAAAGCCACTTTAGCGCTCATGGCCGCAGAAATCTGGGCCGGCTCCTGAAAAACCTCGTCGTCCTGGGTCCCCGGCATCTGGTCCGCGCCCTTGCGAAATTCGATCACCCGGTCAGCCAGCGCATCGGAAAGTCCCAAACCCATCAGCGTTAACTTGGGCGCGGTATTAAAATTGATTTTACCGTCCGTGTAAACCGTGACATAAGGCCTGATTTTTTCATAAAGTTCAGGGGTCATGCCCAGAATCAGCTTCAACTCTTCAACCGACTGCATGGGCCCGTTCCGTGGCGCGTAAGGTTTACTCAATGCCGCATAGGCCTGACTTTCCGCGCCATGCGCGGTTTTATTGTCATCCGTGTCACGCCAGTCCGCGACCGCGTCGGCAATTTCCTCCGCCGTGTTTTTTCCCAGTAAAGGGTCCGCGGCCATAAAAAGATTTTTCAGCATGTCAGGCGTTGCCTTGTTAACGTTGATTTTGCCGGCTTCATCGCAGGCGCCATAAAGAGTCAAGCCGTCTTGCCGGCAGACCACGGAAAATTTTCCTGTCATCAAGTCCACGTCTTTCAGCGCGGCGGGGTTTGAACTCCATGATTCCTGGAACGCATCGAAAACCGGAAATTTGTCGGCCCTGAGCTCCAGCAGCACGCGCTGAATGGCTGACTTGGCCAGATTACGCGAAAGCACGCGGTCCCGCAGCCATTGCCCGAACAGAAGTTCCTGTGATGCCTGTCTGCTGACAGCGATGGCAAAAACGCTGAGCATGGCTAGAAGCCACAAAACCACAACAAGAATGCTCCCTTTTTCGCCATGCCTTCTCATGAAGCCGATCCTGTCTCCGCGGCCATGGGCGCATCGCCGCCAGGGACCCAGTAAGTTCTTTCAAATTTAAGCG
>CAZKMJ010000017.1:2076-7062 GCA_964553835.1 uncultured bacterium
GGACGCCAAGCGCGGGTTTTTTGTTTTTATATGCCACTTCCATAATAACGCGGACAGCCTGAGGAAGACCTTCTCCTGGCTGCCAGGAATCGTACCAGGAAAATGTTTTTGAAATTGGGCTCTGGATCCAGTACTGGAACTCCAGCTTCTGGACCCCGGAAAGCACTGCCTTGCAAACCGCGGGCCGGTCCTGATAGATCTGAGTCAGGTCCTGCGTCATGCGACACAGCTGCTTTGACGATTTGTTCCAGGCATAACCTTTGCCGCTGTACCCTGCCGCTGGAAGAAGAAAAGATTCCCTGTCTCCTGAGAATTTAAAATCTTTATCTTTTTTTGTCAGGATCACCCCTTCTTCCGGCTTGATTTCAGGCACGGACGAACGAATGTCCTCCCCCATTCTTTCCAGCGTGAAAAGCATCTGGCGCTGGGCATTGGAAGAACCGGTCACGCGCTTCCATATCTGGATGCCCATGGAAAAAACACCATAGCTGGAAACAATGACAATCAGGAAAAGCGTCATGGCCAGCAAGGTTTCCATAAGTGTGAACCCTTTTTTGTTCATGTTTTCCTCGTGCGGTTGAACACCAGCGATGAGCCGCTCATGTCTTTCTGGATACCCGACTCCTTCCACTGCACGAAACTCATGACCATCTCAAGCTTGGTTTCATCTTTGATCGTGGAATGCCGGAACGGCTTGACCCGGCTTTGCCATTCATATTCCCTGCCCGGAAAAGTTTCCCGGCCGTCGGCGCCATAGCCCGCCGAGCCCCGCTCACGCGCGGTCAGTTCCACCAGAGTCAGCTGCTCATCGGTGATTTGCGAAGCAATGGCAAGATTTTCTGAAACGCGGAGCGCTTGCTGGGTCCTTCCCATGGCCTGCACCACCATGACCAGGCCCACAGCCAGCACGGTGATAGCCACAAGAACTTCCACGAGGGTGAAGCCAGACTGGGAATCAGGACGCGAGGACATGAATTTCGAAAATCGGAAGGAGCATGGCAATGACAATAAAGCCCACGGCAATGCCGATGCCCAGGATCATGAGAGGTTCAAGCATGGAGGTTGCGATCTTGATGACCTGATTGGTTTCCTGCTCATAAAAAGAAGCGGTCTCGCGCACCGCGGCGCTCAGCTGTCCGGACTCTTCACCTACCGCGACCATGTGCGTCACAAATTTCGAAATGTAAGGGACTTCTTCCAGACTCTTGGCAAGAGTTGCGCCGCCTTCCAGTCTTGCAGGAACTTTGTCGAGCTCTTCGCGCACCACCATGTTAGAAACGGTTTTATTGGCCACCGCCACGGCCTGATAAAGCGGAATACCGTGCTCGTATAAAAGTTCGAGAGAACGAAGGAATTTGGCGCTTTCGGATTTTTCCATCAGCCCGCCGAACACCGGCAGTTTAATGACCGTCCGGTCCAAAACTTTTTTCTGCGCGGGTGAAAGACCCCTCATGCGGAACAGAAATGTCATCAGAATGACGCCTGCCACCATGAAAATCCAGTAGGACTGGCAGAAATGGCTGATGGCAATAATAATTTTGGTGGGGCCGGGCAGCTCCGTGCCCAGGTCCGCGAAAAGGCTGATCATGCGCGGCATGACAAATGTCAGCAGTACAAAGACGGTCATAACGCCCATGCCCAGCAGGAACAGGGGGTAAACAAAAGCGCTCTGCACACGCGCGCGAACTTCCGCTTCGCGCTCAGCGAATTCTGAAAGACGCAGCAGGACCTGGTCGAGCGTACCGCTGACTTCACCCGCGTGGACCATATTGACATACACCTGCGAAAATATGCGCGGGTAATGTGACAGCGAGTCAGAAAGACTGGAGCCCTGGCGCAAACCATCCTGAATTTCTTTCAGCACAGCCTTGAATTTGGGGTTGCGGCTCTGCGACTGCAGGATTTCAAAAATGCGCAGCAAAGGGACACTGGCTTTGAGCAGGATGGCGAACTGGCGGGTAAAAATATTCAGGTCTCTGTAAGGAATGCTGACCCGCGCGCGCGCATCCGCGGAGATTTCGGCGGCCGTGGGAGCGTCCTGGGAGTGCCCCGCCGCCGGACCCGCGGCCTTCGGTTCCGCGGAAGCCGGATAAATCCTGATGGGGATCAAGCCCCAGGCAGAAATTTTTCCAAGCACCGCTTCTTCATTTTCAGCGTCAACTTCCCCTTCCACAACTTCTGAAGGACCTTTTTTCGCCTTATAAATGAACCTCATACGGCCCCCCACTCTGAAAATAACTTTTTCGGGCGGCGCTCTGGTTCACGAGCACGGGCCTGTTCGCCCGCGCGCAGGGAAGCCGGAGTGACAGACCCTGGAAAAGTTGTTTTCATCAATTCTCCTCTTCGCCGGCCACTTGAGTAACGCGCATGATTTCATCAATCGTTGTCTGCCCAAGAATGACCTTGTCCCAACCGGACTGGCGCAGGGTACGCATATTGTTGGCCACAGCCAGTTTTTTGATCTCGTCCGCGGAACATTTCTTCATAATGGCGTCCTTCATGGGGCCAGTCAGGAGAAGAAATTCGTGGATACCGGTGCGGCCCTTGAAACCGGAAAAATTGCAATTTTCACAGCCTTCGCCGATCCAAAGTTTAAATTCGGATTTTTTGTCGCGCTGGCAATCCATAATTTCCTTTTTCAGCTCCGGCAGAATGGTGCGCTTGTCCTCGCGCTTGCATTTATCACAGATCAGGCGGATCAGGCGCTGGGCGATGAAACATTCCACGGAAGAAACAACGAGGAACGGGTCAATCCCCATATCAATCAAACGGGTCACGGCGCTGGCGGCGTCATTGGTATGGAGAGTGGAGAAAACCAGGTGGCCAGTCAGCGCGATGCGGATCGCAAGTTCAGCCGTTTCAAAGTCGCGGACTTCCCCGACCATCATGACATCCGGGTCATGGCGCAGCATACTGCGCAGGCCCTGCGCGAAAGTCAGGCCGATCTGGGGCATGACCTGGATCTGCGTGATGCCTTCCAGTTCATATTCGATCGGGTCTTCAATGGTGATGATTTTATTTTCAGGCTTGTTGATGGTGGAAAGGCACGCGTAAAGCGTGGTGGATTTACCCGCGCCGGTCGGGCCGGTCACAAAAATAATGCCGTAAGGTTTCTGGATCAGTTCTTCCAGGATTTCCCGCTGGGACTGGTCAACGCCAAGGTCCGTCAGCCGGATCAGCATGGAAGTCGGCAGAATGCGGATGACCACGCTTTCTCCATGCGGTGTGGGAAGCACCGAAATACGCAAATCCATTTTCTGCGCGCCCACCTTGATGGAAGCGCGGCCGTCCTGTGGAAGGCGGCGTTCCACAATGTTCAGGTTGGACATGATTTTAATACGCGAAATGATGGCGGGAAGAAACCGCTTGATCTGCTCCGGCACTTCCGCCGGGTACAGCATACCGTCCACGCGGTAGCGCAGCTGCAGCTTGGAGCGGTACGGCTCAATATGAATGTCGGTCGCGCGCTTCTTATAGGCTTCCAGCAGGACCTGGTTGACCAGCTTGACGATCGAAGCATCGCCCGCAAGCTTTTCAATGTCCTCCACTTCATTTTCAACTTCAGGGGCAGGTACACTGGCCTTGTCCTCGGCATGCAAAATACCTTCCACGGTCTCAGCACCCAGACCGTAATATTTACGAATGGCGTTCTGGATGTCCGTTTCCGTTGCAAGAACCGCGTCGATCTTGAATTTGGATTTCAGCGCCACGCGGATGTCGTCGAGCACGCGCACATCATGCGGATCGGAAATGGCCACAGTCATGGCCGTTTCGGTCGCGCGGATGGGCATCATCTTGTAATGCATGGCCAGCTTGGCCGGAACTTTTTCCAGCACATCCTTGGAGATCAGGAATTTTCCGAAACGGATGAACGGCATGTTGAACTGCTCGGCCAGAGCGCGCGACAGGTCCTCTTCACGGATAAAGCCCTTACGCAGCAGGATTTTACCGATAGGCTCACCGCTTTTCTTCTGCTCAGCCTCGGCTTCCTTGACCTGATCTTCCTTGACCAGGTTTTTCTTCAGCAGTTCATCTCTGATTTTATCGCTCATATTTCCTCACGCATAATATTTACGGATGGTTGCCTGAATGTCCTTTTTCTGCGCCAGGACAATCTGCACATCCTGCAGGTTCAGCTGTTTTTGAAGCATGCTCATGGGCCACATGTCCAGCGGGTTTGAAACCGCGATCAGCATGACCCCGTTGCGCATTTCAATCGGCATGAACCTGTATTCGGCGATCAGGTCCACAGGTACCATTTTGACCACCACAGGATTGATCTGCACATTATCCAGCTTCACGAAACGGGTATTAAACTGTTCAGCCAGCGCCTTCAAAAGGTCCTCCTCATGGACCATACCCATTTCCACCAGGATTTCCCCCAAAAATTTCCCCGAATGCCCCTGCTCGATTAAAGCCTTCTCAAGCTGCTCCTGGGTCAGCATTTTTTTACTGATTAAAAGTTCTCCGATTCTGAGCGCCATTATTGCACCAGTTTCTCCACGGAACCGATCATGTAAAATTTGCTTTCTTCGATCTTGTCGACCCTGCCGTCAATAATCCTTTCGCAGCTGTCCAGGTTTTGCTTGATGGTGACATACTCGCCTTTCATGCCGGAATAAGATTCAGCCACGAAGAAAGGCTGCGTCAAAAAAAACTGCAGCTTGCGCGCACGGTCGAACAGTGTCCGGTCCGCTCGGGACAATTCATCCACGCCGACGACGGCCACGATACGGCGCAGTTCATCGTACTTGTTAAAAATACGGATAACTTCCTGCGCGATGTCGAAATGCCGCTGGCCGGTGATAAACGGATCCAGGTTACCGGAAGAAGAAAGCAGCGGATCGATCGCAGGATAAAGACCCATCTGAATGCGTTCACGTGAAAGCACCATGACGGAATCCAAAAAGCTGAAAATGGCCACAACAGAAGGGTCGGTCAAGTCGTCAGCCGGAACGTAAACGGCTTCCACAGCCGTGATGGAAC
>CAZKMJ010000017.1:7072-19643 GCA_964553835.1 uncultured bacterium
GGGCTGATAACCCGTTTCCGAAGGCACGCGGCCAAGCAGTGTTGAAATTTCCGCGCCGGCCTGCACGAAACGGAACACATTGTCCACGAAAAAGAGCACGTCTTTATTTTGCTTCTGAATTTCTTCAGCCATGGTGATCCCTGTGTTCACAACGCCGAAACGCGCGCCGGGCGGCTCATTCATCTGCCCGTAAATCAAAATAACTTTATCGAGAAGACCCGCGTGCTTGATTTCGTGATAGAGCTCATTTCCTTCGCGGATACGCTCTCCCACACCCGTGAACACAGAAGCGCCCTGATGGCGTGTCGCAATGTTGTGGATCAGCTCCAGCGTCAGCACGGATTTGCCCATGCCCGCGCCCCCGAGCACGCCAGACTTGGAACCTTTGACCATGGGGAAAAGCAGGTCGATGATTTTGATGCCTGTTTCAAGCACCTGGAATTTACTGCCGGCCGCGTCCGGGTTCATGTAAAGATTTTCCTTTTTCTTGCGGATGGGCATGCGGGTGGGCGTGTTGACCGCGGGGCCTTTATCATATGGATCCCCCAGCACGTTTAAAATACGGCCGAAACATTCATTGCCAACCGGCACCTGTACCGCTGCGCCCAGCGGCTTCGCCACGGCATAACGCTGCAGGCTGATGGTGCCGTTCAAGGAAATGCAGCGCGCGATATTGTCCGGCAAATGTTCCGCCACTTCCATGACGACTTTTTCGTTATCACGGGTGTAGGTCTCCAGCACGTGATTGATTGCGGGCACGGCCTCGGCCGACTCAAATTTTACGTCGATGACCGGCCCCTGAACCGCAATCACTTTCCCAAGCGCCTCTTTTTCTTTTTCGTCGCTCATATCAAGCAGCCCTTTCAAGGTGCAGGCGGGGCAGGCGCACCTGAAAACAGCACCCCCCGGTTTCGTTCAGCACCGAAATTTCGCCTCCATGGGAATCAACAATGCCCTTGCAGATGCTCAGCCCGAGTCCAGTGCCCTTGCCGATTTCCTTGGTGGTAAAAAACGGTTCGAAAATTTTCTCCCTCAGCCCTTCGGGGATTCCCGGTCCACTGTCTTTTACCTTCAGGAAAACCGATTCGTTTTCGCTGCTGACCATCAGGCTGACTTTTTTCTCCTTCACTCCTGCTTCCCGCACCGCGTCAAACGCATTGTTCAGAAGATTTAAAAGAACCTGGGCGATTTCAGGGCCGCGGCAGTCAAAAGCCAGGTCTGGCACCTTTCCCACTTCCAGCTTCACGCCGTTGTTTCTGAAACGCTCTGAGCAGATGGCGACCACGTCGTCGACAACCGCGGAAAGCTGCGTGCGCACAAAAGGATCATGCGAAGCATCACGGGAAAACGCGCGCAGGCTACGGATGATTTTCGCGATGCGCAGGGTCATCTCCTGAATCCCTTCAGCACATACCCCGATTTGTTTTAAATCGGGGTTCTGGCTGTTCACCATACCTTTAAGCTGTTCGGCGCGCCCGATAATCACACCCAGCGGTGTGTTGACTTCATGCGCAATGCCGCTGGCCATCTCACCCAGGCTGGCCATTTTTGATGCCTGCGCCGCGCGTACCCGCTGAAATTCAAGTTCTTCCTGCGCTTTTTTGTTTTCTGAAATATCGCGCGAATTGACAATGACTCCCCGGATATTCCTGTCCTGAGAAAAATTCACAGCCACAGATTCCAGGAAGACCCAGCTGCCATTTTTATGATGAAACCTGAATTCCACAGAAACTTTTTGACCCGGGTTCTGGATAGTCCTCTGGAAAGCCTGGGCCACAGCTGGGAAATCCTCCGGGTGTACAAGCTCCAGCCCGTTCTTGCCTATCAGCTCATCCGGCTCATACCCCAAAACTTTGCGGATGGACGGGCTTTCGAAAAGCAATTTTCCGGTCAAATCCATGACGGTCACAATGTCCTGCGCGTTTTCAATCAGCGCCTTGAAATAACGGTCGCGGGAACGGATTTTCGCGTCCGCCAGCCCGTAGCCAATCAGGGCAATAACGACCATGAACGAAAAAGCCAGCACGGAGAAACGGTTTTCAATAATAGCTTTGATCCAGTCATGCGCGGGATAATCCACGCCCAGAACGGCAAGGACTTTCCCCTGCGTGTCGCGAATTGGATGATAAAAACTGACCCAGGTACCCCACCGGTCTGTGTACGGGTTGCTTTCAAATTGTTTTTTCCCGGCCATGGCTGCTTTGACCTGTTCATTTTGAAGCGGAAAATCTTCACCGATGGGAGTTCTCTGCTCCCGGACTTCGTCATACTGCCCATTGCGGTTGTAATCCGTTTCAGAATCCACCAGAAGGACCGCCCGGCCGTCCTTGCCGGGACCAAAAGTATAAATATCACTAATCATGGTGTTGGATTTGAGCCAACGCTTCTCAGCTTCAATCAGCGTCAAATAAACAGGATTGTCAGCGGCCGTATCCCACGTAATTTTGTCATGGCCCATTCTTTCCATTTCACGGGAATAAGTCGGAGCCGAACCTTCGAGGAGGGTCATGAGCTGCTTTTTTTCTTGCCGGCCTGAATATTCAGCGAAGAAAACGGTTGCCGCCATCAAAAGCCCCCAGATGGCCCAGGTCCAGAATGGCATGCCGTCAAGAGCACCGCGGTGCTTTCGCAGGAAATGCGCGGCCCCCATGAGGACAAATGAAAGGACAAAAAACAGGACAATGTCCAGCCGGTAATTTAGGACGAAATTATTGACCATGCAAAATCAGTTTTGGTTAACGGCACACCTATACTGGTTTCGAATGTTAGTTTCTAAAAAACGCTTTTAATAACTTCCTCAATCACTATATAAGAAAATATAGCAGATGGCATTAGGGTAAACAAGGGGGGAAAGGCAAAAAAAGGGGCTATTTACAGACCATCTGGGAGGTAAAGGTTTCCCTCAGGGACTGGTCAATTTTCTCTCTACGGGCCTTAAAAAACTGCAATTTTAGCTGTTTATCGAGGTTTTTGAGGGTATTGAAGCTCTCTTCCAGGTGCATGGTCCGGGCCCCGAATTCAGCCATTTTGGAGTCCTCAAAGATGTCGATCAGGCGCTTGCGGAGCCAGAAAATGGTCAGATATTCAATCATGCCTTCCGGCCGGGACTCCATGATGCTGGCCTTGGCCTGGGCGATGGGATCAGGAAGCTCATCTGGCTTGTCTTTGTAAAACATGGGGCAAGGCAGGAGGTTGAGCACTTCGATTTTCTGGGACGTGAAGGAAACCGAATGCGGATGCACCAGAATGACACGGCCGATATTTTCTTCCCACACCATTTTCAGGATATAGCTGATCAGCTTGTTGTGGAGCTCAAAACGCGAATCGTCGGGAGCGATCCCCGGGAAGGCCTCAAAAGTTTTGTTTAGTTCGCGCAGGAAATTCGCGCCTCTCTCCCCCAAAACCGCGAGTTTGGAGTCGGGACCTTCCTGCGCCAGCCCCGCGGTCATAACTTTCATGTTCAGACCGCCGAGAAAGCCGGAATCGGTCGCGACCATAATGATCAGTTTTTTTTCACTCTGCATCTGCACGTAAGGATGGTCCACCGCCCGGAAATCGTAGGATTGAAAAAGTTCATCAAGACCCGCGCTGTATTTCTCAAGGGGTACACGTTTGTGCTGCATAACAAAATACTGGGCCGTGGCTACGCCTTTCATGACGTCCACAAGGCGTGTCAGGCCGGAGTTGAATGTCATTTCATCTTTTAACTTGGCAAGACTCTTGGTTGCCATCAGACCACCACTTTCAGGGTGTCAAGATAGGCCTTATACGCGTCTTCCAGACCTTTTTTGACACTGTCCGTAATGTCCCAGCTGGTTTTCAAATCCAGCAGCACCGAGGCATAATTTTTCTGGATGTAGCCCAGGATTTCTTTCTTGAATTTTTTAAGCGCCTGATTGGAAAGCGGGTCCAGGATACCCAGCTTCAGTGCGTAAAGGTGAATGATCTGCTCTTCAATAGACGCAGGCTCATGCTTGTACTGCATCAAAAGTTCGGTGATGACTTCCCCTCGCCGGATGCGGGCCGCGGCCTCTTCGGAAAGCGTGGTTTTCAGCTGGGTCATGCGCACCAGTTCTTTGTACTGGAGATATTCCAGGCGGAGTTTTCCGGCCAGCTTTTTCATGGCCGGCACACTGGCTTTGTTTCCGATACGCGAAACCGACAAGCCGAAGTCGATGGCGGGTTTAATGCCCTGGTTGAACAACGCGGAGCTGATCACGGTTTGACCGTCAGTCATGGAAATCAAATTGGTTTGAACGTAACCTGTGACGTCACCCTGCAGCGTGTCGCACATGGGAAAGAAAGTCATGGAACCGCCGCCATTTTCATCGCTCAGTTGGCCCGCGCGCTCAACAAGCTGAGAGTGGATGTAGAAAATATCACCGGGATAAGATTCACGGCCCGGCGGACGGTCAAGCAAGAGCGAAAGCTGGCGATAGACCCAGGAATGTTTCGTCAGGTCGTCGAAAGCCACGAAAACATGCTTTCCACGGTTCATAAAATATTCGCCCAGCGCGCAGGCGGTATAGGGGGCCAGAAACTGTTCCCCTACAGGCGCTGAAGCAATGCCGGCTACGATCAACGCGTATTTAAAGACGCCTTTTTCCTTGAAAGTCTCCACGACTTTCAGCAGGTTCTGATAGCTTCTTCCAATGCAGCAGTAAATGCAGATGACATCCTTGTCCGCCTGGTTGATCATGGTGTCGATGGCGATGGTGGTTTTGCCGGTCATGCGGTCGCCAATCAGGAGCTGTCGTTGGCCCTTGGCAACCGGAATGATGGCGTCCAGAATTTTAACGCCGGTATCGAGCGGACTGCACACCGGCTTTCTTTCCATGATGCCGGGTGCCATGAGAAACGCGGGTTGTTCGGCGTCGGGCTCCACTGGCGGCTTGCCATCACATGGTTCACACAGCGCGTTGACAATGCGGCCGATATATTTTTCTCCTACGGGAAGCGTGAAAGGTTCGCCGCGGCTCCAGACTTCATCGCCGGCGCGAATTTTTTCCTTTCCCGCAAACATCAGTACCAGCACTTCTTTTTCACTGAAGCCCATGACCATACCGCGGGATTCATGGCCAAAATGCACGATCTGGCCGCTCATGACCGAAGGCAGGCCTTCCACGCGCGCGATCGATTCACGGATCTCGCGCACGTAGCCAATTTCCCGGATTTCCACTCCGGCGGCCTTCGGTTCTGGTTTAGACTGTGCCACTTACTCCTCCTCTAACACTTGCGCCTATGCGCAAGTACAGCAGGGCCCGGTTAATGAAACCGTGTCCCTGCTAGATAATGGTCTGGTACCTGCGGGACGTTTCTTTTTTCAGCCGCGCGGCGGCCTCACTCAGGCGGTTGGTCAAGCTGCCGTCAATCACGAAAGTCCCGAATTTCAGAATCATGCCCGCGACAATGGACGGGTCCACGGTTTCCTTAAGCTGAATCTTCTGTTTGATTTTCTCATGAAGGCTTTTTTCAATTTTTTCTTTGATCTCCGGTTTCAGGTGCTCCGGCACAATCAACTCGGCAGCCTGGTCGGTCTTGATCTGGAAATTCTCCACGGAAATGTTCTTGAGCCCCTCAAGCGCCTGGGAAAGCAGTGCCTGGTGGATCAATGCCCGCAGGTCGCCTTCAAAAAACTGAGAAATGACACTTTTGGAATACTGAATGGCCTGCTCTTCCATGTCGGCCATGATTTCCTTGCGCATCTTTTCCCGGGTTTCTACAGCCTCATTGATGATCTTCTCCCGTTCGCCCAAAGCCTTCTTCTTGGTTTCTTCAATGGTCTTGCCAGCCTCTTCACGCGCGCGTGTCTGTTCGGCCGCAATGTCCTGCTGGAGCTTGGCCAGCTTCATTTCGTATTCTTTCTCAGCCTGCGCGGACTTTTCGCGGAATTCCGCCTGCTGCTTCAAAAGGTCGTTGTTAAGTTTCTGCAGATGGCCCATAGCCCCGCTCAAATGGCCTTTCATGAACTGGCGCATGATGAAAATCAGGCCCACAAAAATAACTCCCTGGAAAACCACAACCATCAGGATCATAGTTTCATTCCTCTCATGGTGTAAATACCTGGAAACTGATCAGAAGCGCGATAATGGCGATCGCCTCGGCAAAAATCAGCGCGATAATCATGGCCAGCATGATCTTGGGCGCCGACGAAGGGTTCCTGCCCAGCGCGATGATACTGGCGTAACCCACGGCCGCGATCACGATCGACGGCCCGAGCGTTCCAATGGTCATAATGGCGATGACAATCAGGTTCTTCATATTTCCACATAGGCCACAAGACTCTGGCCGCCCATTTTGACAATTCCCCCGCGTATTTTGAACTCCGTCGTATTATCGACCACAATGCTCCCCTCTTTCAGGTGGCTGACAATGGGCTTGTGAAAATCGAGGACTTCGAATTCACCGTCCGCTCCGGGGAGAAAAACGCTGGAAGCTTCGCCTTCAAGCACAATGCTCTGTTTTTCAGGCTGGGCGTTTAATATGAGGACGCGAAACATGGCCGCTCACCGGGATCAGCCGGCTTTTCGCTTTTCTTGTTCGGGTTGGGCGCCGACAGCGGCAGGCTTGAGCCCCGCGTGGTCTTCCACACGTTCGCTGATGGCCGGGACTTTTTTGAGGTTTTTGGCCTGCGCGCGGGTGGCCGAACGGGCCAGCAGGAACCAGCGCAGGTAAAAGCCCGCGCCAAGCAGCGCAAGAAATCCAATGATGCAGAAGATGAGTTTCCAAGCGGTCACGCGGTCGATGTCCGTCTTTCTTTCAAAAACGGTGTCCTTCAAAAGTTCGATCGAAGGAGGCGCGCCGGTATGCTGAAGCATTTTTTCCAGGACTGAAATGTCCTGGCGGATATTGTTCATGGTCAGCTGATTGACGCGGAAAGCGCCGATATGCTCTTCGCGCGAAATGCTGAGGTCGTCCTGCTTGGCCTTGATTTCATTCAGGCGGCGGTCGATGGAATCCACGATGACCTTGGCCTGGGCGAAGTGTTCGGTCTTTTCGAGGCGGCTGAGCGCCAGGTTGGTCTGGTCCTTGACCTTCTTCAGTTCGGGATCTTTGATTTTCCAGACATCTTCAAGTTTCACTTCAAAAACTTAGGTTTCAAGCGGCTTGAGCTCGGCGGCATCATCATAGGCAAAGTACATGCTCTTTTCAGAATCATACCCGACCTTGAGCTGACCCATGTCAATGATGTCGTCCGGAATGACTTCCTTGGGCATGTAAATCTTGATGGGAACTTTCTGGACCTTGTCCTTGGAAGGATTGACCGCCACAATGCGCAGCTTGATGGCCCTTGAAATTTCTTCCGGAGTAGGAGCTTCTTTGGCGGGTGCGGCAGCATCAGCTTTCGGCGCTTCGGCCGCGGCAGGCGACGCAGCATCCTTCTTTTCAACAGCTGTTTCAGCCGCCCCAACAACGCCGGGCATCATTATGAGCAAACCCAGAATCAAAGCGATTTTTTTCATACCCTGTCCCCTGCGCCCGTGAAGGAGCGTTTAAGCGGTTTCATAATAGGAACTCACGACCGGGGAATCACTGCCCCCCAGTTTTTGTTCGGCAATTTTCTGAACTATTTGAGTAGCGGCCAGGGTACGGTCAACCTTGTTGCGCACGCCCTTCATACCTTCACCAATTTCCTGTTTCAGGACACTCTTAAGGTCGATACCGTCATTACCAAGGAAACCATTGAGCTTGGCGGCAATTTCATCCAGCGTCTGCTTGAGCTGATTGGCATTGCCCTCACTGGACTTGAGCAGGGACGGGAACTTGTCCACGCTCTGCTGCAGGGCCGCGATAGATTCCGCGATATTGCCCGTGCCCTTGAGGGACTGGCCAAGCTTCTGGACGGCTTCCTGCGTTTCGGTCACTTTGCTGGCGATCGAACCGATCGACGCGGTTGAAGCGATGACATCGTCGTTTGTAGCCGTCACGAGGAACATACTCTTCACGGCTTGAGTTGTAAAGGGAGGCTTTTCCGGGTCTTTGCTCGGAACGGTGGCGGTAGCCACGATAGTCACGGCCTTGGCAACCGCGCATTTAAAGCGCTGCGCGTCAAACTTCACAGAAGTGGTGAAACGGCCTCCGCCCACAGCAAACATCGGTGCGTCCACACCAATCAATTCACCGTTCGGGCAGAAAAACTCAGTCGTGACAGCAGCATTTTCATCCGTGGAAACCTGGATTCTTTCCGTAAAACCAACCTTTGTGGCATCCGCGACAATCAGGCGGATGGCGCCAGCCGTGATGGAGTCTTCCATGCGGAAGACAGCCGTATCAGATTTCTTGGTGAATTCATCAATCGCGGTGTTGATCGTCTGGGTCTGTTCATCCATCTTGGTGACCAGCACGTTACGGGTATTGGTCAGCGAGGTGTCGATCAAAGTAGTCTGCGCGGTCAGCTGATTGCTGACATTGGTGGACAGCGTATTCAGCTGATTGGTCATATCGGTACGGATAGCATTTTCGACAGCGGACAGCGGCTTGTCGAGCACGGCGGCCACGGTGTCCTGCATTTCCTGAATCTTCTTGGTAGTCGTGATTTCGAAACTTGAAGGCGTCTTGAAAATACCGCCTGAAACGATGGGCATTTCGCAAAGGGTCGTATACACGCGGCCAGACTGCAGGTTCAGACCGCTCGGACCCGCGTCCACGACCTTGGCAAAGTAACCCGGCTTGGCGACACTCGGAGTCAGTACAATCGAATCAAGCAGCGTGTCACCATCATAAACTCTCAGGGTGGCACTCACGGCGCTGCCCGCGATCAGCGAACCGTCGCGTGACAACCAAGCCTGAATAGAAAGAGTCCTAGCGCCCGGATCATAAGAAACCTGGGAGTCGGCCAGCCACAGATGGATAACGGTCGTTTCCATAAAGAGGCTGAAGGACTGGTCATGGTCAGCGGTGACGACAACGACAAGGTCACCATAACCGGTCTTGGTGAACACCGTGCCCCACATACCATAAGGAGTGGGCTGCACGCGCGGCGTGGTGGTGCTGACGCCGGTTTCCTGCCACTGCACGAAGGTTTCGTCCGTGTTCTTGGTCTGCTTCACGGTCAGATCGCTCAGCGGAGCGTTGGTCAAAAGGTCGCGGATGTCCCACGTGATGTAATAGTAGTCAATGTTGAAGGCCGCGGAAGTGACGTTCACCGTTGAATCGCGGGTATCTTCAACACGCACGCGGGTGGACTTCGGGATATTGTTGATGCCCGGGTCCGGAATGGCCCAGCTGTAGCTGTTCGCATTGGCGACCGAAGCGATGATCAGGTTCGAAGTAGCAAAGTTATCATGAGAATAGGTCAGCTTAACAGTCGGGATAGTACCCGTGCTGCTCCAGGTGATGTCTTCAGTGTCATAAGTGATCCAGCGTTCGCCGCCCGCGGGAGTCAGCATGTTGAAATCGCCGCGGATCTTGAAATCGGCCGCGGAAGCGTCAAACACGTCAGAGTCATTGGGGTCTTCAATCTTGACGCGTACATTGGAGCCGATGGCATCCGGAATGGTCCAGGCATAGGTCGCGTTGCCCGCGCTGCCCGCGCCATTCGGAGCGGAAGCATTGATCACATTGCTGTAGTTGGCGCCGCTGTCGGTGGAGTAGGTCAGCTTCACATTCGGGATAGTACCGCCCCAGTTCCAGTCAATGTTCTGGACAGAATCCACAATCCAGGCTTCCCCGCCGTTGGGCGAGTTCAGAATGAAATTACCCTGAATTTTAAAGTTGGCATCGGAATCATCATAGACAGTGCTGTCAGCTGTATTTTCCACGCGGATACGGGCCGTGGTGGTCGGCACGTCAGGAACGGTCCAGCTATAGGTGTTGGTATTGGCCACAGAAGCCACGATCACATTCGGATACGCGCTGCCGCCGTTTGTGGAGTAGTAAATCTTCACGTTACTGATCGTACCGGTGGTGGTCCAGGTAATATTGGAAACCTGGGCGATCCTCCAGGATTCAGCTCCATTCGGAGCGGTGATCTGGAATTTGCCGCGAATCTTGAGATTGGCATCGGAATCATCATAAGCATCAACGTCCGTGGTGCTGCCAACACGCACGCGGACATTGGTGGAAATCGCGTCAGGAACAGTCCAGTTGTAAGTGCCGGTGTTGGCCGTAGAAGCAATGATTACGTTGGGGAAAGTAGCGCCGCTATCAGTTGAATACCACAACCTGACGTTGTTAATAGTTCCGGTGTTGGTCCAGGTAATGGCGTGGATTTCAGCCACGGTCCAGATTTCAGTGCCGTTGGGCGAACTCAGTGTGAACTTGGCCTTGATCTTGAAGTTGGCATCCGAAAAATCATTGGCCGTAGTATCGTTCGGGTCGCTGATCTGCACGCGGCCCTGGGCCGTGATGGAATCCGGAACAGTCCAGGTATAGGTGCCGTTGTTGGGCGTCAGACCAACGATTGGATTCCAGCTGCCGCCGGCGTTAGTGGAATATTCCAGCTTGGCATTGGGCACAGTGCCGGCATGGGTCCAGGTAATGTCATGATCATCATCAACATCCCATTTTTCGGTGCCGTTCGGGGACGTGATCGCGAAATCGCCGGTAATGCGGAAATCAGAATTGGAAATGTCGTAGGCACCGATATCGTTCGGGTCGGAAATTTTCACGCGCACTGTATTGGAAATACTGTCCGGAATGGTCCAGGCATAGGAACCGGTATTCGGTGAAGAAGCCGTGATGCTCTGGATATCCGCGAAGAAACCGTCACGGGAATACTGCAGTTTCACGTTGGGCGAAGTGCCGGTCGCGCCCCAGGTAATGTTCTGGCTGCGGCCAACGCGCCACTGTTCAGAACCATTGGGCGTCACAATGCTGTAAGCAACACGGATACGAAGGTCACCGTTGGATTCGTCGAAGGCCGTCACGTCGTTGGTATCCGCGACACGCACGCGAACCGTGCCGGAAGGATCATCCGGAATGGTCCAGGAATAGCTGCCGGTGTTGGCAGTCGAAGTGGTGATAGCATCATTATAGTTCGCACCGCTGTCCAGAGAGTAATCAAGACGGACGAAAGGCACAGTACCGAAAGTGGTCCAGCTGAGAGACTGAGTGCTGCCGACCAGCCAGGCTTCACCGCCGTTAGGCGAAGAAAGCGTGAAACCGGCCTGGATCTTGAAGTTCGCATTCGAATCGTCGGTCACCGTGGCATTGCTTGCATCATAAATGCGGACCTTCACCGTGGTAGACACCGAGTTGGGAATAGTCCAGGAATAGGTACCAGTGTTGGGCGTAGAACCGATAATGTCAGTGAAAATAGTACCATTGGTAGTGTACTGCAGCTTCACGTTAGAAATGGAACCTTGGCGGTCCCAGGTAATCAGCTGGCTGGTACCGACAATCCATTTTTCACCACCATTGGGTGCGGTAATGGTCAACACGCCGCGGATGGTAAAGCTGTTGTTGGACGTATCCGTCGTGGCCGCGTCATTCGCGTCAGTCACACGGACCTTGACCGTGGTGGAAATGGCGTCAGGAACGGTCCAGGCATAGGTACCGGTATTGTCAACCGGCGCCGGATCAGCGGGCGTTGAAGCCGTGATAAGGTTCGACTGACTTTCATCCGCAAAGGCATTGGTAGAATATTCCAGCTTCACATTGGCAAATGAACCAGTACGGCTCCAGGTAATATTCTGCGCGCTGTTGACACCGTAAGATTCGCCGCCGTTGGGAGAAGTCAGGGTAATCAAACCTTTGATTGCGAAATTACCGTTGGAGGTGTCCCCCACAGAAATGCCATCCACGTCAGTCATGCGGATCTTCACAGAGTTACTAATGTTGTCCGGGATATTCCACGCATAGCTCAGGTTGCTGGCCGGCGTGGTGCTGACAATCTGCGTGGTTTGAGTTTCATCCGCGAAACCATTGGTGGAGTACTCCAGCTTCGCGGCCTGCACAGAACCAGTCACAGTCCAGGTAATGTTTTGTGCCTGGCCCACACGCCAGATTTCACCGCCATTAGGCGCGGTCACAACAAAAGCGCCGCGGATCGTGAAATCATTGACGGAAGCATCCGTCACTTCTGAGTCATTGGCGTCTGTGACCTTGACACGGATCGTGGTGGAAATATTGTCCGGAACAGTCCAGGCATAGCTCAAATTGTCAGACGGCGTGGAAGCCGTAATAATGTTCGGATACGTGGAGCCGCTGTTGGTGGAATATTCCAGCTTCACATTGGCGAAGGAACCGGCTTTGGTCCAGGCAATGCTCTGAAGAGTGCCAACCGTCCAGGCTTCGCTGCCATTGGGCTGGGTCAGATCCACAGAACCCTGGATCTTGAAATTGGCGTTCGAAATATCAAACACTGTAGTATCCGCAGTGTTGGTAATTTTAACACGGCCCTGGGTAGTAGGGCTGTCCGGAATGACCCAGCTGTAAGGCGTACCGGAGGTCGCGTCCACAGAAGCGCTGATAGTGTTGGGATAGGTGGAACCGCCGTCAGTGGAGTATTCCAGTTTGACGCCTGAAATAGAGCCCGTGATGTTCCAGGTAATCTGTTTGGTCTGGCCGATGCCCCATTTTTCGCCGCCATTCGGCTGAACAACAGTGACAGAACCGGAAATCTTGAAGT
>CAZKMJ010000017.1:19653-21159 GCA_964553835.1 uncultured bacterium
TTTGACCGTGGCGTCCGCTTCATTAGTGATACGAACACGAGCATTGGTCGTGATAGAGTTCGGAATGGTCCAGGAGTAGCTGCCGGAAGCCGCGTCAACGCCCGTCGCGATGGAGTTCGGGAAAGTCGCGCCGCCGTTTACAGAGTATTCGATCTTGACCGTGGAAATGGAGCCTGTCTTGGTCCAGGTAATGGGCTGAGACGCAGCCACCTTCCAGACTTCCCCGCCATCGGGCGACGTGACTGTCAAAGAACCCTGGATCTTGCAATTAGCGTCAGAAGCATCGGTCACATAAGAGTCGTTGGTCTGGGTCACTTTGACGCGTACGTTGCTGGACATGGAATCCGGAATGACCCAGTTGAAAGTACCGGCAGAAGCGGATGTCGAAGTCGAGATGCTGCCGTCATAGTTTGAGCCGCCGTCCGTGGAATATTCCAGTTTCACGTTGGCGATGGTACCGGTCTTGGTCCAGGTTACAGGCTGAGTATCGCCCACAGTCCAGATTTCATCGCCATTGGGCGAGGTCAGGTGCAGCGAACCTTTAATATGGAAGTTGGCATCAGACATGTCGTTCACGCTGTTGTCGTTCGCGTCAAGAATACGAACGCGACCCTGAGCGGTAATGTCATCCGGAATGGTCCAGGTGTAGCTCAGGAAACCGGCGCTGGTGGAGCTGACAATGACTTTCGAAGGATCGGGCCATGTGCTGCCACCGTCGGTGGAATACTGCAGTTTCACGTTGGTAATAGCGCCGCCCTTGGTCCAGGTAATATTGTAAGGCGTACCGACAATCCAGGCACTGAAACCGGTTTCCGTGCCGTTTGGCGTCACGATGGTGACAGAACCCTTGATACTAAACACATTGTTCGAAAGATCGAGCACCGTGGAATCGGAAACGTCGGTCACGCGTACTTTGTTGTTGGTGCCAGGATCGTCCGGGATGGTCCAGGAATAAATACCGTTGTTGTCGGACGGCGCGGGATCCGCAGGTGTGGAAGCGACAATGATCGTAGTCTGCGTTTCATTGGCAAAAGCGTTGGAAGAATACTCCAGCTTGACGTTGGCAATAGAACCGGTACGGGTCCAGGTAATATTGTTGGCCACGCCGATACCCCACTGCTCGCTGCCGTTCGGCGCAGTCAGAAGCAGGGCGCCGCGGATCTTGAAGACAGCATTGGAGGTGTCATTACCATTGGCATTGTTGACGTCGCTGACGCGCACCTTGACCAGTGTGCTGATGGAATCCGGGATGATCCAGGAATAGGTCGCGTTGTTGGGCGTTGAATTGATGATGGTCTGATCATAGTTTGTGCCGCCGTCGGTGGAGTATTCCAGCTTAACGTTGGCAACAGAGCCGTTGGTGCTCCAGGTAATGTTCTGGGTGGTACCGACCGTCCAGACTTCCCCGCCATTGGGCTGGGTCACAGTAAAGGTCGCGACAATGGCGAAGTCGGCGTCAGAAGTATCGTAAACCGTTGAATCCGTAACGTCGGTGACTTTCACGCG
>CAZKMJ010000018.1:0-21093 GCA_964553835.1 uncultured bacterium
CTGACACCGGCTATGGTAATGCCAGCAATGTCATGCACATGGTCCGCAAGTATGAAAGCATGGGACTCGCCGCTCTTGTCATTGAGGACAAGCGTTTTCCAAAAGTGAACAGTTTTATTCCAGGCCGCCAGGAACTTGCTTCGATTGAAGAGTTCTGCGCCAAGATGGAAGCGGCCCGTGCCGCGCGATCTTCGGAAGACGGGGTCATGATTGTGGCGCGTATTGAAGCGCTGATCGCAGGCTGGGGCATTGAAGAAGCCTACAAACGTGCCGTCGCTTACTATGAAGCCGGCGCGGAAGCGCTGGTCATTCATTCCAAGTCCAAAACTCCGGACGAAATTTTCCAGTTCTCTAAACTCTGGAACCAGAAATATAAAAATGCCTGCCCGCTGATCGCCATCCCGACCACCTATTACAAGGTGACCGCGGACGAACTTGCGAAGGAAGGCTACAAGATCGCTATTTACGCCAACCAGGGGATGCGCGCCAGCGTCCGTGCCATGCACGAAGTTTTTGACCAGATCATCAAGGATGGATCCACGGCAAACATTGAAAACCGCATCTCTCCCATGGCTGAGCTTTTCCAGCTGCAGGGCATGACGACTTACCAGGAAAATGAAAAGAAGTATTCGGGTGAAACAGAAAAAATCGGCGCAGTCATTCCTGCTGCCGCCGACCATAAGTTCCAGCCGGAGCTTTCATCGCTTCTTGAAGACAAACCGCTTTGCATGGTGCCGCTGGCCGGAAAAACACTTCTCGACCGCCAGGTGGAAATCCTTCGTTCAGCGGGCGTTCAGGACATTGCCCTTGTGGTTGGACATCAGAAAGAAAAAATCCGCGCGCCCAAAGACACGCAGATTATTCAAAATCCTGAGTATCAAACTCTGGGAAGTGCGCATTCGGTCATGAAAGGTCTTGAAAAAATGTCGGGTAAAACACTGGTGTGCTATTCCGACATTCTTTTTGATTCCCAGATCCCGTCTGATCTTTTGAAGAGCCAGGCACCCATTACACTCGTACTGGACCGCGGCTTCAAGACCCTGCCACCGCGCGGCGACAAGCAGCTGGATCTTGTCTCCAGCACGGACGATGCCGCGAGACCTTCACGTGACATGAAGCCGGGCACCTACAGGAAAATCGCTCGCATCGGTAAAAAGATTGAGGCGGGCAAAGCAGAGTATGAGTTCATCGGAATGTTCCTGCTTTCAAAAGAAGGCCTGGAGACGCTGAAGCAGTTCTGGAAAAAAGTTCCACCCGGCAGTTCGATGACGGACCTTTTTCAGGCAGTGATTGACGCACAGGGGCCGGAAAGCGTGCAGGGACTTGTGATCGAGCATGGATGGTCCGAACTTTACTCTTTGGAAGACTATGAACGCCTTGAACGCTACTTCACGCAGAAAACCGCCGACCTGGTGATGAACCCGTGATCAAAGCCGGGGACTTTGTCCAATTCCTGAAAGAGCAGGGAATTGAATTTTATACCGGCGTACCCTGTTCATTTTTCAAAGATGTCATCAATTGCCTTGAACAAACCTCCGGCAATTACACTATCGCTCCAAACGAAGGTTCTGCGCTGTCTCTTGCCAGCGGTGCCGTGATGGGCGGACAGGGCGCGGCAGTCATGATCCAGAACTCCGGCCTCGGTAATTTGATTAATCCTCTGACCTCGCTTTGCATGATCTACAAAATTCCCGTTTTGCTTTTTGTCAGCGGCCGCGCTTATGGTGTTGCGGATGAGCCCCAGCATGAAATCATGGGCGCGAAAATGACGGCGCTCCTTGATTCCATCGGCGTACCGCACTGCGACCTGCCTTCAGATTCCAGCTGGCAGGAATCCCTGAAAAAGGGGATTGAAACCATGAAACGGAACAAATCTCCTTTTGTCGTCCTGGTCCGCAAGGACACGTTCGAAAAATTCAAACGCCAGCCCTCCGCACCGTCTGCCTACCCCATGAAGCGGGTAGAAGCTGTCAAAATTATTTCTGAATATTTTCAGCCTGAAGACCTGGCTTTTGCCACTACCGGCATGATTTCCCGCGAGCTGTTCGCGCTTGCTGACAGGCCGGGTAATTTTTATATGCAGGGTTCAATGGGACATATCGGCGCTGTTGCCATGGGCGCCGCCATGACACGGCCGGACCGCAAGGTTTTTGTGCTAGACGGCGATGGCGCTTTTTTGATGCACATGGGCAACACATCCATGATCGGGCACTACAAACCAGCGAACCTTTTTCATATCGTACTTGATAACGAAGCCTACGAAACAACCGGCGACCAGGACACCACGGCCAAAAGCTGCGACTTTGAAGCTGTTGCCCGCGCCTGCGGATACACTTCATGCGCAAGCGCCGCAAGCGAAGCGGATTTCCGTGAAAAACTTCAAGAGTTATCAAAAAAAGCGGGGCCGACTTTTCTTCGCGTCAAAATCAACCGCCTGGAAACCCACGACATTCCCAGAATTTCAACCCGCTATTCGTCCGCGCAGATCACGGAAAATTTTACCAAAGCCGCGTGTAATCTTGCGGCAAAAGCAAATGGCTGAAAATCCGGTAAAAAGCTATTTCGGAAGCGGCAAGTTCAACAGCCTCCCGGAAATTATCAAGGGTTTCTCGCCAAAAACCATTCTTCTGGCGCTCGGGGAGAAGTCCTTCCGCCGCTCCGCGTATTTCCAGAAACTGGGCGCCATGCTCGCGCCTTATAAGGTTATTGAGACCACCATTCCGCAGAACCCGCACCAGCATTTTATCCAGGAAGAAATCAACAGGCTGAAAGAAACTTCCTTTGACTTGGTTTTGGCCATCGGCGGCGGCAGCGTATTGGACGTCAGCAAAATTCTGGCCTGCGTTCCGCTCCAGCATGAAACTTTGCTGGATTTTTATTTCAACACTAACTTTCCTCTGACCGCAAAACCCGCGCCGGTCATTGCGGTACCCACAACTTCGGGTACCGGCAGTGAAGTGACTCCGTATGCCTCAATCGAAACCTCGGAAAAAAAGAAAATCAGTCTGGGTGGCGCCAGCTTTTATCCAGCCGTGGCCGTGGTCGATCCTGAGCTGACTTACAGCATGCCCGAATATGTCACCGCCTGCACAGGCTTTGACGCGCTGGCCCAAGCCATTGAATCCTTTTGGGCAGTAGCTGCTACGCCCGTTTCACAGTCGCACGCGCTCAAAGGCCTTGAACTGATTCTTGCCGGACTTGAAAAAGCTCATGCCGAACCATTAAATGCGGAAGCCCGGAACGCGGTGTCACTGGGCAGCCACGAAGCAGGATTTGCCATTTCCTACACTAAAACAACGGCCGTGCATTCGGTTTCATATCCCATTACCGCTCATTTCGGTGTGGCCCACGGGCACGCCTGCGCGCTCACGCTCGCTCCTTTTGTGCGTTTCAACGCGGAAGTGCTGAAAGAGAAAGGCGCACCCATGCTGAAAATCATGCGCGCGGAAAACTACGATATGGCCGCGAAGAAAATTGAAACTATGATGCGCGCTGTCAAACTGGAAAGTTCACTGTCCAGGCTCGGGATCGATGAAAAGGGCAGGGGGATCATTATCCGTGACGGATTCCGCCCCGACCGGGTCCTGAACAACCCGCGCAAGCTGGAAGAATCCGACCTGGAAAAAATTCTCACCTCCATTGCCTGAAAGTGATTAAAATACCGCATGCCTGAGAAACCCATTACACGTTACAATCGAAAAAGCGTTTATACCGGACGCTCCCTTGAGCTTGTGGTCGATGAAGTCCTGTGGCCCAACAAGAAGCGGCTGAAACGCGACCTGATCCTCCACCGGGGCATCAGCGTTATTCTACCGGTCATCGGAAAAAACCAGATTGTCATGATCAAACAGTACCGCTATGGCGCGGGCGAAACCCTTTGGGAAATTCCGGCAGGCACCATGGACAAGGGCGAAACCCCGCTGGAAACCGCGAAACGCGAAATCCAGGAAGAAATCGGTTATAAAGCCAAAACCTGGAAAAAAATTATTTCATTTTATCCCTGCCCGGGTTTCAGCACGGAAATCATTCATACCTTCGTGGCTTCAAACCTGGTCAAAACGGAATGCGCCCTGGAATCGGACGAGATCCTTGAAGCCCATGTTTTCAGCTTCAAAAAAGTTGCCGCCATGATCAAAGCTAAAAAGATCCGTGACGCCAAATCGCTGGTCCCTCTCTTTTACTTCCTGAAGGAGAAGAAACTGCTGTGAGCGCGAAAGTCATTGCTATTGATGGCCCGGCTTACGTGGGCAAAAGCCAGATCGCGCAGGCCGTTGCCCGCGACCTCAAATATGAATTCATCAACACCGGCCATATGTACCGGGCCATCGCGCGGATATCACTTGAAGAAACCATTGCAGCCGATGACGAAGAGTCGCTCATGGAATTACCCTGCGAAATCTATTTTGAAAAGGGCCGGACAATTGTCAACGGCAATGACTGGACCCAGGGGCTGGACAAGGTTGAGATTGTTGAAACCGCGGGGAAAGTCGCCAAGCTTCCCCGTGTCCGTGAAAAGTTAACCGCCCTTCAACGGGAGTATGCAAAAAAGCAGTGGATTGTCATGGAAGGCCGGGACATCGGCACCGTAGTTTTTCCAGACGCGGAATGGAAGTTCTTCGTCACGGCCTCCGAAGAGATCCGGGCAAGGCGTGTCCTTAAAATGCTTACTCCTGAAGAAAAGGGTACGATTGATTTTGCCGCGGCACTGGAAAAAATACGCCAGATTGACTCCGCGGACAAAAACCGTAAAATTGCCCCTTTGCGCCAGGCGGCCGATGCCTATGTCTATGACAATACAGACAGCCCGTCAGCGCAGGAAGACGCGGAAGAGATCCTGAACTGTATCAAACTCGGAAAAGGAAAGGCGCCAAAGGCGTTTAGTTATGGAATCCATCGCTGAACTCAGACAAATCTGCCAGACCACGGCCAAAAAAGACAAGTCTAATGTCTATATGCGTTATGTCTGCCGCTTCCTTTCAATTTACGGCACCCGCCTGGTCCTTCCCACTAAAATTACAGCTAATCAGGTCAGTGTGGCCATGATTGCAATGGGCTTTATTTCAAACTTCTGTTTTCTGGCCTCTTCAAAGTTCATGTTCGCGCTGGGCGCTATTCTCCTGCAGGTCTGGTACTTGATCGACTGCATGGATGGGGAAGTGGCGCGTTACCGGCATTACAAAGAGACCGGACGGGTGGTCATCGACAAGCGCGAATCTTCACTGACCGGCCTTTATTACGACATGATTAACCACTATATTGTCAATTTCCTGGTGCCATCCTGCATTGGCTTCGGCATTTTTCAAGCAACCAGGAACCCGATGTGGATTTTGACCGGGCTTCTGGGAGCGCTGGCACAGGTTCTGATGCTGGCCATGCATGATACAAAATGCCGCGCCATCCTCGCGCACCTTAAAAAATATTCTAGAGTTGAACCCGTTGCGGAAAAAGCCGGAGAAGCCGCTCCCAAAGAGCGAAGCCCCGCCCACATCGCTTTTATGACTCTCCACTACACCATGACTTATCCCTCAGTCATGAACCTGACCGGCATTGCCGCTATTTTAAACGTGTTCACGCCGGGTTTTGACTGGCGAGCGCCCGCGCTTATTTACATAAGCCTGGGCACCACTGTCGTCGCGGCCGTCCTGATCACACGGAATTTAAAAAATAAATTGGTGGACAAAGAACTACGCACTTCTTTTGAACTGACGGACATCCCAAAAGAAACCCAGTCAATTTCATGAAAACCATCGTCTGCATTCCTACTTATAACGAAGCCGACAATATTCCGGGTCTCGTGGCCGCCATTCGAGCGGAAGTGACCCTGCCGCTGGACATTCTGGTAGTGGACAGCGCTTCACCAGACAAAACGGCTGACAAAGTCCGTGAGCTTCAGAAAAAGGACCCGAACCTGCATCTGCTGGAACAAAAAGCAAAGCTGGGTCTTGGAAAAGCTTACCTGGATGGCATGGATTGGGTGCTTTCAAACGGATATGACGCCATGATCACCATGGACGCTGACTTTTCACACCAGCCAAAATATTTGAATGATCACCTGCGGCTGATCCAAAACCATGATCTTGTTGTGGGCTCCCGGTATATCAAAGGCGGCGGGGTAGAGAACTGGCCCAAATACCGTCTGGCCCTTAGCAGCTTCGCCAACTGGTACGCGACAACTCTCATGGGACTGCCATTCCATGACCTTACCAGCGGGTTCCAGTGCTTCCGCACCAGCCTGCTGAAAAAAATCCTGCGCTACAACATTCACACTGAAGGTTACGCCTTTCTGGTGGAGTTGAAATTCCTTGCCGTTATGCAGTCAGCGCGCACCACGGAATTCCCGATCATTTTCCCGAACCGCCGTCAGGGAGATTCAAAAATTTCCAAACGCGTGATTTTCGAATCCATGTTGTTTGTCATGCAGCGTGCCCTGCAGCGAGGCCGCGTCAAGCGCGCGCTGAAAGCGGCCAAACAGGAAAAAGTTGCCGTTTAGAAAATGAAGAAAATCCTTCCGGTCCTGTTTCTCGTGGGAACCGTGCTGGGGATCCAAATGGCCGCCATCAACCGGCCTTACGCTGGTCATTTTGCCAGCTATCAGGCCACCGTCATGGCTTCCATGGCCCGCAACATGGCGACCGAAAGTTTCTCCGACCTGCTTAACCCCAAAACCGACGTCCTGATCGCGGGTAAAAAAGCTCTCCATCTTAATCAATATCCTTTTCCTTCTGTCATAGCCGGAGCTGGATTTAAATTCGTTGGCGGAAGCATGGAATTCTGGGGAAGATTTCAGGCTGTCATCTTCAATCTCGTTTCGATTCTTCTGGTTGGTCTGTGCGGCGCCATTCTTTTTGGCAGCGCGGCAGGGTGGGTTGCGGCCTTCATTTTCGCGTTTTCTCCTTATACGCTGATTTATGGACAGGCCATGATGTCGGAATCCATGTCCCTGGCCTTCTTCCTTGCGGCATTTTATTTCTTGATCCGCAGACAGAATCTTTCCATAAATTCCTGCATTCTTTCCGGATTTTTACTTTCAATTGCCATTGCCGGCCGCGTGCATTTTGTTATTTTCATACCAGTTTTCATGGCAGCCGTCTGGTGGGGCAATACACAAAATCGATTTTCAAGACTGATCTTTTTCGGTTTGACCGCTATGGCGCTTCCAGCGGCCTGGTATGGGTACACTTGGTACAAGTCCCACCAGGTCCTGAATGTACATACCACGATGTTCATGCAGCTGGGCGGCGGTGGCGAAAAGGAAAAAATGGGGTTAGAGTTCCTGCTGCGCTCGTTCAATATCGTTTTTCAGCGGCTGCTAACACCGGTTGTTTTCCCTTTCGTTGTGGCGGGAATTTTTATGGCTCCAACCAAAGGCAAACCGCTTCTGGTTTTTCTGGGCTTCGCGCTTGGTTTTCTGCTTTTTGTGCTCACTCCTGAAAAAATCATCAAGCATGATTTTTATCTCTATGCTTGGCAGCCATTTTTGGTCTGGCTGGCTGCGGCCGCGGTTTCACAGATAGCTTCACGGAAGCCGGCGCTGGCGTCACCCAAAATCCTGACGGCAGCTTTGATGCTTTATCTGGCTGTCTCGACCCGTTATTTTTTCAATCCCATTTTCCTGGCTCCGGCTGAAGAGAAAAAAATACCGGCCCTTGGCGCGGAGATCCAGAAACTGACACAGCCCGGCGACAAAATTGTGCTTGCCGGTGAAAACCCAGCCCTGCTGATTTATTACGCAAACCGGCCTTGCTGGACACTGCAATTCAACCTGCTGGGCAAACCTTTATCAGGCTACCGCAAATCCGCCATGGCCAAAGTAGACTACGCTGAAATCGAAAGGGAAGAAGTAGCCATGAAGGAACCCATTTCCTGGTTCCAATATTTATATGACCAGGGGGCCTCGTATCTGATCATTCAGGAAAAGGCGGAATCCATTTATTCTCAAGCACTTACAGATTACCTAGATGCCTGGTTTCAGCTCATTTCCGACCCCTCCGCACCTTACGCCATCTACCGTCTGACCCCTGCCGCCTGATAGTCGCTGACTACTATTGACAAGTAGTTACGATTGATGATACCTTGTGGCCACCTTGAAACCCCTTATATGGCAACCCTTTATCGCACTTTTACTCTTTCCTGTGGTCTCAGCCATGGCCGCTGATTCTGAAGCCGTCATACTGACCCCGCAAGCCATCTGGACCGCCCAGTCCACCGGCTGCCAGTTCCTGCATGTTTATGATCTGGACCACGACCGCTTGGACAATGTCGTCCTCGCTGATTACCGCAATAACCGTGTCTGCAAAATCAGTCCCGAAGGAAAAATGCTGTCCTCGTTTACTCCCATCAACAGCGCTCACGGCCTTGTAGTCGACAAGGATGACAATTTCATCATCACCAATTACCGGGGTAACACCGTTGAAAAGTTCAATTCGGAAGGCAAATCCATTCTGAAGTGGGGCAAAGAAGGCACGGGCAATGGCGAATTCGTAGGTTCCGTCAGCGCGGCTATCAACACAGCCGGTGAAATTTTCGTCGCTGACTATCACAATCATCGCATCCAGAAATTCGACTCTAAGGGAAAATTCATCAAGACATGGGGCTCTCTTGGCATCGCGCAAGGTCAGCTGAACCTGCCGCACGCCGTGGCCCTGGGTCCGGACGGCCTGTTGTATGTCGCGGACCGCAAAAATTCCCGCATCCAGGTTTTTGACGGCGATGGTAATTTCATCCGTATTCTGGACGCGCCTGGCAGCGAACCGCAGGGCGTTGAAGTCGATTCCAAACTGAATGTTTATGTCGCGGACATGGCCAGCCATCAGGTCTTCCGCTTTGGACCGTCCGGCAAAATTGAGAAACGTTTTGGCCGCAAGGGAACAGGTCCTGGCGAATTCGACATTCCACTGAATGTCCGCATTGATTCCAAAGGCCGTGTGTACATTCCAGAGCAGGGCAATGCCCGCATCCAGGTCTTCTCACTCGAGGACCTCCAGTCATGATCGCCATCATCGATTACCAGATGGGCAATGTTCAGTCGGTTGCCAATGCCCTTGAAAATATGGGCGTTGCCCACACCATTACCAATGACCCGGAAAAAATACGCGCTGCTGAGAAACTTATCCTGCCCGGCGTCGGCGCCTTTGGCGAAGGCATGAACCGTCTTCGCTCGCTTGGCCTGATCGACATCCTGAAAACCGAAGTCGTTGAAAAAAAGAAACCCATTCTTGGGATCTGCCTGGGCATGCAGCTGCTGGCGGACACAGGAAATGAATTTGGCCGTCATGAAGGCCTTGGCTGGATCAAAGGAGAAGTCAAACGGCTTCAACCCGGCGACCTGCAGCTGCCTCACGTGGGATGGAACAATGTCGAAGCCCAAACCTCTCTTTTCACTGGTGTTGAAAACGCGGACTTTTATTTCGTCCACAGCTTTCATTTTGAGACGGCTAATCCCGCGGACGTGATCGCGACCTGCGATTACGGCCAGCGTTTCGCGGCTGCAGTCAAACACGAAAACATCATGGGCGTGCAGTTTCATCCTGAAAAAAGCCAGAAATCCGGCAGGCACCTGCTGGAAAATTTCGTGAAATCATGAAAAAGAAACGTCTGATCCCTGTTTTACTGCTGCGTAACGACTGGGACTCGGATGAGCTGATCTACATCGACATCACGCGCGATGGCGTCTATGACATGAACCGCGACGACAAAAAACACCCTAACCGCGCCAACATTGTGGACATTGTGCGTGACGTATCCAAATTCTGCTCCATGCCCCTTACTTTCGGCGGAAACATCCGCACCATCGAAGATATCGCCGTACGGGTATCAAACGGCGCGGACAAAGTGTCGATTAATACAAAGCCGCTTGATGAGCCGGGCTTTATCACCCAGGCTGCCAAGGAATTTGGTTCCCAGGCCATTGTGGTCTGCATGGACGTCAAGAAAATCGATAACAAATATCGGGTAATGCGCGATGGCGGGAAAAACCCGACGCCCCATGATCCAATCCATTGGGCAAAACAAATTGAGGAACTCGGAGCCGGTGAAATCCTTGTGCAGTGCGTTGACCGGGACGGCACCATGGAGGGCTATGATCTGGAACTCATGGACAATGTTGCCGCCGCGGTCAAGGTGCCTGTGATTGCGCTGGGCGGCGCGGGAGACTGGGAACATTTCGGCGAAGCGCTGCAAAAAACTCGTATCGATGCTGTCGCGGCAGCAAACATCTTTCATTACCGTGACCAGAGCATGTACCTTGCAAAAACTTATCTCCACGAAAACGGTTTCAACACACGGCCGCCGGCACTGGTGAGCCTTAAAAGGGAGCTTTAAATGAAATATTGCAAACGTTGCGTCTATCCAGAAATCGCAATCAACCTGATCATTGACGAAGAAGGTATCTGCAGCGGGTGCCGGACATTTGAAGCGTTCGAAAAGATTTCCGAAGAGCAGTGGGCCCAGCGCCGCAAGCGCTTTGAGAAAATTATTGGTGAGGTAAAAAAGAACAGAAAGTCCAACAATTACGACTGCATTGTCCCTGTAAGCGGGGGTAAGGACAGCTATTACCAGACCCACATCATTAAGGAATACGGCCTCAAACCACTTCTTGTGACCTACCACGGCAATAATTACCTGCCGGAAGGTGATTACAACCGTGACCGCATGCGCCAAGTTTTTGACGCCGACCATCTGGTGTTCGGCCCCAGCGTGGACGTTTTAAAAAAGCTGAACCGGCTTTGCTTCAAAAAAATGGGTGACATGAACTGGCACGGACACTGCGGCATTTTTACCTACCCCATCCAGGTGGCCGTAAAATTCAACATTCCGCTTCTGATCTGGGGTGAAATTGCCTGGGACGCGACCGGCATGTTCATGCCGGAGGACTTTGTGGAATTCAGTGCACGCACCCGCCATGAGCATGGCCTCCGAGGTTTTGAATGGTATGACATGCTGAATGATCAGGATGATAAGCTGACCGAGCAGGACCTGCTGTGGGCGCAATATCCGTCCGACGAAGACATCCTGAAAGTCGGCGTCCGCGGCCTTTACATCGGCAACTATTTCAAATGGGATCCGAACGCGCATGCCAAGCTGATGATGGAAAAATACGCGTGGAAACCCGCGGAAGGAAATTTCGAGCGCACCTACCGCAAAATGTCCAATATTGATGACCGCTATGAAAACGGCATCCATGACCTGTTGAAGTACGTAAAATTTGGCTATGGCCGCGCCTCTGACCATGCGTCCAAGGACATCCGCACGGGATATTTGACCCGTGAACAGGGGATTGAAATGGTGCGCAAACATGATCATGTCGTTTCCAGCGACCTTCAGTACTGGTTGAATTATGTAGGCATGACCGAAGGGCAGTTCTGGGACATCGCCAATAAATTCCGTTCACCTAAAGTCTGGCGCAAAGAAAATGGCGAATGGGTCAAAGATAATATCTGGGACGAGGCTTCCGTTAAATCTTCATGAGCAGCCGCTGCCGCTTTTATCTGATTGAAGATTTCGATCCCTCCGCTTCTTACGCGGACGGTACGATCATTTCACTCAGCCCTCAGGTTTCCTATGAGCTGACGGACAGGAAAATTCCGTACCAGATCCCGGAATCTTTTTACAGTGAAGCGGAACTGCGACGAGGGGAAGACGATTTCTTTTTCCGTCAGATAGCCTGGTTTGACCGGTTCGATGAATTCCTGAAAAACGAAATCGGCTACTGCCATGAAAATAACCTTGCCGTGGGCCGGATTTATCTAAACCGCTTCAAGTATTTTCTGGATTCCGTCATTCTACAGGCCCTGATTCTCCGCTCGATTCTGACTGTGATTGCAACGAAAAACGGGGAAGTGGTTTTCGTCCACCGCAGGAAGCCAGAAACCCGCCTGACCGCGGGCGATTCCCAGCCTTATGATGCTCTGACTTATTTCTGGGAGCTCTTGCCGCAGCTGGCAAAGGAACTGAACATTCCTTATTCTGAAAAACTTTGGGGCGAAACGCCGCTGACAATCACCGTTCAAACATCAGAAAAACCCGCCATCCAGGAAATGCTCCGGAAAATGATCCAGTGGATCAAATTAAACAAATGGAATGCAGGTAGTTCTGAAACGCCCTTCAAAATATTTTTCGTTCACGCGGGCAGCAAGCATCTGGATCCTGTCATGCGGGATTTGCGCGCCGAAGGTGTCAAAATTTATTACAGAGGACTTGTGAAACTGGATGATACTTCTACAGTCACAGAAACGCTCCATCAGGATTGCAAAGCTGCTGCCGCACGCTTCAAAACAGCGGGTAAGGAACTTATGGACTGGGTCTCTAAAGAGAGCCGGATGGATGTCAACCATGTGATCCAGCATTACTTTGAATCTTTTCTTAATTCTGTTTTGCCGGATATGCTGACCGGCTGTGAAAATCTTCGAAAATTCTTTGCGCGGGAAAATATGGATTACGTGCTTACCCATACCATTTCTGATTCTTATTCCAAGAGCTCAGTCCTTGCCGCCCGCATCACAGGCGCGCAAACAGCCTGCATCCAGCATGGATGTGACGTTTACAGCGACCGCGTCTGGGAAATGACAGACCTGGACGCTTTCGATATATACTTTGCCACCGACGGACTTTCCCAGGAACGTTTTAGCAAGGCCGCGCGGCAAGAACATATCAGTGCGTGCGAGGTTTACCAGTCGCCTCATTACCTGAAATCATTCGCGGCCGCTGCTTCCAGGGGAAAGAAAAAAGTCCTTTATGTCCCGACCAAGCTGGCGCTGCATTACCGCAATTTCAACTGCCTGATTTACCCGGCCACCTGGTTTTTCGAATACCAGAAAGATCTGGTCAAGTTCTTCGCCTCACAGAAAGATTTTGAGTTTATTTATAAGCAAAGCGGCAGGCGGATTGACGAAGCCATTCTTCCTTTCATTGAAAAGCTGAATGCTCCCAATATCAGGGTTGTTTCCGGCACCACGGCTGAGCATTTCAAGGATGCGGACATGGTCCTGCTCGACCGGCCGACAACAGCTTTCTTCGAAGCTGTGCAGACAGGGCTGCCGACACTTTGCCTTTATCCGGAATTTATTCAGAGCATGGTTCACAGGCCATCCGCGGAACATTTCGGAAAATCCCTGCGTTCTTTTACGGATGCCGCGGACGCCTGCGAGAAAGTCAGGGGCTTTATTAATAATCCGGAGACTTATGTACAGACCCTGCCTCTTCACGATGACAATATTTTTACGGTTTTAAGCGAATTCAAAACAGCAGTATCCAAGGGGTAATTATGGAAATCAGGGAAAATGAAGTTTATACGCATGAGGAGACCACGGAGATCCTGAAGGTCAGTCCCAGCACCGTGACGCGCATGATCAAGAAGGGCCTGATCCGCGCGGCAAAGGTTGGGAAGCAGTACCGGATCATGGGCAAGGAACTTCTCCGCCTTTTGTCTCCAGAACTGGACGACAAGGTCGGCATTGCCTATAACAAGGCGAGGCGCTGGATCCATGACGAACCCCAGCCCAAGCCGAAACAAAAGCCCACAAAGGCGGCTGGATGAAAACCGGCATCATTGTGCAGGCGCGCATGAGCTCATCGCGTCTTCCCGGCAAGGTCCTGCGCCAGTCACATGGAAAAGCCGTGCTGGAATACCTGCTTGAGCGCCTGGCGCTTTGTAAAAGCGGCGCGCAGGTCATCATCGCGACCTCTGATGACGCAAGCGACAAGCCAGTTGAAGATTTTTGCGTGGCCAACAAAGTTCCGTGCTTCCGTGGTCCACTTCAGGATGTGGCCAAACGCTTTCTGGAAGCAGCGCGCAAGTACAAGCTTGAAGCATTCGTGCGTATCAGCGCGGATAGTCCGGTCATGGACCCGGCCCTGGTGGACAACCTGATTTCTGAATTTGAAAAAGGGGAATACGACCTCGTGACCAATACCTTTCCCCGCAGTTTTCCAAAAGGCCAGAGCATTGAAGTCGTCCGGACAGCATCTTTCGAACGTGCTTATCCGCAAATGTCGGAACCAGGCGATTTCGAACATGTGACCCAGTTATTTTACCGCAAGCCTGAAGGCTGGAAAATCAAGAACGTGCCTTCGGGCGGGGATTATGCCGCAGTGAACCTTTGTGTGGATACGATGGACGATTTTGAACTTTTCGACGCCATGGTGGAGCGCATGGACAGGCCTTTCGCGGATTACCGCTGGCCCGACATGGTCCGCCTGCGAGAACAAACCTTAATGGAGAAAAAATGAAAATCGGAAATTTTGATACCAGCAAAAATGTTTTCATTGTCGCGGAAGCAGGCGTCAACCATGAAGGAAGCTTCGATGAGGCCGTGCGCCTCGTTAAAGCCGCCAAGCAGGCTGGAGCGGACGCGGTCAAATTCCAGACCTATCTTCCGGCTGAATATATCGCGGCTTCCGAAACCGAGCGGTTTGAACGCGTTTCCCGTTTCGCGCTTTCTTTTGAACAGTTCAAGAAACTGTCCGAGGTCGCAAAGAAGGAAGGTATTATGTTCTTCTCCACTCCGCTCGACCCGGCAAGCGTGGACGCTCTCAACAGCTATGTTCCGGTCATGAAAATTTCTTCCGGGGACATGAACTTCAAACCCCTGGTCCAGTACATCGCCGCCAAGAAAAAGCCGGTCATCATTTCAACCGGAACGGCCTCGCTTGCGGAAGTCAAAAAATCTCTTTCCTGGATCGCGCAGAAAACCTCAAAAAATTTTGTAAAAGAAAAAGTGGCCGTGCTTCATTGCGTGGCTGCTTACCCCGCGCCGTTTGAGTCTGTAAACCTTCATTCCATCCAGTACCTTGAAGAACAGCTGGGCATGACTATCGGTTATTCCGACCACACCCCGGGGGTCGAAGTGCCGCCCATGGCGGTTGCCGCCGGCGCGCGTATTATTGAAAAGCATTTCACGCTTTCGCGTGAGGGCAAGGTTTTCCGCGACCATTACATTTCTCTCACACCGGACGAATTCGCGGACATGGTGGCCAGAATCCGCCGCGTGGAGACCGCGCTGGGTATAAAAGGGAAAATGATGTCAGAAGCGGAAAAAGCAAATGTTGCCAACATGCGCCGCGGCATTGCCGCGAAAGAAGAAATTCCGGCAGGTAAAACCTTGAAAGCCAGTGATCTGACTTTCGTGCGGCCCCAGCGGGATTTCACTTATGAGCAGGCTGTTAAGCTGGTCGGCTCCAAAGTCAAACGCACAATCGCAAAAGGCCATTTGGTCCAGAAGACGGACATCCGTTAAAAAAATGAAAAAAACTGCTAAAAAGAAACCCTTGGTCACGGTTTATACGGTCTGTTACAACTACGGCCGTTTTCTGTCCCAGGCTATTGAAAGTGTCATCAACCAGTCTTTTAAAGACTGGGAACTTTTAATTTTTGATGACGGTTCGAAAGACAACACCGCTGAAGTGGCCGCTCGTTACGCGCATTACCCTAACATTTCCTTTTTCAGACAGGAAAACCAGGGCCTGATCCGCACGGCCAACCAGGCCATTGAAAAAGCTCAGGGCAAATACATCATGCGCCTTGACGCTGACGATTACCTTGATGAAAACGCGCTCCTGCTCATGGTCCAGATGATGAAGACCCAGCCTGACCTTGCGCTTGTTTATCCGGATTATTTTGTGGTCAATGAAGAGAATGTCATCCTGGAGCATGTGCACCATAACCGCATCACCGAAGCCAGCCAGGTACTGGACCTGCCGGCCCACGGTGCGTGCAGTCTGGTCAAGAAGTCCGTAATGCTTGAAATTAATAAATATGACAAGACCAATCCCTGCCAGGACGGCTATGACCTTTGGCTGAAGCTTGTCGGCCGCAACCACAAGATCAAGAACGCCAACCTTCCGCTATTTTATTACCGCTCGCACGGCCAGAACATGACCACGCAAGAGCACCGCATCCTGGACGCGCGCCAGAAGATCAAAGAAAAGTTCGTGCGCAATAACATGAAGGCCGACAAGAAGCCGGAAGTGCTGGCCATTATTCCGACGCGCGGGACAAAGGCCAATGCGTACGTCAACCCTCTGCGCGAAATCGCGGGCAAGAAGCTGATTGAACACACACTGGATGCCGCTGCCGGCTCTGAAATGATTTCCCGCACCGTGGTACTTAGCGAAGATGATGAGACCCTGGAACATGTACGCAAAAAATATCCGGTGGAAACCATGCAACGGCCCGCGCGCATGGGAGGACTGACCGCGCGTATCGAAGAATCCATCTTGTGGGTGCTGGAACAGCTTCAAAAAAAGGAAAAATATACGCCGGACCTGGTGCTGCTTCTTTATATCCACACGCCGCTGCGCAAGACCTCGCACATTGATGAAGCCATTTATTCCCAGATGATTTTCAAAACCGACAGCGTCATCACCGTTACGCAGAACACCAAGTTCCTTTACCGCCATAGCGAACACGGCATGATCCCGCTTTATAAAAAACGTCTTTTGCGCCATCAAAAAGACGTCCTCTATGAGGAAGTCGGCGCCATTGAGCTGTCACGCGCGTCTGTCATCTCCAAGGACAATTTTCTTGGAAAGACCATTGGCCACGTTTTAATGGGCCCGCGCGACAGCGTGCAGATCACTAATGAATTCGAATTCTGGATGTGCGAGCAGGTCCTGAATGAGCGCGCGCAAGTGGAAACAATCAAACTAGGAGAAAAATCATGATCGTTTTAGGTATTAATGACGGACACAACGCAAGCGCCGCGATTTTAAAAGACGGCAAAATTCTGGCAGTGGTCAATGAAGAACGTCTGACCCGCCGGAAAAACGAATACGGGTATCCTGCGAAAGCGGTTGAGCAGTGCCTCGCCGTGGCCGGACTGACCGCCAAAGACATTGACTCAGTGGCAGTCGCGACCAAATCCCTTCCGCCCAAATATTTCCTTGTACGCAGAAATGCCAGCTTTTCCATCGCCGACTACTGGCGTGAACAGCGTGAATACTGGCACCCGCGCATTTACGGCAATGAAAAACCCAAATATCTTGAAATTTTCAAGGACAAGATCGACGAAGCCGGTTTTCCTTATGACAAGTCCCTGATCAAACATGAGGACGACACCGAAGGCATGTATGAAGCCCGGATTAAACTGATTTCTACTTCGCTTGGCATTGCGCGTGAAAAAATAACGGTTTACGACCATCACAGCTGCCACGCGTATTACGGCTATTACGCAAACCCGGCACGGGAAAAAGACGTGCTCGTGTATGTCGCTGACGGCGCGGGGGACAATACCAACGGAAGCGTGTGGCTCGGCAAAGCCGGAGCTCCGCTGCAGGAACTGGCGCGCACGAATCAGTGTAATATCGGCCGCCTTTACCGCTATGTCACGCTGCTGCTGGGCATGAAACAGAATGAACATGAGTATAAAGTCATGGGTCTTGCGCCTTATTCCAATGAATACCACGCGCGCGATGCTTATAAGGTTTTCAGTGAAACCCTGCAGGTCGACGGCCTGGTGTTCAAATACAAGATCCAGCCCAAGGACCTTTTCTTTTACTACAAGGAAAAGCTCGAGACCGTGCGTTTTGACGGCATTGCGTACGCCGTTCAAAAGCACGTGGAAGATTTGCTGGAAGAATGGTTCCGCAACGGCATCAAGAAAACTGGTATCAAGAATGTTGTTTTCAGTGGCGGCGTCGCGCTTAACATCAAGGCGAATAAAGTGCTTTGGGAAATGCCGGAGGTCGATTACCTCTACGCGGCACCGGCGCCGGGCGATGAATCTATTTCCATCGGCGCAGCTTATCAGGAAATCGCGCTTAAATGGTCCAAGGAAGGTAAAAAACCCGCGGACATCCCTTCTATCGATACGCTCTATCTGGGCAAGAAATTCTCGGATGAGGAAGTGGAAGAGGCCATCCGCCGCTCATCTTTTGCGTCAACCTGCAATGTCCGCAAAGTGGCCACAGAAGACGTGGCCGCGGTGCTGGCCAAAGGGGAAGTGGTGGGCAGACTGTGCGGCCGCATGGAATTTGGACCGCGCGCTCTGGGCAACCGCTCCATTCTGGCCGATCCCCGCAACGCGCAAACCATGCGCATCATTAATGAGATGATCAAGCAGCGTGATTTCTGGATGCCTTTCACTCCCAGCATTCTGGAAGAACGTAAGGACGATTATCTGATTAATCCCAAGAAAATCGACGCGCGCTTCATGGCGGTGGCCTTTGATTCCACGCCACTGGCACGCCAGCATCTGCCGGCCGCACTTCATCCGTATGATTTCACGGCCCGGCCCCAGCTGGTCAGCGCCAAAATTAATCCGGAATATCACGCACTGATCAAAGCTTTTGAAAAGATCACGGGCGTGGGCGCGCTTCTGAACACGTCGTTCAACCTGCACGGAGAACCGATCGTAGAATCTCCCGCGGACGCCATTCACACGCTGGAACGCAGCGGCCTCCAGCACCTGCTGGTTGGCAATTGGCTCATCTCCAAAAAGCAGGACAGCACGGGCAGGCAAGAAGCGGAATCCGAAAAACTGCAGGCGAAAGGCCGCTAACATGTGCGGAATTGCCGGATATCTCGGCAGGAACGAGCTGGACTCCGGTTCGATTGCGCAAACGCTTCAGCGCATGAAAAACCGCGGGCCTGATTATTCCGCGTCCAAACATTACGCGGAAAAAGATTTTCATGTCCATCTGCTGCATTCCCGGCTTTCCATCATTGACCTTGATGAGCGCTCAAACCAGCCGTTCGTTATTGGCGACTACACCATTGTCTTTAATGGTGAAATCTACAATTTCCTGGAACTGAAGGAGGAACTGAAACAGCGCGGTATCCAGTTCCGGACCTCTTCCGACACCGAAGTCCTGCTACAAGCCTACATTCTGCTGGGCGATAAATGCCTGGAAAAACTTGAAGGCATGTGGAGCTTCGCTATTTATAACAGCAGGGAAAAAACGCTTTTCCTGGCCCGCGACCGTTTCGCGGAAAAACCACTGTATTTTTATGAAACCGCCACAGGGTTTTATTTTGCCTCTGAAATCAAATTCATCCAGTCGCTCTCAGGCGCTTCACTGGCGGTTAATGAACGCCATCTGCTTCGCTATCTGATCAACGGCTACAAGTCCCTTTATAAAAGCGAAGATACTTTTTTTGAAGGCATCCGGGAAGTGCCCTACGCCACACAAGTCACAGTCAATTCAAGCCTGCAAAAAAAAATCAAACGCTACTGGGAACCGAATTTCGAAACGAACCCGAAACTGACTTTCGAAGAGTCTGTGCAGGGTTTCCGTGAAAAACTGATCGACAGCATGAAGATCCGCCTGCGCGCGGACGTTCCTCTGGCGTTCTGTCTGAGCGGCGGCGTGGATTCCGCGGCGCTTGTCTCCATTGCCGCAAAAATTTTTAAATACGATGTGGCCACTTTCTCCATCCTGGACAGCGATGAACGCTATAACGAATACGACAATATCATGGCCACCATCAAGGATCTTGGCTGCAAGCACACTCTGATCCCGATCCCGAAAGAGGGAACTCTTCCGCGCCTGCGCAGTCTCATCGAGTACCATGACGCTCCGGTCTACACCATTTCTTATTACATCCACTCACTTTTGTCTGAAACCGTCTCCAAACAGGGCTATAAAGTCGCGATTTCCGGGACCGCAGCGGATGAAATGGTAACCGGCTACTATGACCACTTTCACCTCCACATGGCAGCCATGAAAAACCACCCTCGCTATGCTGAATTTCGAAAGGGATGGGAAACGTACGTCAAGCCGAATACCCGCAATCCGTTCCTTCAGGACGCAGACCGCTTCGCGGACAATCCTGGTTTTCGCGACCATATTTATTTGAATAGCGAAGAATTCACCACTTTTCTGAAAAAAGAATTCCGGGAAGGCTTTTATGAGCAGGATTTCAAGGCTCCCATGCTTCGCAACCGCATGCTGAATGAACTTTTCCATGAATCTGTGCCAGTCATTCTTCATGAAGATGATTTGAACTCCATGTGCTACTCCGTGGAAAACCGGTCGCCGTTCCTGGATTCGAGGCTTTTCAAGTTCGCCTATTCGATTCCGGACGAACATCTGTTCAAGGACGGCTATGCCAAAATCATCCTGAGGGAAGCCGTAAAGGGAATTTTGAATGACAAGGTGCGCCTGGACCGCCGCAAAAGGGGATTCAATGCCTCATTGAACTCCCTGGTGGATTTTACCGATAAAAAGGTACGGGATTATGTGCTGGATGACAGCGTCATTTTCGATTATGTGGACAGGGAAAAGATCGCGTCCCTCCTGTCTATCAACCCGATGCCCAACAGCCTGAGTAAATTTATTTTCTACTTTCTAAACGCTAAAATGTTCCTTGAAATCCATACCAGAAAAAAAATGGAGAGTTCATTATGACCGGTCCCAAAAGCATTAAAGAAACAGCGCGACATAAACAGGAGGCTGCGGAATATTTCAAACACCTTGACGCCTTCATGGCCCAATGCCAGCGCCTTGTGGACAAGGGCCTTACTTACATGGCCGTTATCCTTTGCCATGAACTCTACCGTTTCATTTATCCTGTGGAGCCTTACTGCGGTTTCACGCAGACAGAGCCCGTTACTTTCATTCTCGACAAGATCAAAACGCTGGAAGCCATGGCCTCCGACTTTGAGGAACATGTGCCGGGCTACAAGCTGGATCTAAAGCCATACTCTCCGGATTACCTGAAAGGCGACACACTTGAGAAAAAAACCTCCGACCTTTATTCCACCCTTTGGTCGGTGTTCCATGAATCCACGCTTTGGACTGAAAGCCTGGACCTGGTGACCAAAAGGCTGCCGGAAGACATCGTGAAGGACCGCATCAAGGGCAAGAAACTGCTCGATATGGGCTGCGGCTCCGGCCGTTACTCACTCGCGCTGGCGCGCCTTGGAGCGGGAGAAATCCACGCGGTCGACATTCAGGAAAAATCTTTTGCCCGGGCCCGCGAACTTGCGAATGAGAAAAATCTTCCCATTCAATTCCGTGCCGCTTCATTTCTGGAACTGCCGTTTGAAGACAAGTCCTTTGACTTTGTTTTCTCCAACGGCACCCTGCACCACTCCAGCTCCATTGAAAAAGCGCTTTCTGAACTGCACCGCGTGCTGAAAGATAATGGGACTTCCT
>CAZKMJ010000019.1:0-3054 GCA_964553835.1 uncultured bacterium
TATGCCGGGCATGAGCGGGCTTGAAACCCTGAAAAGGGTGCGTGAATTTGACAAGGAAATTGGAGTCGTGATGGCAACAGCCAGTCAGGACGAAGATATTGCTAGAGAGTGCGCGGAGCTGGGTTCCTATCAATATGTCCTGAAACCCTTTGACCTGAAATACCTCGAACTCGTAGTACTGACCCGCCTTTTGATGGCCTAGCTGATACTTGCGCAAAAGCGCGAGTGATTAGCTTTATCCCCTTCCAAAAAACAGGAAAGTCACAAGAATAAACACCGGAATCAACACTCCGACCGACCACGCCATATATCCAAAAAATCCCGGCATTTTAACTCTTGCATGTTCGGCAATGGCCTTGACCATGAAGTTCGGGCCATTTCCTATATAAGTGTTCGCACCCATAAAAACCGATCCGCATGAAACAGCAGCCAGGTAAAACGAGCCCTGAGGATGATGCATCAGCCCTGCCAGGCCTTCCCCTGGAATATTAAGTGCTCCTTTGGCCAGACTTGTGAAAGTAAGGTAGGTAGGTGCATTGTCCAGGAAGCTGGAAAGCACCCCGCTCATCCAGAAATACTGCCAGCTGTGTGTGATCCCGAACTTCCCGCCCTGGGTCTCAAGGATCAGAAGTGCTGGCATCATGGTCACAAAAATACCGGAAAACAGCACGGCCACTTCAATAATCGGGCCAAAACCAAAGTTGTTCTTTTCATGGAGGTTGCGAGGGGTCATGCGGTAAGAAGCAACCGCGGCAGCCAGCATACCTGCCATTTGCACAACTTTTGAAAGAAACCCGCCCCAACTCTCACCAAAAACTTCAGGACCATCCATGGGATAAATGACATAGCCCGAAAACAGGATGGTTCCGATGACCATTGCAAGGAAGATGAAATTTCTTTTCCCCAGAATGCTGAACCTCTCTGAAAGAAATTGGCCGTGCATCTGCTTCAGGATCTTGTGGGTGTCCTGGTGTTCTTTCTTGAAATAATAATGGTCCAACAGATAAAAAAGTGTCAGAAGAGCAATGAGAACAAAAATCCATTCTTTGAAAAGCCGCAACGTCCAGATGAAATCCACACCCTTCAAGAACCCAAGAAACAGTGGCGGGTCCCCCAAAGGGGTCAGCAGCCCGGAAGTGTTGGAAACAATAAAGATAAAAAAGATGACGATATGTGATTTGTGCTTCCTTTCATGATTGGCGCGCAAAAGCGGACGGATCAGCAGCATGCTGGCACCCGTGGTACCGATCAGATTGGATAGAAGAGCGCCCAGAAGCAGAAACACGGCATTAACAGAAGGAAGGCCAGCGAAGGAACCCTGGATGTAAATCCCGCCGGAAATGGTGAAGAGCGCGCCCAAAAGCGCTATGAAAGCCAGATAATCAAGAAAAGTTGTGGCCAGAACATGCCAGTCACGCGCAAGAAAAAAAAGAAACACAGGAAGCGCGAGCGCCGCTGCTACCTTTCCCTTGTTTGCGTTACTTTCCCAGAAGTGAGGCAAGCGTAGCGGAAGTATGGCAATGCAGCCGAGCAAAATGGCAAATGGCGCCGTAAAAATCAGGCTGGCAGCCGGAGTAAGATCTGCAAAGTACTGTTTGATGGCGCTGATATGTTCCATAGGCGCGGAATCATACCATAATTTACGCGTAAAGACGGGAAAATTAAGCGGCCTGGGCCATGAGACGGAAAGCTTTGACGCCCTCGATAAATTCCGCGACGCGGATAGGGGTGCGGGAGCCCAGCACGATACTGTTCGCCACGCTTCCGAAGCCTTCCTGCTCAAGAAAACCGCGGAACATCTGCGGATTGGTCATGAGCTGGTAACGAGTTTCAGAGCGCACCTGCAGAAGGCGCCAGGAAACCGCGATCATGGTCAGAAAAAGCAATCTCTTTGAACTTTCATCAGGCAAAGCTTCAAGAGAAGTTGCCAAAAGGTTCTGCGCGGCAGCCGCGGTCAATTTTGAAAAATCCATAAGGCTTGTCATAACAACAGCAGCTGTTTCTCCGGACAAAGTTTCTTCGGACTTGATAGCCTGGGCCACTGTGGATGCTTCATTCCCCTTTTGCAGGCGCACAAAGCGGCGGCTGACAATAAAACTCCAATCCTTTTGTTTGATGGGAACATTGAAAAGCGCGACAAGCCGTTCCAGGGCCCCTGACTCCACAAGTTCTTTGAGCACATCGGTCATGGGCTTGACGTTGGATGCGTCTGTGATGTTCACGATCAAGGTCTCGTTCTTGTTAAGCGTATTGATGTAAGCCTTCAGGAACTTGCTGTATTCCTGAACTGCGTCAGCAGGGATTTGCCCCGCGCTGGCAGACGCGTCTACTGATCCGGCGAAATCCAGGTATTGCGCCATTTCCATTTCACGCGCAAGCATTTCGATTTCAAGGACCTCAACAAGGCCGGTAGCCTGGTATTCGCGCGCGACAATCAGCCTCAGCTTGTCGTAATCAATGACAATATTGGTACCTGGAAGAAGTTTTAATTCCTGAAGCACGCCGCGAGCGGCAGCGTCCAGAACTGGACCGATTCTGTTCAGCTGGCCTTTGCCATGCGTCACTAGCGCTCCCTCGTCGGCAGGATTGGCAATCAGGGCCGCTCCGATTTCCTTTGAATTTAAACCTGCCATTGCCACAAACGAGGCCGCGGAACGGCGTTCGCTGCGCGGATAAACGGCTTCCAGAGCTTCTTCAAATGCCTGAAGAGCAGCAGTGACGGCAGGCTGTGCTTCCTTGTCCTGAGGATTAAGGTCCGGAATTCCGTAATAATCGGCCAGAATCGTCTGGACCCTCGGGCCGTAAACTTCAAGGGCGCGGTCTAGCGATGTGCGATGCAGTTTGGCCTCCGGACCCAGATACGGGAGAACCATCAGAATACCTTTGACCAGGATTAGACCTTCTTCCGCGATTCTTTCTTTGACGTAGGCAAGGGCGTTGGCATTGGCGACCTTGAAAGTTCCGTCTCTTTCAGCCCTTTTAATCGCTTCCATTTGTTCCTGTCGAGTTTTGCGCAAATTCCCCCAGCGTTCTGTCACGCCTTGACGCATCTCT
>CAZKMJ010000019.1:3064-10859 GCA_964553835.1 uncultured bacterium
GTTCTTCTAAATAGTGTAAATACTGTACAAATTCTTTCAGGCCGCCTTTTTCCTTTAACTTCCGGAACATGTCCCCCGTTTCAACCAAAAGAGCATTTATTTCTCCGGCCAGTCTGTCATAATCCGCGGGTGTCTGAATCTGAGCGATCAAACGTTCAAGCTTCCGGATATTATTTTCAACTGGTTCCGACTGCGTCACATTCTGAACCTGCTGCAAAAGAAGCGGTAAAAGATCAGGGTAAGCGGTTAAAATTCTTTCCAGTGTCTTTGCCGTTTCATCCGTACGGGTTTTGTAATCCTTCAAAATGGCCGCGCCGCTGTCTCTTTCGCCCAGCAAGATGACAAGAGCAGTAGTCCTGGCCATATCCCTGTCTTTCTGCTCTTTAGCTTTCTTGACGATATAAGCACGGTAGTAAACCTGGTAAAGAAATGACATAGTGTAAAGCGGGTTTTTACGGAGGACATTTTTCTTGAACCGGTCACTGCTGATAAAATAAGTATCCAAAAGCGTCCATTTCATTTCCCTTTCAGCCTCATCCGCCAGGTTCGAGGCCTTCAGCAGGCGGGCGTAAATCTCATTAATTTTTTTCAGGCCATCGGCAAGTTCCTTTGAAGTCGCGGTTTCCAAAACTTTCGGCACCACTACTTCAAATTTTGGAAATTCAACAAGGTTAAAATTTTTACCCGCTTCCTGAAAACGCACACGTACCGGCCCCTGTCCCAAAGCTCGTCCATTGATTGAAACGATCGACATGCCGGTAAAAATAACATCGCCATTGGTTGATAGCTCAACCGTTCCAACGTCTCGCAGACCTCTTTGGCCGTAGGCTTCAAAATAATAATTGGGCCCTTCCGCTGTCCCGCCAAAATACACAGGCTCAGTTACAAGCGCGTTTATGGGCAGCGCGCTGTCAACGCGGTGAAGGTCGCCATCAGCTGTTCCCAAAAGTTCCGGAGCTTTAATGACGGGATTGTAAGCCAGCACAAACGCGGACTCACCTTCATTCGTGCCTACAACAGGCGTTTCAAGCGGGTAACTTAGAACGATATGAGCCGGCTGAAAGGCCCCATTTTTGGCAATTTTTTTGCCTTCGATGTCATAGACATCGTTGCTCGGGTTCAAAATACGGTAGGATAGCTTGGGCTGACTGTCTTTTGCAGGACCTCTCTCCACCCGGATAACACCTGTGTTGCCTCCAAAAAAAGCGTAATCATCCGGAATCTGGATTTCATTGGTCCTTGCGCGTCCCACACGGTATTCAAGCGTCGTTCCCGGTGATACAACAAATTCCTTTACCTCGCTAAGAAGGGTCGACCCGTTGGCGTAGGCCCGGACTGAAAGGCGGTCACCATTGAGCCTTGCGACGATCTGGACATTTTGTCCCGCCGCCTGGTTCATCTGAAGAAAAGCCACTTCTTGATAATCCGCGATAGGTTCGGTCTTGGCACGGAACTCACCTCGCGGCGGAGGCGCTCCGATATTTGTCAGTACAGCTTTGGCCGTTGTGGAAATCGGCATGTCGGGTGCAAGGGACAGGGCCCGGATCGATGTGGTCTTCTGAAGAAGAAACGACCTGAAACTCTTAAGCGTTGAAAGCTGGCGGAGCAGCGCAAGTGCCGCCGGATTAATTTTCTTTTTCAAATCAGCCGGCGAAATTTCATCCAGGATGTTTTCAATGCGAGGCCCGATAATTTCACCGCTGTCTTGAAGAGCCGAAGTAAGATCAGCATCAATGTCGCCATCCAAAAGAACAAGCAGCCTGATAATGCGGGGATCCAAAGGCTGTCTGTTTTTCATCGAAATCATTAGCGCGCTCATCAGCGCAAGCGCAAGCGGACCGGCATACTGTTTCAAGAACTGGCGCATGGGCTCAAGGTCCCCCTCGGAAATTTCAGAATCAAACCGGAACCACTCAAAAAGGCTAAGATAGGCGGCGGGAATTGTAAGTTCGGACCCGATTTCCAGATACCGGACAGCCTCGTCCAGGCTTCGTGCAGGCATGGCTTTTACGGCATCTTCTTTTCTCCAATCAACAAAACTCTTAAGAGCCTTTCGTTTCGCATCATCATCACCTGCATCACGCATGAGTTTACGGTAATAGAGAGCGCGGGTGACTACACCTCCACCCTGCCCTCTGCTTCCGCGTTCTTTCATGGTGGTTTCGATAAACGTAATGTCCTTGTCCGCTTTTATTATTTCCGCATCGATATCAACCACAGGCACTTCGTCTTCAGTAGTCCTTGCCCGGACTTCCTGCCTTGCGCGGCCAATCAACTGATCATAAGTAGCGTTGACCGTATTCCGGCCTCTCAGCATATCAAAAAGCATGTCGCCCTGGACCCTGCGAGCGCCAAGAGAACGTATGGTGTTGACGCCGGAAGTTCCGGTCCCAAGCTGGCGCGCCAGCTCGAGAATGTTCTCCTTGTTTAAATCACCGCGCGTGTTCAGTCGGGACGCACCCACCATGAAATCTTTAAGCTGGGCTTCAAACCGGTCCCAAATTTGCTGCTTTTTCCGTGCATTAAAATCCGCAAGGATTTTTTCCATGTCTTTGAAGATCTGATCCCGGCCCTTGGTCACGCGGGTCTGGTCGCCAAACTTTTCCTTGTAGACCGCAAACAACCGGTCAATGTAAACGTTGTATTCTCCTGCCTTGGCCACCTGCCCGCGCGCCGCAAGGTCGCGGATGACCTGATCACGCCATAACTTCACGTTTTTCTTGAAATCGGGTTCGCTGAATTCCTTGACCATACTGATGGTCGAATGCCGCACAAAAGCATCATAAAAACTTTCGGTCAAATACGCCTTGTAAGAAACGTCTCCGCTCATGACCTTCTGGTAATTTTCCTGCCCCTCCAGCGAATCGATCTTCGGGGTCACAATCGCGTAGGAGTAACCACCCTTCTCAAGACTGCGGTGCATGCCTTCAGAATGAAAACCTCCGGCAAGAACGACCAGGGTGCCAACCTTGTCTTTTTTGAAAATATTCTTGATCCTCTCGCTGAACACTTCATCACGCTCAACTGCCGCTTTATAAAAATTGACGGCGGGCTCAAGCCGTTCCCGGCTCTCTCCCAGGAGCGCCATAAAGCCTTCCGGGTCACGCTGGTATTCCTCCATCTGGTCGCGAGTCAATTCGGCTTTGGCCATGGTTTTGAGGAGACGGGCGCGATCATATTTTTGCGATAGCGCCTTCTGGTCGCGGGTCACAGCATAAGATTTTTCATATTCTCTAAGCACGATCTTGAGCTCTTCAAAAAGCTTTGTGCCTTTGATCATGGAAAGCGTTTCGGTCTGGCCTAACAGCTCTTTCACGGCCATGCTCAGCTTGGGTCTGAATCCGAGCTCCTTGCCCGCGTCGAGCATGTATTTCAGGAACGTCCCCATGTCTTCTGACCCCGTCCGGTAGCATTGGTAGTGAATGTTAAACTCTTTTGTATTTTCTATCGAGACTTTGAAACGCAGCATGTTCTGAAACTTCACAGCAAGCTGCTCGACCTCCGCGGCAATCTCCTGCTTGTCCTGGACCTCGCTCGAAATGGCTTTCAGAAGATTAAACAAATGCGGCGTATCAGCTAAAGTAATCCGTTTCTGCTGTGCATCGAGTTGATCTTCAAGGTTTTTTAAAAATCTGGCCATCTCAATCAGCCCGATTTTCTCATCATCAAAGTCACGGAGCATTTCGTGGAACTTGTTGAATTCCGGCGTGTAAATTCGGAATCGCTCCTGGTCCCAAGCTGTGTTCAAAATCGACAGCTTGTCGATAATGCGCTTTTGCTCTTCAAGCGCCCGAAGATAGGCCGCATAGTTTTTTTGATAAACATTCCAGTCTTCGAGACCATAGAAAACGGATTGACCGGGGCTCATGATCGCCGCCATGTCCACTCCGCTGACTTCCCCTTTTTCGAGGTAACGACGCAAAACTTTCTGGCGGATAAAATCATCCGGGAAGGAGCTGAGAAGGGTTGTGTCCAGTTGATTGCGGCTGCCTTCAACCGCGAAGGCGCGGACACCATAACGGTCCTGTAGATAGCGGATCAGCTTCTGGATATTTTCCTGCGCACCCAAAAGACCGTGAGCGTCCTGAATAAAAATGACAGACCTCTGCGGGTCGTTGCCCGCACGCGTTTCCTGGACAGTGCCGAGTTCCTGCGGGACCTGAAATTTTTCAAAACTAACGAGGACGGGAGCGCTTTGCTCCAGAGAAAGTGATGGCGCGGCAGCCAGGGTGCCGTTGGCGCCAAAGACAGAGATCACACATGCCGCCAAAAGGCGGTGCGCAAAAGTTCGCTTTTTCATTGTTTTTCTTTGATCTGGTCTCCCTATAGGGTTAGAGCAGACAAAAAACTTTTTAAATCATTTTATAAAAGTATAGCATATAGAATACAGCTATAGAGAGGAAACCGGGGGGAATTAGAAAATGCTACAACGTGCTATAACGCCAGAGGGGCTATTTAGGGGCTTTCCACTTGATCGAGCAGCCCATTGAGGGGGTTTGGGCAGCCGATGGGCTCTTCCCCGCCAGGAGGGCATCCAGCGCCTCCCGGAGGTCATGGCGGGTCACCTGAGAGGATTCCTTCCAGTTATTGTCCAGCTGGCCATGATAGGCAAGCTTGTGATTTTTATCGTACACAAAAATATCCGGTGTGCACACAGCGCCGTAAGCCCGCGCAACTTCTTGAGACTCATCAATCAGATAAGGAAAACCGTATTTTTTCTCCCGCCATCTTTTCCTGAGATTTTCAGGGCTGTCATCCGGATAATCCGCGTAGTCATTCGAGCAGATGGCGGCAAATGCAGCGCCTTTTCCTTCATAATCACGCACCACCTGAAGAATCCGGTCCTCGATGGCTTTGACATAAGGACAATGATTGCAGATAAAAAAAATTGTCAGGACTTTGCCGCTGAAATCCTTGAGGGAGTAATTGCGCCCTTCCACAGACGGAAGGTCAAAAAAAGGGGCGGGAGTCCCCGGCTTGAATGCTTCAGAATGTAAAAGGGCCATGGTTTGATTTTATCTTCAAACCATGGCCCGGGCAACTTGAAATTAGGACTGCTTAACGAATACGGCGGTACGCGTACCTTCCCTTGATTTCCGCGTCAAAAAAGCGGCAGTGGGAGTCCGCAGTCAAAAATTCCTCATAAACGGTTTCAGGGACGTTCTGATACTGAAAAGTCTGTCCCTCGATGAATTCCACCTGAAGCATACGATTCTTGTGCTCGTAACCAATCCATTCAATTTCAGTTGAAATGACCATGTTGTTAATCATAAGTTCGTCCTCTCTCTATCCGAACAACACATACAGCTTGATTTAGCCGACGCTTTGCCGGATTAAATGATGTAATTTATCTTTACTTAATTATCGAAACAGAGAGGAAAAACTTGAGGAGAAGATCAGCGGCCCGAGGCGAGCCAGGTAACAATTGAAGCAATCAGGCGGGCGTAGCCGTCCCCCACCTGGATCTGGATGCGGGAATTGACAGGCAGTTTCAAAGTTTTGGATCCCCAGTCAACAAGTCCGCCACACCAATGCGGAGCAAAATCAGCTGTAAAAGCCGCCGTGCGTGTATGTGTGCCAGTCACAAGAAGGGGCAGCCCTGTTTTTTCGAGTTTTACTTTGCGCCCATTCGAAAGAACACGCCTGACCTCTAGAACAGTCCGGCTGTTTTTCCTGGGCAGTACCCGGTTCATTCCGCAAATGACCGGCGCTTTTTGAAATGAAACTCCGCGCACAGAAGCATGCGGCTGGGCCAGTCTAACGACCGCTCCTCCGGGAAAGTTAGTCCGGTCATCTTTACCAAGACAAGAAACGGGCAGAATTTTTTCGATCCGGCTTCCCTTCCAGCCGCCAAACGGCCCAGAAAAAGAGCCCCATCCACCAATCATCATGAGCCCCATGCCAGCTCCGACTTTTTCAGCGATCACCTGCTCCGAATCAGCCGGCAAATTTTTTCGTGAAAAGTCACTCAGAAGAATGGCGTCAAAATTCTTTTTTACCAATGAAACCGGAAGTTTTTCCGAAGGCGGCACATGAACCAGGTCTGCTTTCATCCAGCCAAGGACACCCAAAAGGTAATTGGCTGCCCCACCCACCTGGCTGTCGCCCGCGTATAAAATTTTCATTTTCCCCCGCATTGCCCGCACGGACAAATTTTGCGCAGATAATCAAAGCTGTAGAGACCGGTCTGATGGCCGTCACTCCAGCGGAACTGTAAAGCATACAGGCCTACGGGTTTGAATTCCGCCGCCTTGATGCTGTCAGGAACATTTTCTACTTTGATGGTGCGAACACCCGTATGCTCATCTACGCAGCCAGCGCAGGGACACATGAATCGAAGATACGAAAAAGAATAAAGCGCCCTGTGTCCGTCGCCCCAGGTAAGCAGAAGTTCTTTTTCGCCAACAGGCCGCATGTCCGCAAGTTCGATCAAAGATTCTCTCATGGATCGCATTTTAAGCATTTCCCCTCCTTTCGTAAAGCCTGTCATGCTGCCCTCGCTATCTTTTTGAAATTCAGCGCTCCGGCCGGGTTTTCCAGAATGCTCTGGATCTCCCGCTCTTGCGCGCCGAATTCTCTTGCCGTGCTGACAAATTCCGCGCATTCCTCGTACCGTTCCGCCAGCAGCGCTTCCTTCAGGTAGAGCAGCGCCGTCAGCTTGACCGGATCAAGATTGGCCCTTAAAAAACCTCCATCCCTTCTTCTTGCTTCAGCTTGTGGAACCATTGCCTTTCCTCCCTATGTAGAGCAGAGCTTCAAGCTCTGCTGAATTTCCCGGAATCCTAATGACCCCGGGGTAATGCGTGAAACAAGTTAAAACCAAAAAAAAAGCCCATAACCGCTGTTGCAGTTATGGGCTTCAGTTGATTTTAACTTTTTATACTGCTATTACGAGACCGCTAAAATCCTCCTCAAGCCCATATGGCGGCAATAAAAATGCCACGCAGCACCGTCAAGACGCATGACGGCACTCTTAGCCACGGGACGACCCGTGACTTTAATGGACTTCATAATGTTATTGAGGATTGCTGGTTTCATAAGATTGAGTATACTTTAACACAGGATCAGGGTTTGTCAACCGGAGGTAGGCTTTGAAAACCATCTCTTTTTTTGTAACCCTTTGTGCGGCTTGTCTTTTCTCCCTGCCGTTAAATGCTTATGATGATGGCCAGGGCAACAGTGAAAAGTACGCATCCTCCATGGGAACCTACAGCTATTCGAAATCAACCACCAAGACCTCCCAGAAACCTTATCAAATATTCAATGACGGCAAAAGCGCGAATTCCCAGACCGTTGAGTACAACAATAACCGTGTCAGCTATGAGGATTATGAAGATAACGACCTGGACGGGCGTTTTGGAGAAAACGAATCCGCTCTTACGGATAGTGATTCTGACGGACGCTCAGGCGAATCTGAAGCTCAAACCGGAGTTGAAAATGTCAGCCAAAAGCAAAGCGTCACGGTTCTGAACAATATGGGTCTCGGACGAGGCCTCTCCTCTTTCCAGGCTGTTGGGCAAACCCTTGAAAAATCCGCCATTACGGTGGACAAGGAAGCCGAAGAGGAAGAAATAAAGAAGATGGTTGATAAAAAAATCAAAGAGGAAGAAGAAGCAGAAAAAAACGCGAAAAAAAATATTCGCTCCAATGTTCTGGTTTCCTGATTTCCCTGCCGCTATCCGCTCCGCGTTGGTTTTTTTCCTGGTTCTCTCCAGCCTGAATCCCGCCGCTCATGCCGCTCTCTATACAAAAGATGATATCCCGGAATTTCTCCAGGTTACCGAGTGGATGGGAA
>CAZKMJ010000019.1:10869-17250 GCA_964553835.1 uncultured bacterium
AAAGAAAAGCCTTGAGGGCCAGACAGTTCTGATCAGCATGTTAAACCTGACAGATCCGCGCGCGATCCAAAAAATCAAGGTTCTGAAACTTTGGCACCTGAAATATTTTGCCGATGGGCTGCGCATTATCATTGTCGTAACGCCGGATCAGGAATTTGAGAAAAATCCGGACTATTTCAGAAAAATCCTGCAGCCATACAAACTTCTGTTCCCTGCTGTTCTCGACAGCCAGGGGTTCCTGCGCAAAGCCTACAACCTGCAAAGCACGCCTTCAGACTACCTGATTGATTCACGCGGAAAGATCCGTGAGAAAATCGCGGCCTCCGTGCCATTTGAGCAGGAAGAAAACAGAATCCGCGCCATCATGCAGGAAGTGGAAACAAACCTGACGGACAAAAAAGACATATATCCGCTGCCCGGACTGGTGGAAATCCAAACCCTGGAACTTGGATACAAAAAACTGGGCAGTTTTGGCAATATTGCGTCGCAAAGCACAGTGGTCCCCGACCTTCCGCAAACCTATACACTGCCTGAAAACATGCCGGAAGGACGATACTACCTTTCCGGAAAATGGAAATTCCTCGAAGATCATCTGGAAACCGCTGAACCCGGCTGTTTTATTGAAATCCCATGGGATGGACGCCCTGTTTATGTCGTAGCAGGAACAAACCGTGAAGGAGGATCGGCGGTCGAGGCATTGGTGGACGGCCAGTCACTGACCGAAAAGAAGCTGCGCGGCAGGAACCTGTTCAAACAGTCAGGAAAAAGTTACATTCTTGTAAGAAATTTCGCGCTTTACGCTGTAAACAAACCACTGCCGGCTGGCACACACAGACTCCGCCTCATCTTTTCTACTTCAGGGGTTGAATTTTTTCGGATTATTTTTGCTTCTGACGATATTAACCGTCAAGCCGCCGCTTAAACTGATCCCACGGAAAATAATTTCCAGGGCACTCCGTGTGCTTTCCAGGCACATCGCGGTGGCGGATGACTTTAGAGGCGGGAATTTTGTAATAATTCATCAGGGTCTTGACCAGGAAAACAAGGCTGTCGAGTTCTTTATCCGTGACGCGGTGCTCGCTAAAGTTCCCGACTAGGCTAATGCCGATCCCCTTTTCATTCATACCCGCAGCATTTGCGTGCGCGCCGTCCTGCTGCTTAACCCATCGCGGTCCAACCTGGATCTGTCCGTCAGTCTTGCCTTCCGTCCCGTTATCAATCAGGAAATGGTACCCGAGGCCGTTCCAGAAACCGCGCTTGTGGTGCAGCTGGTCGATTGAAAACGCGTCGCCCACTTCAGTGGCCGTATGGTGAATGACAATATATTTCCAGCGGGTCGCGGGGTAAAGCGGAATGACCGGACGAGGCCCCTTGGTATCCGGAATCAGGAGTTTCATGCCCTTTTTGATTTTTGTGGGGTCATCCAGGCGGTTGGCTCTTAGGATGGTGTTCACATCCACGTCATAAGTCTTGGCGATACGCCACATAGTTTCAGATGGCCCCACCACATGATACATATCCCGGGGAACCCCATAACCAGAAGCCGCCGTAACTGATGTCATAGGACCGGCGACAGCAAGCACCCGCGGCTTGGCAGGTCCACCCCCGCAACCGGAAACAAGCGCCAGCGCGAAAATAGCCATTAAAATTTGAATATTTTTGTTTTTAGACATGATTTTCATATTAATCCAGGACTGTATCTTTACGCCACAAACCCCTTTTTTCTTTAGGCCGCTTCTATCTCCGCTTCTCCAGTTTCTGGCTCAGGTTCATCATCCGTCACTTCTTCCTCAGCTTTCTTAGAATCATCGGGGGGAGCCGTCATCCGCCTGCTTTCCAGCTCCTTCTTAATCATCTCGTCCGTGTAAACCGTTTTACCGTAATCAAAAAGTCCCTTGGGCGTATTGTCCGGCTTTTCAGGCTCAGCCGGCGGCTCCGGTTCTGAAACCTGAGGCACGTGCTTTTCCTTTTTTTTCCGGGGCGTTATCTCTTTGACTTCTACACCCTCGATTTTTCTCCAACTATCTTCCGGCACCCACAACTGCCCGTACGTTTCACCAAACGGCGCGAATTTCTTGTCCGGAAGAATGTCCTTGGCGATATGAAAACCCTTGGAATCCACAAAAGCTACCTGCACTTTTAAATTTTTACGCGGCTTCCATTCGTCCTGAAAAACAACCTTGTAATTCATTTCCCGGAAATTGCCGTATCCAACTTCCGGTCTTTCCTCCGCCTTCCCTTCTGATACCAGAAAATAAACCCTGTAAAGCCCGCTTTGCCCGCTTTTTACCGGAATTTTTTCCTTAATCCACGCTGCCGGACAAACCGATGGCCCGGCCAAAAGCGTGAAGATGAGAAAAAAAGAGAACTTATATCGCAAGGACTCTTTGTTCAAAGGTTTTAATGCCTGCGGGAATGTTAGCGCCGAGGTCCACGCAAAGGACGGGAAGCCCCTTGCTTTCAAGCGCCGCGCGATCGCCAAGTGCCTGCGCGGTCTTGAGCTGGGCAAAGCTATAAAACTCGCCCGGGACTTTCATGTCACGCGCGGACTGATTGTAAAACTCCACAAAAACACCGGTCCTCGGTCCGCCCTTGTAAAGCTGGCCGATAGAATGAAGATAGCGTGGTCCAAAGCCAAGCAGGACAGGACATCCAAATTTCTCACGCAGAGCCTTGCGGGTTTTATCAAAAGCTTTCTGCACAGCGGCTGAACGCTCTGTGTAAGGGAGCAGAACCACATAACCATTTTTGGACAACTTGCCGAAAAAGGCTTTCACGTTCGCGTTTTTCGCGGAAACCGTTTTAGCTGTCAGTTTGCCGGTTTTCTTAAGCTGTTCCAGGAATTTTCCGGTCGCGTCCTTGCTTTCCTTTACGTTGGGTTCATCAAACGGATTGATTCCAAGCACCGCGCCCGCAACCGCAGTCGCGATTTCCCATCGCAGGAATTCCGCACCAATCGATGCAGGGCTCGTCCACTCAACTTTCAGCACCGGGAGCCCTGCTTTTTTAAAGCTGGCCGCGTCCACACCCTTTCCGGACTGAAGGAAAAGAAACGCGCGGTCCTTTCTGTAAGTTTCCGCAGGGGCCAGAAGCTCGGTATCGACAGGAATGACACCCTCGCCTTCTTTACCTGTGCTTTCCGCGATCAGCTGCTCAAGCCATGCACCGAACGATGCAAGCGCTTCAGAACCAGCCAGGGTCAGCTTGTCCATGCCCTTCTGAGCAAGCACGCCCATCAGAATCCCAGGCGCGACCGCGGGATTGCGGGCGAGCTCGCGTTCATTGGCGAAGGCGTGAAACAGGTCGGCTGCCGATTTCAAAATCGCGCGAACGCTGATTCCCATCAGAGCAGCGGGCACCAGACCGAAAAAGGAAAGGGCTGAATAACGACCGCCGATGTCCGTGGGATTGATGAAAACTTTTCGGAATTTTCTTTCATTGGCGTTTTTCTCAAGCCCTGATCCTGAATCAGTGATAGCAATGAAATGTTTTCCGATTTCTTCGACAGTCGCCTTGGATCCATAGCATCTTGCGACCCGGTCATAAAAATATTTGTACTGCGAAGAGGTTTCAACTGTGCCGCCGGATTTGCTGGCGACAATAAAAAGCGCTGACTTCAACCGGACCTTTTTATCAACCTTCAAAATGGCATCCGGGTCTGTCGTGTCGAGCATGTAAAAAGCAGGGACCTTGGAGGCCTTGCTGCGGCAGATCAAGCTCATGACTTCAGGGGCAAGGCTGGAACCGCCCATGCCCAGCAGGACCACGTCCTGGACACCGTCTTTTTTGATTTCGGCGGCAAACTGGTCGAGCTCATGCAGTTTTCCGCAGGCCCATTCATGCGCCCGCAGCCAGCCCAGACGGTTATTAATGACAGCCTGATGTCCCGGGTCAGTTTTCCAGATCGATGCGTCATTCTTCAAGAGTCTGGCCAGAAAATTCTGTTTCTGCAGTTCCGCGGCTTTCTGGCGGAAGGCCTGTTCGATATTCGCCGGTACGGAATAGGAAAAAGTACCAAAGCTGTTTTTTCCGCCCTTGGCGTACTGCATTTTTTTCAGTTCCAGGACTTTCAGTAAAGAATCAAAAGCGTCCGCGAAAAGTTTTACGCCTTCATTCTGGAGCTCGCCTACCTGAATCAGGTCAAAGCCTGCTTCCTTCAGCCGCGAAACCACACGCCGAGCCTCTTCCACGCCTTCCTCCACCGTGCCAGGGCGCACACGGCCATGATCCAGCAATGCATCAAGCGTATTTTTGGGCATGGTGTTAACAGTGTTGCGGCCCACAAGAGGTTCCACATAAATCAGGTCCGGATAAGCGGGGTTTTTGGTGCTGGTGCTTCCCCACAGGACCTGCTGGACATTGGCTCCCTCCATCTGGAGAGATTCAAACTCATAGGTTTCAAAAATTTTCAGGTATTCCTGATAAATAAGCCTGGAATTGGCAATGGCTGCTTTTCCGCGGAGCTCCGGGTCCTGAATTTTTTTATCGAGCAGGGTGTCAATACGGCTGACAAACACACTGGCAACAGAGTGCACCTTGCGCATGTCCCCTTTGCGTGCGCGCAGCTTCTTCAGGCCGCGCAGGTAGGCGTAGGCCACTTCCTGATAATGGCGGAGTGAAAACATCAGGGTCACATTGATATTGATGCCTTCCGAAATCGCGGCTTCAATCGCGGGAATACCCTCAGGTGTTGCCGGGATCTTGATCATGACGTTGGCGCGGTTGACAGCCTTAAAAAGACGGCGGGCTTCTTTCAGCGTGCCTTCGGTATTACGGGCAAGGCCGGGCTCCACTTCAAGGCTGACAAAACCGTGCTGGCCTCGGGTCTCTTCAAAAACAGGCAGGAAAAGATCGCAGGCCTTCTGAATGTCGGCAATGGCCAGAGCGTCATAAATTTTAAAAGCCGAAAAGCCGCGCGCGCTCATGCGCTTGATGTCCGCGTCATAGCCGCCATTGGGCTGACTCATGGCCTTTTCAAATATGGATGGATTTGAAGTCACTCCCTTCAGGCCTTTTTCTTCAATTAAAGCCTTGAGCTCGCCGGAATTCAGTATTTCCCGGCTTATGTAATCAAGCCAGGGGCTTTGTCCTGCTTCAAACAAATCGACAGTGGGAAGTGACTGCATCATGGTACTCATCCTCTCTTTTCCTCCTCAGGCCTGCTTCACAGGCTGAAACTGTTTGAGGGCCCGCGCAGAAGGCAGATACATTTTCTCGATGTATTCGCTAAGCATGCGGTCGGTATTAAATTTTTTTGTAATGGATTGAATGGAATTTTTCATCATGCGGACCCATCGGCGCGAGAAAGCGTCCTTCGGGTTCTGGCGTTCGAAATAAACGGGAAGGATCGTTTTCTCGAGGAGAGTGAATAGCTCTTCACGGTCCTGGACAATCGACTCATGATCACCCTTGCCAAACATCCAGCCATTCTCGCCAGTCACAATCCCTTCCGGCACCCAGCCATCGGAAACAGACACGTTCAGAACGCCGTTCATGCCAGCCTTCATACCGCTGGTGCCGCTGGCTTCCAGAGGCCTGATTGGATTGTTCAACCAAACTTCGACACCGGCTTCAAGATAACGCGCCAAATCAATATCATAACCTTCAATAAACCACAGCTGGGCACGGAATCCCCTTTCCTGAGCCCGCTGCTGAAGACGCATGGAGGTTTCCGCGATCTGCTTGATACGGTCGCGGCCAGAAGCATTGTTGGGATGCGGCTTGCCCGCGTAAAGAATGTGGACTGGCTTTCCATATTTCTTGTAAACGTTTTCCAGGAATGTAAAAAGCTTTTCCTCATCGTCCACGAACATGGTCACACGCTTATAGTCCGCGAAACGGCGCGCGAAACCAATCATAAAAGAATCTTCATCCAGCAGGTTCTGGACCTTTGCAAGGATTTCATCCGGCGTAACTTCTTCATGCAGGAGCTGCAGAGCCACACGTTCGCGCACTTTTTCAATCAGCTTGCGCTTGAACTCCAGGTGGAGTTTCCAGATTTCTTCGTCGGGAATATCCATGACCTTATCAACACCACCGTGTTTTTCAATCAGGGTGCGAAGCGCGGGTTTCTGCCAGTAAGGCACGTGCACGGAGTTTGTAATGGAATCAATGGCAACACTCTTGCCTTCGGGATCAAAATTACCCCAGGCAAACCCCCACATCTTCCGGCAGACTTCCCCATGCAGGGCGCTGACACCATTGCGGTAGCCTGTCAGCATCAATGAAAGCTTGGTCATGTCAAACTGGTCTTCACGATTGCGCGCGCAGTTGAAAAGAGTCTCGCGCTCATGCTGGCTCAAAAACTCATCCAGGTATTCCTGCAGGTAGTGGCGGACCAGTTTTTCATCAAAGCGCTCGTTTCCTTCGGGCACCGGCGTA
>CAZKMJ010000019.1:17260-20967 GCA_964553835.1 uncultured bacterium
CGGCGTATGCGTGGTGAATCCCACGAGGTCGGCCAGTCTTTTCTGCGCATCGATGAAAGTGAGTTTCTTTTTCTGCATCAGATTTTTGAGGATCTCAAAAGACGCGAAGGTCACATGCCCTTCGTTTAAATGATAGACCGCGTCGGTCACGCCCGCGCCTTCCAGCGCGCGCACTCCGCCGATGCCGAGAATAATTTCCTGCTCAAGCCTTCTCTTGCGCTCTTCTTCATAATATTTCTGGGAAGCATAAAGCCGGCGGGTAATATGGCGGTCATGGACTTTATTTTCACGAAGGTTGGAATCGAGAAGGAAAAGGTCCACACGGCCAATTTTGGCTTTCCAGACGCGGAGCGTGACGTCACGGCCCGGCATGCGGACCTTCACAAATAAATCCTCAGTGGTCCCCGCTTTCTTGACGGGCTCAAGTGGCAGCACGTCGCGGACGCGCTTTGTGGGAAGCACAATAGGATCATAAACAACTTTCATGACCCCGCCCTTTTTGACCCGCTGTTCATAATATCCATGCAGATAGAACAGGCCTACGCCGGTCATTTTAATCCCCATGTCGCTGGCGCCCCTCAAATGGTCACCGGACAAAATACCCAAACCGCCGGAATAAATTTTCAGGATATCAATCCCGTATTCCATGGAAAAATAAGCCACATTCTGCCCCTGCAGCTCAGGATACTTCCGGCTGACGGTAGTTTCAGACGGCGTCATATAGGACTTGTAGTCCTTTTCCACTTTCTGGACCAGGTTGAGGAAATCGGGCTGCGTAAGGAGCTCGGCAAGCCTGCGCCGGTATTCCAGGGGATTTTCATCCTGGATTTTCAGGAACCGGTAAAGGTTGCGGCGGAACAGGCTCCACGAATAGAGGTTGATACTGCGGAAAAGCAAATGGACGTCCGAATTCCATTCAAACCAGAAATTCGAAACGATTTTTCTGAGCGTTCTCTCGATATCGATCACTGCCGAAAACCTTGAATGAAGACCAGTTACGGAATTGCGAACAGTTAGATCATACCAAAAAACCGGAGAAATTTCACAAGGATTTAATAAAAGCGGGAGTTAAGCGACTTTGGAGCTGTTTTTGGGGACTGCGCAGAAAATTTCCGCGTTTTTGGTCGCGGTCTTGCGGGCAATGGGCAGAGTGAAAAAGAACGTCGAACCCCGCCCCAGGCCTTCACTTGTCAGGCCAACCTTACCCTTCTGGGCTTCGACCAGCTGCTTGACGATGGCGAGCCCGAGTCCGCTGCCGGAGAATTTGCGGGCATTGGCGTCAGAGCACCGGAAAAATTCCTCAAACACACGCGGCTGCTCTTTGGGGTCAATACCAATCCCGGAATCGACAACTTCAATCCGGATTTCACCGGCAGTCTTGTCTTCAATAGCTTTGAGTGTGACCGTACCGCCGGGGCCCGTGTACTTGATGGCATTGTTCAGGAGATTGACCACAATCTGCGTCACGCGCTCCAAGTCCCCTGATACATCCGGAAGCACGTCCGGAACCTGGTCCCGCAGCTTCAATTTCTGCTGTTCACAAACAACCTGATGGTCGTCCATGCACGCTTTGAGGACCGGGATAATATCGAAAAGCTCGCGGCGCACTTCAACCTTGCCGGAGCGGATACGCGAAAGGTCCAGGAGTTCATCCACAATGCGGTTGAGACGCTGGCCCTGCATCAGGATCTTGCGGACACGGCGCTTCTGCTCATCATTGAGCGGACCCAGCTTTTCACGCACCAGGATTTCCGCGAATCCAGTGATGACTGAAAGCGGCGTGCGTAATTCATGCGAAGCGACGGAAAGGAACTCTTCTTTCATTTGATTGAACTTTTCGGCCGACGCCATGGCCTCAACGCGGGCAATGACCGAGAATTGCCCCTGCCCAAACAAAAAACCTACTGCCGGAACACTGGAAATGACCAGCCAGACCATTTCCATGGGAAAATTTTTCCAGGCGGGCGCGAGAAACGCGTGGACTGAAAACATCCAGGTAAAAACGAGAAAAAGGAAAGCGATGCAGCCAACAAATGCATTACGCGCGCTGGCCCGCTGCACCATGGCATAAATGACATATAGAAAGCACAGAAGGTAAAGAAATGCGGTGAGTGAATTGCCGATTAGGTGAGCGTTTCCGGCATTCATAGATGCCTTTCCTCAGGCAGCGGAACGTCCCGACTTTTTCAGCTGGCGAAAATGCTCGACTTTGTCCACAAGAAGCTGCGCGGGAAACGGCTTTGTAAGAAGTTCTGTTACCCCCGCCTGCTTGATCTTGTTCAGATCCAGGTCGTTTTTAAGTCCGGTGACCGCCACAATCGGCAGTTCCTTAAAGCGCGGGTCTTCACGCACAAAACGGCAGAACTCAAACCCGTCCAGTTCCGGCATTAAAAAATCCAGAAGCACCAGGTCCGGTCGTTCTTCCACGAGCTTGGCGCCCGCGGTAAACCCGTTGCTGACAGAAATCAGCTTCAGGTCGTCGATCCCGGACAGAATGTCCTGTTCCATTTCCAGCATGTCAGGTTCGTCATCCACGGTTAGCACAACGAACTCTTTTCTCTTTTCCACTTCTTCGTCCCCTCTCCAGGGCAGATTGTATGAGCGCGCAAATTTAACGAGTTCTTCCTGGCCGATCCGGCGATGACCGCCCACGGTGGTAAAGCATTTAAATTTTCCGCTTTCAATCCAGCGGATGACGGTGATCGGGGTCACACCCAGAAGTTTCGCGACCTCGTGAGTCGTATACAGTTTTTGCGTTTTTGGGTCCATAGCAAACCGCCCCAGCCCGGGTTCCTTTTAGTTGTCGTTATTGTTACTTTTGTTACTAATTGAAGTATGCCCGGTAGATCTGGGGAATACAAGGAGCCGGAAGGCTTTTTTTTACGGCTTAATTGCCGTCGCTGGAGGAGGGTGAATTAAAAGTGCTGACCTGGCCCATTTTAAAGCCGCTGGACAGCGTCGAAACGCCTGAAGTTGTGCCGGTAGAAGAAGCCGTTGTAGCCGTGGTTCCAGTCGATGAAGGACTAGCGCTGGTGTTGGTGCTTCCCAATGTAAAACCACTCGACATGGTCGTGGTACCGCTGGTCATGGTACCTGAGCCGCTTCCCGTAGTAGACGAGGAATCACTTCCCAGAAGCGTTGGACTTGCGACTGAACTTGTTGAGCCAAGCGACTTGAAATTGGATGAACCGAAGGAAGACGATTTCATATACGTGACAGTGCCCTGAACTACCTGGCCGTCCTGCGCAGGAGCTGCCGTTGTGGCGGTCGTTGCCGCGGGCGTTGATGTTGTTGCTGCCGGTGCCGCGGTTGAAGAAGACGATGTTGAACTGTCGCTGGAGTTGCTGCTGCGGAAAGAATCAATGCTGAAAGCCGCAAGAAAAGAAGGCGCGGCAACCATAAAAACAAGAGAGAGAATGGCTATCTTTTTCACATTTAAACTATAACACATGCCTCCAAAATTGCGAGACAGCCTGAAAAGAAACAGGGCCTGCTCCCATGGGGAAACAGGCCCTGTCTTTGAGGTCTCTAGAAAGGCTTAGCTTAGCGCTTATTGCCTTGAGGCTGTCCGCCGCCGGAACGGGTAACGTTCACGGCCTGTTCACCCTTGGGACCATTGGCGATTTCAAACTCAACCGCCTCGCCTTCATTGAGCGACTTATAACCGTCGCCCTGGATGGCGCTGAAATGGACGAAAACATCTTTTC
>CAZKMJ010000020.1:0-20865 GCA_964553835.1 uncultured bacterium
TCTGCTCAATCACAGGCTGATTATATGGCGGCAACCGGGCAGATCACCCATGCGCGCCCCGGCGGAGGGACATTTACTCAGCAATTGATCTCGCTGGGTTTTCCTCTGGCTGGTGATCTTTCATTGGGCGGCTTGCGTGCGGAAAATATTTTGAGCCGGGTTCCGGCCAGTACTGGGTGTTGATCAGCTGGTCGACGCCTTGATATTTTTTTGCTTTTTTGACCAACTCGTCCTGAAGGCGTTTCTGATAGGATGTGTCCCACAAGCTGAAAGTCATGAGTTCTTTGCTGCTCCAGACCCAGTTGGGCGGGTTCCACGGATTGGTGCTCAGATGGACTTCAAGGGTGCCGAGCGATTCATACGGGGTGTCAATGTCCCCTTCGACAGCGCGAATTTTTTCACGATGGGCACAGCCGGAAATAAACACGGCAAAAATCAAAAGTCCGAAATAAACATTGGATTTTCTCATGGATCCTCCGGTTAAGAATTTTTAGAAATTTCTTTTCGGGCCCGTTCCAGGGCCTGCTCACGGTCCTTTAGCTCCCCTTCCAGCTGCAGGACATAAAGCTCCTCCAGCAGGGGTTTCATTTCAGGCCCCGGTTTCATGCCCAGCCCCTGCAGGTCGTTGCCGTTAATAAAAGGCTTCGGCCTGAGTTCCTCGGCCGCGTATTCTTTGAGCTTGTCCTTAAGGAAATAGTAGTTGTCCAGCATGCCGTGGCTGGACGAACAGTCAATACGGTGCAATTCAAGCTCTGTTTCAAAAGTCGGCCTTATCACGAATAGCTTTAGCTTTCCAGAACGCATTTTCTGGACGTCCGCGAACTTCATATGGTTGGCCACGCACTCGCAGACGGCCTCAATTTCATCATTGGAAAAGCGCAGGCGCTTCATAATGGCCTTGGTCATCCGCGCCCCTATGGGGGCATGCTCATAAAAGGTGATTTTTCCGTTCTTCTCCCCTGCCGTTACCGGCTTGGCAATATCATGGAAAAGGGCGCTCAGCGCCAGCACCGGGGTGGGGTCCTTGAGCTTCTCCAGAAGCAGTCTGGTGTGGACGTAGACGTCTCCTTCCGGGTGAAAATCAGGCTGCTGCTTGCAGCCCTTCATCTTTTCTACTTCCGGCAGGATTTCCTTCAAAAGACCGGATTCAGAAAGCAGGTCGAGGCCGCGGGCAGGATTGGGCCGGGTCAGGATCTTGACGATCTCATCCCGGATGCGTTCCGGGCTGACCTGATTGATTTTGGCCGCGTTCTTTTGAATTGCTTTCCAGGTTTCAGGCTCAATTTCAAAACCCAGGGATGATGCAAAACGGATCGCGCGCAAAAGCCGCAGCTTGTCTTCCTCAAAACGTTCTTCAGGATTGCCGATGGCCCGGATGATTTTTGCTTTAAGGTCTTTTTCACCGCCCACAAAATCAATGACCTTGCCGGCAAAAGGATCATAAAAAAGTCCGTTGACCGTAAAATCGCGGCGGCGGGCATCGTCTTCCGGCACCGTGAAATTGACATGACCGGGATGGCGACCGTCAGCGTAACCGCCTTCGGTCCGGAAGGTCGCGACTTCAAAAGGCTTGTCACCTTCCAGCACAAGGATGACACCAAACTGTTTGCCAACAGGGATGGTTTTGGAGAAAAGGGCTTCAACCTGGTCCGGGACCGCCGTGGTAGCGATGTCGATATCTTCAGGGCTGCGCTTCATCAGAAAATCACGAACGCAGCCACCCGCGAAATAAGCGATGTGGAACTTTTTGTGGAGGACCTGAGCGATCTTAAAAGCAGTGGCCGCGATTCCGCTTTTAAGGTCCATGGCTTTCTTCAAACTGGAGTTTTTCCACAAAGAAAATACCCGTCAGCGCGAGGAACCCGGTGACCATGATCAGCGGATAGAGACCAATGAAATGAAAAGCATGCGCCCCGGCAAAACCAAAAGAAATCTGACCCATGTTGAAAATGCTCATAAGTACCGCGAACAAGGTGCCTTCCACGCCCGAATTGTGCGTTAAGGACGCGGCTGAAGACATGATGGGAAGCATAACAAGGCAGCCCATGATGCCACCCACGAACACGAGCCAGAAAGCTGTATGCTGGTCGTGGATCAAAAGCGTACTGAAAATATTGATACTGTTGATCAGAATCGCCCATCGCAGAATGACCCTGGGCGAAACCTTGCGCAGCAACCGGCCGTACAAAAAACTCCCGATCATGGCGCCTGCCCAACCAATACTTGAGAGCGTTCCCAGAAATGTTTCGCTGAAACCCAGCGATTCTTTCATATAAAAGAAAAACGGAATACCAAAGGCTGCTGAAATCGAAATCATCAGCAGGATGCCGGAATAAAAGCGGATATTCGAACTCCAGAGCAGCTTCCAGCATGCCTTAACGGGACCGAACGGTGAATAAAAAAGCGGTTTTTCAATTTTCTTTTCAAGAATCCAAAGGGCCACGAAACAGACACTCAAAGGAAGGCACATGGTCAGCAAAAAAACCTGCTTGGGGGCCCAGTGCTGGGCCAGCCAGCCGCCCGTAAATCCGCTGGCGACCGAACCAAGGCTGCGCGAACCCCACGCGATAGACTGATAAATGGGGCTTGTAAACTGATTGGAATGCTCCACCACAAGACCGTCAGTGATCACGTCAGTGGCTGCGAACCCAACATTGCTTAAAAGCAGCGCCATCAGGATGAAATGTTTTTCTGAAGGAAGCAGCACAAGCCCTACCCAGCCAAGCGCCGAGATAATCGAAAATAAAATGAGATAAGATTTACGCCGATATCCAAGCAAGGGATAAGCGTCGGAAATCATGCCATAAACAATTTTGATAACCCAGGGAAAACCCGCGATTGAGGAAACCGCGGCAATTTCCGGAACTGTCCATTTGAGGCTCCGCATGAAAAGCGGAAGTGCCACGCCGGAAATACCGATAGCGCCCTGGATGAAATAAACAACGCCGGACAGAAATGCAATATCGCGCGTATGCTTAAGCAAAAAAGTCCCTCGCCTTCTTCTGTCCAAGCACTTTGGTGTAATCAGTGTAATCTATAGGCACCAGATCAGGCCGTCTTTCCTGAATGCGTTTGGCCCAGCTGAAGCGCTCCCCTGGGTTGCTTTCCAAACGGCGGCTGGTCACGTACTTAAACGGTACGCCACAATGCGGGCAAGTCTTGACCGTCGAGGCGTCCAGCCCCAGCTCCTTGCAGGCGCCACAGTCCGCGCTGAGATCGCCTGTAATGAGCAGGTGTTTACGCACATCTTCTATGTCAAAAGACTTGAAAACCCTCAAAAATTCCTGCATCAGGCCTCCTGCTTCAATTAAATTTAATATCAGACTGTGCTATTTGGGCAGTACCTTGTAAACAAGGTCACCATCGCGCACTTTATCCGGAACCTGAATACCGATTTCCTGGCCTTTGACGGCCACGATAATGGGCGCGCGGTTCATCTGCATGGATTTGATCTTTATATTAAAATCGGTCGTTGGTCCTTTAAAATGAATATCGTCACCAATTTCAACAGCGCCCGTCATTTTAACAATGGCGGCGCTGACATTGGGAAAAAAGTGTGTAATCACACCCACTTTCTTTTCGACAAATTTGGGCTTTGGAGCCAGCTTTGCCTTTGGAGCCGGGACTTTTTTCGCGGGTTTTACAGGTTTGGCGGACTTGACTGGCTTGGCTTTAGGCGCAGGCTTGACTTTAGCAGCCGAAGCCTTTTTGACCTTGAGCTTCGGCATGGATTTGGGTTTGGACCGTGCCGTTAGTTTTTTCTTTTTGGAATGTTTCTTTTTTCGGCGGGGTTTTTCAATCCCAAGGATATTGACCTTGATCCAGTCAAAAATCTTTTTCAAGATTATTCCCCGAGAATTTTTACAATAACGCGTTTACGGCGTCTGCCGTCGAATTCCGCGTAATAAACCTGTTCCCATGGCCCCAGATCCAGCTTGCCTTTGGTGATAGGAAGCACCTGTTGGTGGCCAATCAGTAGATTTTTTAAGTGTGCGTCGCCGTTGGTTTCACCCGTACGGTGATGGCGGTAATCAGGTTTCGCTGGCGCCAGCTTTTCCAGCCACTCTTGAATATCCTGGATCAGGCCGTCTTCGGCGTCATTCACATAAACACCTGCCGTAATATGCATGGCAGATACGAGCGCAAGCCCTTCCTGGATACCGCTCTTCTCTACAAGCTCCTCAACACGGTCCGTGATGTTCACGTACTCATGTTCCTTGGCAGTCTGCATCCAGATGTACTCAGTCAACGATTTCATTACACACTCGGCATCGTAAAAAAGTCGTCTTTCGGAATGGTCTTTTGCGGCTCCTGCTTCAGCGCCGCTTGCTGGTCAAGATTTCCGAGCTGGTCCTGAAATTTCTCCATGCGTTTTTCTGCGGCCTTGTAGGCGGACGAAGCGTGCTGCAGATGGGTCCCAAGCTTTTCAAATTCCGCGAAACATTTCCCGAAATCGGTTTCAAGCTGACCAAGCCTCTCAAGGATCAGCCGCGCCGAACGCTCGATTTTCAGGCCCCGGAAACCATGCGCCAGGGCCATGAGATAAGCGTAAAAACTGTTTGGAGACACCGGAATGACCTTCTTGGCCTGAGCATACTGGGAAATGCTCTCCTGCTCGTCCTGCTTGATCAGGATTTCATAATAAACATTTTCCGCGGGCACGCACATAAAAGCGAAATCGAAGGTCTTTTCGCCGGGCAAGATGTACTTGGAAGCAATAGCATCGATGTGTTTTTTTACGTCTTTCAGGAATTCCCTGCGCGCCTGCTTTGTATCCGTCTCACCCGTATTGGCAAGCATCTTGCGGAAATTTTCCAGTGGAAATTTGGCGTCCACCGGAATCAGCTTCTCCTCAAGCCGTATGACCGCGTCCACTTTTTGCCCGGTCTGAAAGGTGTACTGCATTTCATAGGCATCCTGCGGAAGGACCTGACGCAGCAATTCCTCAAGGATAAACTCCCCTAACCCGCCGCGAAGCTTGGGAGCCTGAAGAATGTCCTGGAGGGAGGAAATATCCTTGCCGATCTCCGCCATGCGGCGGGTGGCCTCCTGAAGCTCTCCCAGGCGGTTCTGCACCTGGGTAATAGCCTGGGTATACTGCTGGGTATTCTGGCTCAACACCTTGTTGTTTTGGGTAAGATGCTCGTTGAGCTGGCGGCTGAGCTCAAGGACCTGCGCGCTCAACTGCTCACGCAGCTGGGCATTGCCCTGACCATCAGCCTCGCTTTTCATTTTTGCAGAAATAAAAAGCGCGGCCGCGATCATGGCTCCCGCAACTAAAACCGCCAGTACAACTGCCAGCATACTGTCCCCTTTTACTTCACGAAGGTGATATTCACGTCCTCAATGTGGAGGTTCGTGTCCGGATATACAAAAATGCGGCTTCGCGTCTGTCTCTCCAGGTGCTCCAGCGCTCGCTTTTCCTGGTGCAGCAGCCGCTCCGAAACCTCCGGATGCACATACGCGTTGACTGTTCGACCCTGCGAATGTCCAAGGGCCTTGCGCAGCTCACGGATGGTCTGGATGGCCATGGTGGTCGGTGACTTGACCATACCCTTGCCTTCGCAGTACGAGCAGGTGTTATAGACCGCGCTTTCAAGCGAAGCACGAATGCGCTGACGGGTCATTTCCACCAGACCAAGCTCCGAAATTTTCAGGATGTTGGTCTTGGCGCGGTCCCTGCGCACGGCGTCCTTGAAAGTCCGGAACAGATTGCGGCGGTGCTCGGCCCATTCCATATCGATGAAATCGATAATGATGATGCCGCCCACGTCACGCAAACGCAGCTGCCGGGCCACTTCCTGGGCCGCTTCCATGTTGGTCTTATAGACCGTTTCTTCAAGGTTGCGGTTGCCCGTGAACTTGCCGGTATTGACGTCAATCGCGACCAAGCCTTCAGTCTGTTCAATCACGATGTAGCCGCCGGATTTCAGGTACACATTCTTCTGGAAGGTACGCTCAATTTCCTTTTCGATATTGAATTTCTCGAAAAGAGGAACGCGCTCCTGATGCAGCTGAATGTCAATCTTCGAACCCGGAAGGTAAAGCTTGGCGAAACGCTCCACTTTCTTGTAGATTTCCGGGCTGTCGATGACCATGCGGTCATTGTCCTCGCTCAGATTGTCGCGAATCATACGCTCGACAAGATCCAGCTCCTGGTGAATCAAAGCTGGTGCCTTCTTCTGCGAAATCGTCGCGTGGATTTTTTTCCACTGACGGATCAGATAGCGGATATCACGCGTAAATTCCTTTTCATCCTTGCCCTCACCCGCGGTACGCACGATAAAACCGACGCCCTTGGGGATTTCAAGGTTCTGAAAAATGGCGCGGATACGTTCGCGTTCCTTGCGGTCTTCGATGCGGCGTGAAACGCCGACCTTTTCCTCACCCGGCATCATGACCAGGTAGCGCGCGGGAATGGAGAAATGCGTAGTCAGGCGCGGGCCCTTGTTGCCAATCGGTTCTTTTACGATCTGCACAATGACTTCCTGGCCGACCTTAAGCACTTCCTCGATCCGCTTCATGCGCTCATGCCGCTTTTCTTCTTTCTTGGGCGCGGCGGTTTCATCGAATTCCGCTTCAAGATCCAGCGGTGATTTCAGCGCGTCGGTAACATAAAGGAAACCGTCTTTCTTGGTTCCAAGGTCCACAAATGCGGCCCCCATACCGGGAATCACGGTCTTGACCTTTCCTTTATAGATATTGCCAAAAAGACGCTCGGCATCAGGCCTTTCAATGTAAAACTCTTCCAGCCTGCCATCCTCCAGAATCGCCACCTGCTTTTCATTTGCGTCCTGGCTGATCAGGATGTCGCGCTTAACTGCCTTCTGTTCAGGAACATGATGACCGCCGTGCTGCTCATTTTCCTGCGGAGTCTCATCATCGGGCCTCTGATGCTGGGCCTGATTGTGCTGATTATGATGCCCGCCCTGTTGATGACGGTGCTGATTGTGGTGCCTGTTCCGGCGATGATGCCGGTGGCGGTTCTCATTCCTGTGCTGATGCGGCCGCTGCTGATGCTCGCCCTGAGGCTGCTGCGCAGGCTGCTGTTCACTTTGCTGCTGTGTTTCTTCCACGGGTCTCTCTGAATTTGATTCGTTTTGGGTGTTCTGATTATCGGGTTGCACGGACTTTTACAACCTCCAGCTCTTTTCGGATTTGTTCGAGTTGGATCTGCATCTTATCCAACGTTTCAAGGATTTTATTGACCTTGGCGTTTAACGTTTCAGTGGCAAGTGCTGCCTCGGACTTTGGCGCCGCAAAAACAGCGGGCGCTCCCAGCATGGCAAATGCCAGGATCAAAGCGGTTAATTTCATAAAATACTCCTTGGTTTAATGCGGAGCGGATGGATACAGGAAGGGCGTATCGCTTGTGGACAACTTACAAAGCTGTAATTTTCAGAGCTTCAGGCCGCGGCCTGCTGCTGGGATGTTGCCTGTTCCGTAGAATCGGAAACGGTTCCCTGCTCTGAAACACTCTGTGCATCAGCCGGTGCCGGTGGCGCTTCCGCAGAATCCGCTCCGGCGGCTGGTGCCGCAACTCTTTGTATGCTCGAGGAAGGTGCTGCCGGCGCCGTCTGGGCAGGGGCTGATGCTCCCGCCTGCGCGGCCGCCGCGCTGGCTTTCTTTTTCTTTTCCTTCTCGATCCGTTGGCCTTCCGTATCAATCATGCTCACGGTTACAAAAAATAATGTTTCAACTTTTTCATTTCCTGAACCTGCTGTCTGGCGTTTAGACCTGAAAAGTTTTCCGACCAGGGGCACGTCCCCCAGGTAGGGCACTTTAGCCTCGTCAACCTGAACGCTGTCTGTTAAGAGTCCTCCTATTGCAATGGTTTCTCCGCTCTTGATCAGCACCTGGCTTTTGGCCGTGGTTTCATTAATGATCGGGGCTGAAAGGTCGGAATTAAAAGTGATGGTTGCGCCGCGGGCGTTGACCGAGGGCTGGAGGTCAACAAGGATTTCATCCGCGGAGTTAATGTGGGGCGTGACTTTAAGACTGACACCGGTCTTCAATTTGTCATAGTCAAAACCGCTGACGTTCAGACGTCCGGTCGTTGAGTTGGTTTCGAATTTGGGAAGCGGAATGTTATCACCCACATGAATTTCAGCCTCCTGGTTGTTCAGGACGACGACGCGTGGGTTGGAAATAACTTTTGTGTTGGTACGGCTTTTAAGCATCTGCAGGACTGCGTTGAAAGCGGAAAAATTCAGGGTCCCAAACTGGAACGCTGAATTCGTCGGGTTAGCAGCAACCGCGGGCTGAGGGAATGTTCTTGGGTCATTGGGATCAATTTCAATCGTGCCGCCAATAATCTGAGGAGGAAAAAACTGGCGCATGAAATTAGGAGCATCCGCGCCCGTGTTTCCAGAAGGAAACGGGAAAGTCACAGGCCGGTTCGAACCCACGAGAGAACCAAGGTTATTACTCAAACCGCCCGTCTTCCATTCAATACCAAGATTTTCAGTCGCCGCGACGTCTGTCTTAACAATTTTCGAATCAATGTAGGCCTGAGGCGTCAAGCGATCAAGTTTTTTTATGACTTCACTGATGGTGTAAATGTTCGTCGGAATGTCCGTTAAAACGATCGTATTGGTGCGCTCGGAAACCTTGATTCGTCCACGTTCGGTCAGCATGTCCTGAACGGCCGACTGGATTTCCGCGGCTTTACTGTAATTCAAAATGAAGGTTTGGGTCAGAAGAGGCTCCTGCGCAAGGTTATCGCGGGTTGTCACGCGGATAATATTGCCGGTCCTTTCATAAACATATCCGTAAGTGCGCAGCACCACATCCAATGCTTTTTCCCAGGGAACATTTTCAAGCCGGATGGTCACAGTCCCCTGCACCTCGGGGCCCGCTACGATATTAATTTTGCTCTTGAGGCTCATGACACGCAGCACTGTATTAATGTCTGCTTCCTTGAAATCCAGTGTGATGTTTTCGGAGGCAGCGTCATCAACAAGGTCGGCAGGTGCTGGAGTGGGAGCGGCTGGGTCCTGCGCCGCAGCAACGGGCATGACTGCAACAAACAACAGCACAAAATGAGGTTAAAAGTTCATCCTGCCTCTGATGGGTTCTTGGCAGCGGCCGGTTTTATTGGCGGCGCCGCAGGTTTTTTGTTAGCTCCACCCGTTCTAGGTGAAGTCAAACCATCTGACGGTACCACCTCATCCCGGAGCCAGAGGATCTTCTCCTCAGCATCCTGCCGGAAAACCACCCGGTCTTTCAAGATACTCATAACCGTAGAATTGTTAACGGACTGACCTTCTTTATAAAATTCCCCGTTTACAAGAACCAGGGAGCCGTTACCTTTAGGATCGTAAATAATGCCTTCAATATTCAGATCGCCGGGATTAAACTTCATGGTCATTAACCCTCCAGGCCCAACCAGCGGGATAAAAGGGTCCCTGCGATTGCCGCTATCATACTTGATTTCCCCAGCAAAGGCTAACGAAAAAATCGAGAACAACAGGCAGGGAAAAGCCACTGCCGCCAGCCTGAAAAACGTGACTTTTGCAAGAGCCCGGACATCCACTATTTCACCGCCTGTTTGATGGAAATTGCAGCAAGCGTAATATCCGCAAGAAGACCGGATTTGCTCTGATCTTTCTCTTTTTCTTCCCGCGGACGGAAGCTGAGCGACTCAATGCGCAAAATTTTAGAATTGGCTTCAACGCGGCTGATGAAATCCCCAAGCGCATGGTAGCCGCCCTCGAGCGTAACATTATACAGGCTGGATTCGTACAAAGTGTCGAATGGGGCCGGGTACTTGCCTTCAAAAGGAGTGGGCCGTGAAGCCACGATTGAAACCTTGCTGTCATTGGCCATCTTAGAAATGGTCCCCAACAGCAGCGAGGCTTCTGCCGGTGTATACAGACTGTTCTTCGAAGTTTGAATGAACTGAGTACATTCTTCCTTGTTCTTCAAAAGTTCGGGTTTCTTGCGGAACAAATTGTTAGTCTGCGAAACCTGGGCCTTAACCCCTTCCAGCTGGGTCTTGACCTCTATACGCCCGATCCAGGCCGGGTAAACAAAAAAGGCGATCAAAACAGCTCCAACAGCCGCCCCGATACCGACCTTTATCCAGGTTTTTTTATCGACTGTTTTCAGAAAAGCTAAAATATCTGCCGGCGTTATTTCGGAAAATTTCATTTTTTCGCACCCGCTGCCGCCGCGGCCGGTGCCGCGCCTACGCTATTTTTTATATCAAAATTGGCAATGAACTGCGTTACCTCTATCTGCTCTATTTTCTGCCGGGTGGTCGTCAGACTCAACTTGGCTTCAGGAAGCTTTTCATTTAACTTGTGGATAAACGCCTCAATAACTTCAATGCTGGACTGAGTCTTGGACGGCACTACCAGGCCTTTCACAAAAAAATTCTGCTTCCCCTCTTTCTGCTCCATCTTGACTTCCGTCAGCCATGCAGTGTCCGGAAGAAGTTCGCTGAACCAGACAAGGATATAAGTTAACGGCTTAGGCGTCGTCACATATTTGGTAAGAAAGTCCCTCTCCGGTTTAAGCGTGGACTCCACTTCAGTTTCAAGGGCCTTGAGCTGGGCGGACTGGGGTTGCAGCGTGGTCCACTTGGCGTTCATTTTTTTAAGCTCACCGCTTGCTGCCTGATAATCAATATAAAACCAGACCGTGAGGATCGTAAACAGCACACCAACTCCGATACCGATCTTGATGTAAGGTACTTCTTGCGTGCTTTTTCTTTTGATCCGGAATTCTTCCGGAAGAAGATTGATCTGGAGCATCAGATTTCCCTCACACACAAACCGAAGCAGACCGGCAGCAGCCCCAGGTTCTTTTTTATGGCTTCCACATCGAGTCCATCCGCGATTTTCAAGCCGGACATGACGTCCATGGTATTGACCTTCAAACCAAGATCTGCAGTCAAGGTCTGGATAACAACGGGATGATAGCCTCCACCGCCACTGAGAACCAGGTTGCTGACCGGTTCAGCACCCGGCACCTGATCCAGGTAATAGTTCAAACTCAGCTTCAATTCTGAAACCAGGTCGCTGAGCGCTTCCTTCAAAACACCAAGCGCTTCAGGCGCGGGCTCTTTGTCCACTTCAATCTGCTGAACAGCCTGCTCCTGTGTCAATCCAAGCTTGCGCTTTAACTTTTTGATAATGTCCAGGCCGCCGTAGGAAACGTCACGGATGAAACGAGGCTTGCCTTCCAGAAGAATACTGAGCGTGGAAACTTCACTGCCGATGTCCAACATGGCTGTCGGCGCTTTAAAGGTGTCAGGCTGAAAAAATTCCACGGCATTGATAGCCGCGAGCGCATCGACATCAATCAGCTCAATCTCAAGACCCGCAGCCTGGAAAACCTGAATGGTATTAAAAAGTTCGTCCCGCTTTACTGCTACAAGCAGGATGTTCATGCCGTTACCACCAGAGGGCAAGGCAATATTCTCATCAAGCACATGAAAGTCCCACACCACTTCCTGCGCTTTAAAAGGAATGTACTGTTCGACTTCAAAAGAAATGGCGCTGCGGAGCTCTTCGACCTTCATTTGCGGGAATTGGATAAAGCGAAGGACAACCCCCTGCCCGCGCACAGATATTCTGACACGGTTGGTCCCGTACGCGCCCGCATCAAAAGCCTGGCGCAAAACTTCCGCGTCTTTGATCTTTTCGGTAGAACGCGCAGACTTGTTAAATTTACGCAGCGTCATGGCACCGTTAAAAGTCTCAACTTCAAGAAAAACGATTTTGGATTTTCCGAAATCACAGGCAAGGTGGATCTGCGGAGTGGCCGCCTTTTTTTTAGACGCGGAGATACCTTTGAGCACGGAAGCAAAAAGCTCTTTGCCCTCATCGAGGTTCTTGGGAAGCTGAAAAGGCAATTTCATTGTCATATTAAGGTCAATAAGAATATCGGTAGAATAGCGGGAAGCTTGATATGGAAAGACGGCCCCGGAGAAACCTTCGATTTAAAATAAAAAGCCCGTACCCCCTTGCGGGAATACGGGCCTTTGAAGCCTTTGCTTTCGCGAATTACGCGATCGCAGTACCGCCCGTGCAGCCACCAGCAGCACCCGTCGGGGCGCCGGCGCCGTTCACAGAGCCGACAACCACACCAGACTGGTCAATGCAGTACGTATTGACGGCAGTCGTGTTGGCAGTCGCGGGAACACCGATCATGGAAAATGACGCGGCCGGAGCAGCAGCCACGGCATAGGTCAGGTTAAATCCATGTTTCGGGTTGGTACCCCATGAAGCATCCAGATACGCGGGGGTCGCGCCGGTCAGCGCCGCAACGTTCGCGGCATAGGTCGGCGGATTTTGCGCGGAGCGGAAGCTTTCATTGGCGGAGCTAAACGCGCGAAGGTCGGTCTTCATGGCACCTTCGTTGGCGTTCAGACGCGCGCGAAGCAAGTTCGGAATAGCAATAGCGGCCAGCAAGCCAATAATGGCCACCACGATCATGATTTCAACAAGAGTGAAACCCTTCTGATTCATTTTAATTAGCATTTCAGTACTCCTCCTTATTTTCATTACTATCGCGGTGTTTCTATTAGAAAGATACCTGACCCTTTGGTTATCGTCAAATCCTTACAAAAATAAAATTACTTCCATTAAGAACTCTTTTTTCAACCTTGAAAAAAAGAGTTCTGTATAGGAAAAATGCCCCGAAAAAGCAAAAACCCCGCACTCCGGAGAGTACGGGGTTGGTGAAGCCTTTGCTTTCGCGAATTACGCGATCGCAGTACCGCCCGTGCAGCCACCAGCAGCACCCGTCGGGGCGCCGGCGCCGTTCACAGAGCCGACAACCACACCAGACTGGTCAATGCAGTACGTATTGACGGCAGTCGTGTTGGCAGTCGCGGGAACACCGATCATGGAAAATGACGCGGCCGGAGCAGCAGCCACGGCATAGGTCAGGTTAAATCCATGTTTCGGGTTGGTACCCCATGAAGCATCCAGATACGCGGGGGTCGCGCCGGTCAGCGCCGCAACGTTCGCGGCATAGGTCGGCGGATTTTGCGCGGAGCGGAAGCTTTCATTGGCGGAGCTAAACGCGCGAAGGTCGGTCTTCATGGCACCTTCGTTGGCGTTCAGACGCGCGCGAAGCAAGTTCGGAATAGCAATAGCGGCCAGCAAGCCAATAATGGCCACCACGATCATGATTTCAACAAGAGTGAAACCCTTCTGATTCATTTTAATTAGCATTTCAGTACTCCTCCTTATTGAATTTTGATACCTGCTGCTCATAAATCCATCCTTCAATCAATAAGCGGTGACTTCTCTGCATCTTCCGGTACAGGTTCAAGATCATTGGACACCGGTTCAAAGGGTTCTGCTTTTACTGCTTCTGTATCCACCACACCGTTGGTCCGGTAAAGCGTGTTCTGTTCGAGTTCCGGGAGCGCCTCTTCCGCAACGGGTCCCTGCTGCGGCTTAGCGGTCTCCTGCTTTTTGCCGCATCCTGAAAAAATGACTGCCAGGACAAGAAAAACAGCCCCTGCTTGTTTTAACATTATTTTTCCCTCACGGTTCTAAGTGAAGGCACAACCGGAATTCCGGGCGGCCTGAAATATTTCAAGTTGCTGTCGTAAGCATATGTACGTGTTGGGTAGTTCGACAAATTGCTGTTGCCCTTGATGATACGGTTGCCCGTCAATGTTAAATTACTTTTGCTGCTGGGGCTGTAGCTTCCGTTGGTGTTATAGTCTGAATCAAAAGAAACCGGACTATTCGATGAATTGTCGGCTTTTAAAATTCCTGAAACATTCAGGTTGTCGTTACGGAAATACAGTTTGTCCCTGGCCATGAATGCCGCGGAATGGCTGGAGTCGGCCTTGGCCTGAGCATTATAGTAGGTCGTATTGCCGTCAAAGTTGATGCTTTGAGACGACACCACACTGACCCTTCCCCCGATCTCTCCCTTTACCGTAATGTTTCCGTTCACATAAATGATCGCGTTGGAGGGTAAATTGTAGGTGTTGGCAACAGCCGCATAACTGGAACTGGTGTACTCAACAACCTGGGTGGTTGTACCGCCACCCGTTGCCACAAACCGGACATAACGGTTCTGGGCCGTGTTGCCGCCAAACGAGGAAATACTGTTGTTGTTTTTATAGAAATTGGTGTCAATAGTCGGAACACTTTCGGTTTTGTGCGAATCTCCACCGCCCGCGGAAGTTAAATCATGATAATCGGGATAGTCGGTGTTTGTGATAGTGCCGTTGCCGGTGCGGTCAAGATCATCAGAAAAACCATCACCCACAGTCAGGCTGCCCGTAACACCGCTGTTTGTCACCGTGTTGCCTGAAAGGTTGAAATTACCTGTGTAAACATCGCCATGGACCTCGGAACTGGCATTACCGTTAATCTGGCTGACTGCATTGGCATCCCCGTAAAGCTGGACACCGCTGCCGCTGATGGTCCATGAACCGGTGAAATAAAGCATGGCCCGGTCCGCTTCATTAGAAGGAACGAGCTCGGGGTAATCCGGAATGCCGTCCCCTAAAACGTCCGTGCTGTCCGGCTCGCCATATTGCGCGTTGGTGCCGGATCCAAAATCTGGTGTGTCCGCGAACACCAGGAACTTGGAAAGATTGGAATCCAGGAAAATCCTCGCCTCCAGATTGACGGTTTCCGAATTGACTGTAGCCGAGGCTGTAACCGTAATCCAGTCCGCCTGGTTTGGATAACTCAATGTCGCGGAATAACTACCCACAGAACTGCCGTTGGTCGCCTGGAAATTCGAGACCGAAATCGAGGTTGTGTTAATAAAACCTGTGTACGCGTTGACCCCGATCTGCGCCATGGCACTCTGAATTCCGGCTTCCGCCGCCGCGAAACTTTGCAGACGGTTCCATTCGCGTTCTACCTGGCGCATTTCAAAAAGCGCCTTGCTGTACGCAGCGCCAGCCGTGGTCGCGATGACCGCGGAAGCAAGATAGACACTGATCATGGCCATACCCTTCTGGTTCCTGAGCATTCTGAAAAAACTCTTCATAACGCCTCCAATTCTCCCGCCCGACGTCAGTTCACTGCGTTTCTTAAAAGCGTCCGTGTGTTCACGGTCGCGTTGAACTGGCGTGTCGAGCCGCCCTTTTTGCCGATCGTATCATTGGCCCTGAAATTCGCAGTCATGGTCACATTGGACTGCGATTTCACGACCGAAAAACTCTGAATATTGTTAGCGATGACCTTGCTGGCAGAAGCAATCACATTCAAGGAACTGTCCAGCACCTCACGATTCAACTGATTGCTGTTGTTTACCGTATAACGCACCCAAGCACCAAGCCTCCCGTTGGAGGTCTGGCCCGGGCTGTCATAAGCGCCCCACTCGGCCTGCGGGTTCAATCCACCGGTATCAGCGTCGCCATCATTGTCATAGTCCACAGGGATCTGAAATCTGACATCACTGTTACCATTACCGTCTGTCGATATCACAAGATGCGAGGGCGCCGCATTGGGGCTTGTCTGCCCAATCTCACGGCTGATGGAGCGCAGCGTCTGCATGGTGTCTTGATCGATACGGGAAGACATGTCATTGCTTCGAAAAATGGTTTCGGCCATGCTCATGACCAGGAATACTGAAAACAAGATCATCGTGCTGATAAAAACAGACACCATCATTTCAACAAGGGTAAAACCACTCTGATTGAATGAAAGCATCTCTTGTGTCTTCATCAGTAAATGCTCCTCATGGTCGAAAGTCTCAAGGTGCGTGTCATGTTTTTGGAACCGGTCCATGTGACGGTCACCGTCACGGTGGCCACGGTGACGCCTGTGAGGTTCGCCGGATTTGTCGCAATGGCAATGGCACCGTTAGTCAGGCCTGTGGGTACCAGACCGGTAGTGTTAATTGAAGTAACATTGGCCAGGGACGTATTCTTGACGGTCTCAATAACGGAGCGAGCCGCGTGCATGGCCAGCAGTCGCTGACGCGACTCGGAAGTCATGACCTGGGCCTGATTGAGCGCGAACATGGCGCTTCCCAGCACCACAACAAGGACAAAGGTGCTGATCATCAATTCCACCAGAGTGAATCCTCTTTGGCCTCTCTTCTCCATGTACTCGCTCCTGTTACTTAAACCTTAGATTCCAACAGTCTTATGCGCAAGACGCAATTTATAGTAGTTTTGTTCTTTATGTTAGTTTTCGGCTTTACGCAAAATACGGCAATTTAGAAATTTTCCGGAATTTTTACGAGAGAAAAAAGATCTTAAACCTTTTAAAGAACTGTCCTTTTACTTGATCGCCGATGTCAGCGTCAGAATAGGCAGGAACATGGCCACGACGATACCGCCGATGACAATACCCAGAAACGCGATGATCAGCGGCTCAATAAGCGAGGTCAGGCCGTCCACGGCCGAGTCCACTTCCGCGTCATAAAAGTCCGCGATCTTGGTCAACATTTCTTCAAGCTCGCCAGTTTCTTCACCAATAGCGATCATGCGTACCACCATGGGTGGAAAAACATCGGACTTGGAAAGCGGGCCCGCAATGCTTTCCCCTTTTTTTACGGATTCCATCAGCGTCTTGATGATGATTTCAAGCCTGCGGTTGCCGGAAGTTTTGGAGACGATATCCAGCGAAGACAGGATCGGGACACCGCTCTTGACCAGGGTCGCGAGTGTGCGTGAAAACTTACTGACCGCGACCTTCAGGAACAGGGGGCCGAAAATCGGCAGCTTGAGTTTCTTGGTATCCCACATCAGGCGGCCGGTGGGCGTACGCAGGATCTGGCGGATCAGGAAAACAATGGCCGCAAGGCCGCCGATCGTAATGACCCAGTTTGTCTGAAGGAAACGGCTGACTTTGATCAGGATTTCAGTCGGTGCTGGAAGCTTTGCCTGCAGGCCTTCAAAAATTTCCGCGAACTTCGGGATCACGAACGCCATCATGCCGTAAGTGATGATGAAAGCCAGGCCGGTCACGGCGGACGGATACATCAGCGCGGACTTCACCTTTTTCTGCAGTGCGCTGGTCTTTTCAAGATAGGTCGCGACACGATCCAGGATTTCTTCAAGACTGCCTGAAGTTTCACCGGCGCGCACCATGTTAATAAACAAAGCCGAGAAAACCTTGTAATGTTTTTCCATGGCGTCGGAAAAACTTTTACCGCCCTGCACCTGCTGGTGCATGTCGCGCAAAATCACGCGAAACTTCTCCTTGTCCACTTGTGAAGCAAGAATGTCGAGCGCCTGGATCAACGGGATACCCGCGCCAACCAGCGTGGCCATCTGGCGCGAAAAGACAACGAGATCGTCCAGAATGACATTACCGCTTTTTCCTCCAGCCTTGATCGCCGGGCCCTTGGAAGCGGAAAGGACTTTCCCTCTCTTGACCTCATTGATCTTGATGACCATGAAGCCCTGGCCGCGAAGATTTGAGACCAGAGATCCAACATCCGCCGCGTCCTGAAGACCAACCTGGTCCTTACCATCCTTGCTCTTGACCTGATATTCGAAAGTAGGCATGTTTTACTCCTGGCTTGTGACCCGCAGGACTTCATCCATGCTGGTCAATCCTTTTTTGAACAGTCCGAAAGCATTTCCAAAAAGAGTTTCCATTCCTTTTTCAATCGCGACCTTGCCGATAACATCGCTGGATTTTTTCTGAATGACAAGCTCCCGGATGTCCGGGTCCAGCTTCATGACTTCAATGGTCGCGAGCCGGCCGAAATACCCGGTGTTATTGCATTTGGCGCAGCCGGTGCCCTTATAAGGTGTAACGCCCTTGAGATCGTCCGGCTTGAGTTTGCATCGCCGCATGATTTCGTCCGAAATCTTGCACTCCGCTTTACAATACTGGCAGATTTTTCGCATCAAACGCTGCGCGGCCACGGCAATAACAGAAGAAGCGATCAGGAATGGCTCCACGCCCATGTCGATCAAACGGGTCATGGCACCAGCCGCACTGTTTGTATGAAGTGTGCTGAAAACAAGATGCCCTGTCAAAGCAGCCTTCACAGCGATGTCGGCTGTTTCTGTATCGCGTATTTCACCGACCAGCACAATGTCCGGGCTCTGACGCAGAAGTGAACGCAGTCCTGAAGCAAAAGTCAGACCAACTTCGGAATTAACCTGTGTCTGCGTGATACCTTCCACCTGATATTCCACCGGATCTTCAATGGTCATGATGTTTTTGTCCGGTGTATTCAGAGTGTTCAGAATGGTGTAAAGCGTTGTGGATTTACCGGAACCGGTCGGGCCGGTCACCAGAATCATGCCGTAAGGATGCTTGATGGCATCAGCGAAAACAGATGTGGGTTTTTCTGTGAATCCCAGCTTGTCCAGGCCCGACTTCAGGCCGCCCTTGTCCAGCACGCGAAGCACGATCTTTTCGCCGTGATAAGTCGGCAGGATTGAAACGCGAAAGTCAACTTCCTTACCTCCGATACGGGCGCGGAAACGTCCGTCCTGAGGCAATCGCTTTTCGGTGATGTCCAGCGTGGACATGATTTTGGTACGCGCGACCACAGAACCGTAATGTTCACGCGAATGAGACAGCGTTTCTTTTAACGCGCCGTCAATACGGTAGCGGACACGGAAATACTTTTCATAAGGCTCGAAATGGATGTCTGAAGCGCGCTGGCGAAGAGCTTCGTCCAGAATGACATTGACCATCTTGACGACAGGCGCGTCTTCGGCACCGGCCTTCAAATTCGAAGCATTTTCCTTCGGGTCTTTGTCCTCCCCCTGCCTGACCACCTCAATATCTTCTTCATCAATTCCTTCCAGCAGGGTCTCCATATTCGCCGACTCAGCATAATAACTTTCAATGCAGGTCCCAAGAGTTTTGGGCGATACCAGCACGAATACAACATCGCACTTGGTCAGTTCGCGCAGATCGTCAATAAACAGAAGGTCAAACGGATCGCTTGTCGCCACCGTCAAAAGTCTCTGCAGCTTGGCCAGTGGAAGAATATGATATTTTTCCACGATCTTCTTGGGCACAAGTCTTGTTATTTCCTTGCCCACACGCAGGGCCTGCACGTTCAGTGTCGGAATGTCCAGGTTTTCGCTCAAAAACCCAACCATATCGTCTTCCTTGACCATGTCTTTTTCCACCAGAGACCAGAAGACAGACTTCTTGCTTTTGCGCGCCTGCTCCAGCACTTCCTTGACCTGCTTCCCGTCCAGTTTCTTTTCCTCAACCAGAAGCTCCATGAGTTTTTCCTTGGATACGCCCAGCCTCATGCCGCTTCCTCCTTTTCTTCCGCGGCCTTGGCCTTGTTCTTGATGGCCTGGTCTTCACTGCTGACACGGAAAACTTCTTCGAGCGTTGTTTCACCGTTCATGGCCTTGCGAAGCGCGCATTCGCGCAACGTGGTCATGCCCAGGTCATGCGCCAGGGTCTTGATTTTTTCCGCGTTCATGCCTGCCATAATGGCCTCGCGAACCTGCGGGGAAATTGGAAGAAGCTCGGTGATCACGGTGCGGCCCGCGTACCCCATCTGCCTGCAGTTGGCGCAGCCCTTTCCTTTATAGAACTGGATAGGCTTGTCAGACTTGATTCCCAAAGACTTCAAAACAGCCGGGTCCACTTCTTCTGTGTATTTGCAGCGGGGGCAAACTCGGCGCATCAGGCGCTGGGCGGAAATCATCAGGACAGTAGACGCAATCAGGAATGGTTCGAGACCCATGTTCATCATACGGGTCACAGAACTCGCGGCATCATTAGTGTGAAGAGTTGAAAGCACAAGGTGGCCCGTCAGAGCGGCTTTGACAGCGATGTCCAGCGTTGCATTGTCACGGATTTCACCAATCAAAATGATGTCCGGATCCTGGCGCAGGATAGAGCGCAGGGCCGCGGGAAAGGTCAGGCCGATATGTTCTTTCACGTTGACCTGATTAATACCGGGCAGCTGATATTCCACCGGATCTTCGACTGTGGTGATATTCACTTCCGGTGAATCCAGGTATTTTAAAATCGAATAAAGGGTGGTGGTTTTACCGGAACCCGTGGGACCCGTGACCAGGATCATGCCATGCGGTTTTTTGGCGCAGTCACGGATGATGACCAATTCCTGTTCATTGAAACCCAGCTTGGTCAAGTCATGCCCCTGGGAGGAAGTGTCCAGAATACGCATACAAACTTTTTCACCGAACGACGTGGGCAGAATGGAAACGCGCATGTCTACTTCCCTGCCATTCATCTTGACCTTGAAGCGGCCGTCCTGCGGAACGCGGCGCTCGGCAATGTCCAGCTCACTCATGACTTTGATGCGCGAAACCATGGCAGGACCAAGCGACTTGTGCGGCCGCACGATTTCTTCAAGAAGTCCGTCCACACGTACACGCACCCGCACAAAATTTTCCCACGGCTCAACAAAAATATCACTAGCCTTCCGGCGCACGCCTTCAGCCAGGATCATGTTGACCAGCTTGATGACAGGCGTCTCAAATGCAACTTTAAGAAGGTCTGCAGTGGGCATAGCCGAATCTTCAGACGCTTCCACGTCGATCATCTTTACGATGTCGTCAATGCTCTGGCTGGCACCGCCTTCTTCCGGCACAGCCACTGCTTGCTGAAGTTTGTAATATTTTTCAATGCACTTCTTGATGATCGAAATTTCCGCAACCACACACTTGATGCGTTTTCCGGTCAAAGCGCGAAGCTCATCGACGGCCTTGAGGTTGGTAGGGTTGGCAAATGCAACGGTCAAAGTGTCTTCGTGAATACTGATCGGAAGCAGCGTGTATTTTTCCGCCAGCTTGAACGGCACCATCTCCAGGATATGCGGCTCCACCATGAACACAGCGGGATTGATGGCTGTGTATCCAAAATAACTGGCCAGGACGGTCATGAGCTTCTTTTCGTCCACTTTGCCGGCCATCAAGATATCCAGGAAGGGTTGTTTGCTTTTGTCCTGCACACGCAGCGCGTC
>CAZKMJ010000021.1:0-11476 GCA_964553835.1 uncultured bacterium
TATTTGCCCCAGCTGTCACGGATCAGGTCCTGGTCCCAGCGGGTCACGCGGGAAAGGTTCGAGTTATCTCTCCAGGAAAAGCCGGAGCCGGTCTGGGTTTCGGTCATACCGTAATCGCCGTTGCAGATCACGTTGGTCCACGGGCGCGGCGTATCAGGGCGCGTGATCACATACTCGCGGCCGTCCGCGGTGAAATAACCATATTTTGATTCAAACTTTCTGCCGCCCTTCGCCGGAGCGCTGGAAGCTGATGTCTGTTTAGATTTTTTCATAGTTGCTGTCTTTGGCATTGAATTAAAATCCTTTCAAGATTTTGTTATTTTTAAAACTGGTAAAACGTTACTCGTTGGATTGCAAAAGCTGGTTCATCTGCGGCGCCAGCTGCTGCGCCACCTCTGCCGCGGTCTTCTTCCCGTTAAAAACCAGGTCGAGCTGCGGCTTCAGATACTTTTCCTCGATTTCACGCCAGCGAGGATGAAACGGGCTGAACACCACATACTTCACAGCATCGTTCAACATTTTTTTGTTCGCGGGCGGTTCCTTGCTTGTGGCCCACGCGGGTCCGGACGCAACGTCCATGCGGGAAGGCTGCGCGAGGCCGCGTTCCGCCAGACGGGTCTGGCCGGTCGCGCCGGTCAGCGCCTGGATAACTTCCCATGCTTCTTCTTTATGTTTTGAGGATTTCAAAATCGCGTAGCCGGATCCGCCGGAACCAAAAGCGCGCACGCCCTGGTTGTTTTTCGGGAACATGGCCACGTCCCATTTAAAATTGTAATTGCGCAGTCCCGGTGTTTCCCACACTCCCGAAAGGAACATGGCAAGACGGCCGCTGGCAAACATCAGGTCCACGCCCATCCCCATATTCGAAAGAGCCACAGGAGTGGGCATAACCTTGTAAAGATTGATCAGGTCAGCGTAAAACTGCAGGCCCTGCACAGTCTTGGGATCGTCAAGCAGGACGCGCGTGGGACTTTTCACATTATCAACCAACGCTCCCCCGTTACCGTAAACAAAATCCTGCCAGGCCCAGCCATAAAAACCATACTGCGTAATGCGGCCGGATGCGTCAGTTTTGGTCAAGGCGCGTGCGGCGCGAAGCATATCATCCCAGGTCCAATCGTCTTTTGGATATTCGATATGCGCTTCGTCAAACAGGTCCTTATTATAGAAGACGCACGCGAACGGCGCGACGTCACGCGGAACCGCGTACACTTTCCCATCCACCGTGAAGCGGTCAAGAATGGTCGGAAAAAAGTCTTTCTGGGTAATGCCCGTGGCCTTCAGAAAATACGGTGTCAAATCTTCCAGCACATTCTTGCTGGCGAAGGTCACAAAATAATCCACTTCCGTGGCAATAATATCAGGGGCCGCGCCGCCTGCGATGCGGGTCAGGATCTTGCTGTCATACCCCGTGTAAGGAGTGTGTTCGAAAACAATCTTGATCTTGGGATGGGCGGTCTGCCATTCCTTAATGGAATTGGTGATGATATCGATTTCTTCAGGGCTGCCCCAGAAAGCGATTTTGACCGTGGTAACGCCGTCTTTTTCCTTGATTTCTCCGCAGCCGGTTGCACCCAGCATTATAAAAACCGTCAAAAAAGTGGCGAAAAATTTCCTCAAAGTATTTTTCATCTTTTGGATTTCCGGATTGTTAGAAGGATTATCTTCTCAAAGTGCTCTGCGGAAAAGTTGCAGAATTATAGCATAGCGCCCCGGGGTGTCAATATCGGGCAAACCCCCCGGTTTTACCCTCTCGGGAGGCCTAATTTCTCAAGCACCCGATCCAGATCATCCAGGGAGAAATAGCGGATCTCTACCCGGCCTTCTTTCTGGTTTTTTTTGGGGTAAATCTTCACTTCGGTGCCCAAATGCCGCTCCAGGCGGGTTTCAAGATCCACGATTTCAGGACGTAAGTGGCGGGCTGTCTTGGCTTTGCGCTTATGAGCATTGCTGCGATTGACGATAGCTTCCACCTGGCGGACCGACAGATTCTCCTGAACAATACGTTTTGCCATCTGACGCTGATGCTCAGGGGTCATAAGTCCAAGAATGGCGCGGGCATGGCCAGCCGAAAGCTGGCCTGAAGCCAGGTAAATCTGGACTTCGTCCGGAAGGCGGAGAAGGCGCAAAGTATTCGTAACGGTGGAACGTTCCTTTCCAACCCTTTTCGCAATTTCTTCCTGAGAAAGCATGCGTTCTTCAGCGAGCCGGCGGTAGGCTTCGGCCTCTTCAATAGCATTCAGGTCCTGTCGCTGGATGTTTTCAATCAAGGCCCATTCCAGGAAGTCGTCCTTGGCCAGATCTTTAATGACAGCAGGGATTTCCGTCAGGCCGCAAAGCGTGGAAGCGCGAAAACGCCGCTCTCCGCAAATCAGCATGTATTGGTTCTCGCCCCTTTTGGTCACAATGACCGGCTGAAGAATTCCCTTCTCCTTGATGGAAGCCGCCAGATCTTTAATGGCTTCATCGGAAAATTCTTTTCGCGGCTGGTCCACGTTGGGAATGATCTGAGAAATTGGAATCATCTGAAAGCCAGAGACTCTGACTTCCTGTGCTGGCGAAGCGGAAACCGACGCGGGCACGACAGGAGTTTCCTTTGTCTGTTCATTGATGTAATTATCTGGTATTAAAGCACTTAAACCTTTGCCGAGGGCCTTCTTGATCATGACAGATTCTCCTGAGTTTGAGGTTCGGCCTGAGGTGCGGGCTCCTCTTTTTTACCTTGCTGGATTACCCTGCTCGAGAAACGCTTTTCAAATTCATCCGCGACCTGAAAATAACTTTTCGATCCGCGGTTTGTGGAATCATAAAAAACAGCTGGCTTTCCAAAACTCGGAGCTTCGGACAACTTCACCGCACGAGGAATAATGGTGCCAAACACCTTTTCCTTGAAAAAGGCCTTTACCTCTTCAATGACCTGCTGGGTCAGATTGGTCCTTGAATCAGCCATCGTCATAAGCACCCCGCCAATTTCTAGCCCCTGATTCAGGTTTTTCTTAACAAGCTGGAAGGTGTTGATCAGCTGACTCAGGCCCTCCAGGGCATAATATTCGCACTGCAGCGGGATTATCAGATAATCACTGGCTGTTAGCGCATTAATGCTAATCAAGCCAAGCGAAGGCGGGCAATCCAGGAATATAAAGTCAAATTTATCAGCAACTTCCGAGATACGGTCTTTCAGCTTGTATTCGCGGCGCATCTGACTAACAAGCTCTAATTCAGCGCCGGACAGGTCCATATTGGACGGCACAATGGAAAGATTTTCGAAAGCGGTTTGGCGAACAATTTCCGAGACATTAGAGTTTTCAACAATCAGTTGATAACTTGTGGATTCTATCTCGGGTTTCTCCTGACCAAGGCCGCTGGTGGCATTTGCCTGAGAATCCAGATCAATGATTAGGACCCTGTAGCCTTTTTGGGTCAAAGCCGCGGCGATATTGATAACCGACGTCGTTTTGCCAACCCCACCTTTTTGATTACAAAATGCAAAGACTTTTTTCATGGGGACTCCATGTTCCACGTGAAACATTCAAAATATTGGGTAAGTTCAGCGGATTATAGCACTATTTCGTCTTTAGTCAAATTATCGTGAAAAGAGGGGAAACCTTGAATTGTTCCACGTGAAACATTTGAAATATATAAGTGTAACTATAATAAAATAAACTATTTAGGACAATTTTGATATTTTACCAAGAGAAACGGCAAGAAGGGAAAGGTCGCAAGGGGAAAGGCCGGGAATTCGGGATGCTTGACCTATTGAAGCGGGGCGGATACGCGAAAGTTTCTCGCGCGCTTCACGGCTCATGCCTTTAATGAGTGCGTAATCAAAATTTTCCGGGATTTGCTTTTTTTCATATTTCTTGAAACGCTGAATGTCAGCAAACTGCCTTGTAATATAACCTTCGTACTTCACTTCGGTTTCAACGCGCAAGATTTCATCCTCACACATAAGCTCACAGGCATATTGAGCTTCCTCCGTCATAGATTTAAAATTAACTTCCGGTCTGCGCAAAAACTGGTCCAGCGTCACGTTTTGAAACCGTGTTGATTTTAAGCGCATGACTTCTTCTCGCACTCGATTTGTGCGCGCTAAACTTTCTTCATAAATTTCTTTTGGAATGAGCCCAAAATCAAAACCGTATTTCATCAAGCGCTCGTCCGCATTGTCCTGGCGAAGAACCAGACGGTATTCAGCGCGTGAAGTAAACAGGCGATAGGGCTCATTGGTTCCTCGCGTTACTAGATCATCAATGAGAACGCCAATATATGCTTCGGAGCGGTCCAGTACAAACACCTCTTCGCTGCGCAACCGGCGCACCGCGTTCAATCCAGCTACCAAACCCTGACCAGCCGCCTCTTCATAGCCCGATGTGCAATTAATCTGTCCGGCAAGAAAAAGGTTTTCGATTTTTTTTGTCTCCAGCGAATGCTTCAGCTGCGTGGGCGGAAAACAATCGTACTCGATCGCGTATCCCCAGCGCACAATCTCCGCGTTTTCCAGGCCGTGTATTGAATGAATGACCGCAAGCTGAACATCTTTGGGAAGGCTGGTGGAAAGTCCGTTGACGTAAACTTCATCCGTGCCGCGGCCTTCGGGCTCCAGATAAATCTGGTGCCGTGTTTTGTCCTGAAACTTTACAACTTTATCTTCAATAGACGGGCAGTAGCGCGGGCCCGTGCTTTTAATTCGGCCGGCGTAGAGAGGGGAGCGGTGAAGATTTTCACGAATAATTTCATGCGTTTTCTCATTCGTGTAAGTCATAAAACAGGACATCTGCTCGACTTTTAATTCTTTGGTCTGGTAAGAAAAAGGCGAGGGGGGATTATCACCAAGCTGCTCTTCGGTCGCGGCCCAATTAATAGTGTTCGCGCGCAAACGCGGAGGAGTTCCCGTTTTAAAACGGATGACTTCGAGTCCGTGCGCGGCCATGGAAGCTGACAAGCCCACAGAGGGTGCTTCATCCCGCCGGCCGCCCGGATAATTCACGTCGCCCACATGGATCAGGCCCTGCATGAAAGTACCGGTCGTGATAATGGTGCACTCTGCCAAAAATTCTCGTCCGGCCTTTTCGCGGATTCCCAGACATTTTCCATTCTCAACCAAAAGCTCAACGGCCTGTCCCTGCACCAGATGAATATTTTTTTCCGCTTCGATAATCCGGCGCATGTAAAGGCTGTATTGATTTTTATCCGCCTGCGCGCGCGGCGCCCACACAGCCGGTCCCTTGGAGCGATTGAGCATGCGAAATTGAATGCCGGTGGCATCAATAGCTTTGGCCATTTCGCCGCCAAGCGCGTCAATTTCACGGACCACATGACCCTTGGCCAGACCGCCGATCGCGGGATTGCAGGACATCCGGCCAATCGCTTCCTTATCCATGGTCAGCAGAAGGACCTGGTATCCGCAGCGTGCGACAGACAAACACGCTTCGATCCCAGCGTGGCCGGCGCCGACAACAATCACGTCAAATTTTTTTGAATTTTCACTCATTGAAAACTACCGGAACTGCAGGGGAATTTTTGAATCTGGGTTTTACTGTGGCTGCCGCACACCGCTTTTCTTAAGCGGTGACGGCGCCGCAATAAGACATGAATCCTATTGGTCTTCAGGAAGAAGAGCGATGACCATGCGCTTGATAAAAACCTGATGCATGATGGTCAACATGTTGTTCACAAACCAGTAAAGCACCAGGCCTGAAGGCATCTGATAGAACATAAAGCCGAAAATCAACGGCATGAAATTCATCATCTGCTGCTGCTCCGGAGAAGACGCGGCCTGGGGTGTCAGCTTTTGCTGCCAAACCATGGAACCAATCATGAAGAGAGGAAGCAGATTAAAACTGTCGCCGATTACGGGTAGCGAAAACGGCAGCGCCGCTAGCCGGTCCGGAAGCGCAAGATCGTGGATCCAGAAAATAAAGGGCGCACCTTTCAATTCGATGGTTTCATTTAGAACCTGGTAAAACGCGATAAAAATCGGGATCTGCAGCAGCATGGGGAGGCACCCGCCCATAGGGTTGACCTTGTTGCGCTTGTAAAGCTCCATCATTTCCTTGTTCATTTTTTGCGGATCGCTCTTGAAACGCTCTTGGATATTTTTGACCTTGGGCTGGATGGCCTGCATTTTCTTCATGGACTCATAGCTCATATGGGTCAGCGGCGTAAAAAGCAGCTTGATGACGCAGGTCAGAAGGATAATGGCCAGGCCGTAATTGTGCACAAAACCGTACAAAAATTTAAGAGCCAGCAAAAGCCAGATTTTGAACATGCCAAAAAACCCCTGGGAAAAAATGGGGTCAAAACCGAACTCTTTCAGATATTCGTATTTCTGCGGGCCGGCGTAAATCAAAAACTGGCGGGTTTCTTTCTGGCCGGGCGCCACGCTCACCGGTTCGGTGCGCAGAGTTTCCCAAAGAATATTATCTTCAACCCGCGCGGTTGTCCCGATGGCCTGCCAGTCAGGCTTGGCCAGGATTGCAAAATATTTTTTCTGCACGCCTGCCCATGCCAGCTTTTCAGACACTGAGAATCCTTTTTTGCGGACTTTGTTCGGGTCAGCGTCTACAACTTTCTCGGTCATGGCCGCGGCATGCACATTATGGTCATCATGCTGGAACTCGAGACCGTAATCCAGCTCCACTGGAAAATTCTGAGTAATTCCCGCTAGATTCTCAAGTGTGATCGACAGCTGGATCACAGGGCGGGATGGATCGAGCGTATATTTTTTGGTAACTCGGAAATGGCTGGGTTTTTCAAAAATATATTCCCAGGAATTTTGTGTCTGCGCGCCTGCCTTGAAAACAGAACGTCCGAGATCGATGGTTTCCTGGCTGAGGCGAACGCTGAAAAGACCGGGTTTGGCGAGATCGCCTTCATAAAATACCGTGTTGGTTTTTGCGGGTTTGTCTGGTTCACCCAGATATTTCAACCGGGTAACAGTCGCGCCAAGAGTTGAAAATTCCAGCTCATAAATCCCGTTGGAGGCTGTAACCAGCGCGGGTGCCGCCGGCTTTTCGATGACAGTTTCCGCTGCGGCCAGCGGGCTTTGCGGAGCGCTGGCAGCGGGGGCATCTTCTTTTATTTCAACAACTTGGGAGGCGGGCTTAGGCTCTGGCGATTTCCAAATGCCCATTTTCCTGAGGGCCCACGGATAGCCAATCAGGATCATCATGGAGAGAACGAGTGCAAGCCAATAATTTTTATCCATCCGGTTACTCAACGGGGTCAAAGCCTCCAGAACTTAATGGGTTGCACCTGAGCACGCGCCAGAAAGAAAGCGCGGCGGCATGAAAAATATTTTTTCGGTTAAGCGCTTGCTGCGTGTATTCCGAGCACGAAGGATAAAAACGGCAGCGATTTCCCAAAAAAGGGGAAATGACCGCACGGTAGGCCCGGATAAAAAAAATAAGGCTTTGTTTCATTTCAGTAGATTCAGCTTTCCCAAAAGCATTTTCAGTTCTTTTTCTATTTCCCGGTAAGGCGGGGCTTTCATACCGCCCTTCGCCTTGAAAAGGACCGCGATGCCAGGCTTGAACGAATGCTGATTACGCCGGAATGCTTCGCGCATCCTTCTTTTCCAGAGATTTCTTCCGACAGCCCTGACGTCTGTTTTCCGGCTGACCATAAAGCCGCAGCTGGAAAGACCAGACGGTTTCTTTTCAAGGGCCCAGATCATGAACAGCCGGCCCCGCGCCGTTTTTCCTTCATCAAACAGAAGTTTAAACTCCTGCTTTTTCCTGATTCTCTGGTTCCGGCCCAGGGTCTGATTCAAAGGAAGACTTAAGAAGGGTAAATCGGGATCAAGCGCTTGCGCCCTTTTTTCCTGCGGCGGCTCAGCACTTTGCGGCCACCCTTGGTGCGGGTGCGGGCCAGAAAGCCGTGCTTGTTGCGGCGTTTCCTTTTAGAAGGCTGGTAAGTTCTTTTGCTCACTGTTTGCTCTTTTCATTTACAAGTTTTGATTTGAATTTGGGTTACAGGAGCGAGATTATAACAGAATCCGGAGTTGAGTCAATGAACGGGGCCGCAATCTGAAGGGCCATCTTAAAAATATTAAATAATTCCCGTGACATTTTGGCGGGGAAGGGTAGAATGAGCATGAAATTTCACCTAACCCCTTTGTTTATTATCTGTTAATAAACTGTTTATAACTAATAAGAAATTGTTGATATTCTGTGGATAAAGTTTCAGAGCCTAAAATCGATCCGGTTTCCATTTGGGAAAAAGTCCGCGATGTTCTGGGCAAAGAATTAAGCGAGCAGTCTTTCCGCACCTGGTTTGATCCTGTCAATTGCCGGGAAATCACGGATTCCACCGTCAAGCTGGCCGTGCCCGATGCTTATTTTGGGCAGTGGCTTAAAAACCACTATGAGAACCTGATTCAGTCCGCCATTGAAGAAATCACGGGCCAGAGGCGTTCAATCGACTATAAAGTTGAAGAACCTGTGAAAAACACCCTGCTTTCCAGGCCTGTTTCTTTCCCTAAACCCGGCGCTCCCGAAACACGGGAATATGACCTGAACAGCAAGTACAATTTCGATAACTTCGTGGTGGGACCGGGTAACCGTTTTGCCCACGCTGCTTCCATGGCAGTTTGTGAGGCTCCAGCCCGGCAATACAACCCTCTTTTCATTTACGGGCCGGTCGGTTTGGGAAAAACCCACCTGATGCAGTCTATTGCGCATGAAATAAAAAAGAAAAACCCGGATTTCCGTGTTCTTTATATTTCCAGCGAAAAATTTACCAATCACCTGATTTCTTCAATCCAGAACCGCTCTACTCACCAGTTTCGCAATAAATACAGGTCTCTGGACCTTCTTCTGATTGACGACATTCATTTCCTGGCTGAGAAAGAAGCGACACAGGAAGAATTTTTCCACACCTTTAACGCGCTTTACGACGCTCACAAACAGATTGTCGTCTCCAGCGATAGGCCGCCCAAAGATATCCCGGGCCTGGAAGAGCGATTGGTTTCGCGTTTTGGCTGGGGGCTTGTGACAGACATTCAACCTCCTGATTTTGAGACGCGGGTGGCTATTTTAAAGAAGAAAATGGAGAAAGAGACGGTTGCCGTTCCTGATGATGTTGCTTTTTTTATCGCAAGCAAGATCCGGTCAAATATCCGCGAACTCGAAGGTGCTTTAATCCGTGTGGTCGCTTATTGCACATTAACGCAGCAACGTCTGGACATTAAAGCAGCCCAGGAAGTGCTGAAAGATTCACTTAAAGAAGAGGAACAGAAAATCAGCATTGATCAGATCCAGAGAATTGTGGCAGAATTTTTTCATTTGAAGGTTGCGGACCTTCGCGCGAAGCGTAGAAGCCGCTCAATTGCGCGGCCGCGGCAGATTGCCATGTTTCTGGTACGTACCCTTACCGGTCATTCTTTACCAGAGATCGGCGAGTATTTTGGTGGACGTGACCACACAACCGTTTTACATGCTGTGAATAAGCTGGGGACAGAAATTGACCAAAATATGGAGACCCGGCGTTTAATCGACGAACTCAAAGATCTGTTGAAAAAGGGCTCCTAATTATCAACAAGTTCTAAAGTTTATAAGTTGTTTATTTTAAATACTTTAGTGAAGTTATCAACATAATAACAAGTCCTATTAATACGACAACTGTTTTGTTAAAATAGAAAGCCTTATAGTAAGGAGTGTTTATGGAAATTAAAGTCTCCAAAAGTAATTTGTTAAAGGGCCTCGCCTTGGTCGGTGGCGTCACGGCTCAGAAAGCCAACACACTCCCCATCCTGAGCAATATTCTTCTTGAAACCACCAAAGACCAATTACGTCTTGTTGGAACCGATCTTGAAGTTGGAATTTCGACCCATGTTCCGGTAGAAGTGGTAAAAGAGGGAAGTATTACGGTTCCCGCCAAAAAAATTCATGAGATCATTCGTGAGCTTCCCGAAGGGGAGGTTGAGATTACAGTTGCCAAGAATAATGCCGTCAATATCAGGGCGGGAAAATCATTTTTTAAGATTATGGGATTAAGCAAGGAAGACTATCCAAAACTTCCTGAATGGTCGCCAAAAGATGCGATTGAAATTGATCAGGCGGTGATGAAAGAAAGTCTTGCGCTGACTTCGTTCGCGATTTCTTACGACGAAACCCGCTATGTGTTAAACGGTGTTTTGATTTCAGTGAGTGGTGGAAAAATCCGGTTTGTAGCAACAGACGGCCGCAGACTGGCGTACACGGAAAAAGAATTTGAAAGTAAGGGTGGAAAAAAAGTTGAGATGATTGTTCCGGTCAAAGCTGTGCAGGAACTTGTAAAACTGCTGACTTGGGACGGTGTCCTGCAGATCATTCCCTCTCAGAATCAGGTCGTTTTCAACGTGGGTGAAACTTTTCTCGCGTCCCGTTTGATTGAAGGGCACTTCCCGAACTATGAGCAGGTCATTCCCAAAGGTGAAAAAACCACATCTTCCGCCAATCGAGAAGAATTTCTTCAGGCCATCCGTCGCACTGCGCTCCTGACCTCTCCGGACGCGCCGGCCGTGAAACTTGATTTCGTCAAAGGTAAAATCCTGGTTTCCTCGCGCTCCCCTAATCTGGGTGAAGCGAAAGAAGAATTGATCGCGGATGTCACGGGCGAAGAGCTCGCGATTGGTTTCAATCCGCATTACCTGATCGACGCGCTTAAAAATCTCGACATCGACAAAATTTCATTTTCGCTGACAGACCCGGACAAACCGGGGCTGCTCAAGGGCAAGGACGGATATTTGTACGTGGTCATGCCCATGCAGCTGAATTAAGTGGAGCTGATAAAAGATCTGCTCGCCGGTGTTCTTCGTGGTCTTCAACAGGACCCGGAAAAACAGAAACGCAGCAAGCTTGTAACGGCCTGGCCGTCGATCGCTGGGCCGAAAATTGCGCCGCACACAAAACCTGTGCTGAGTGAAAGGGGAGACCTGCTTGTATGGGTCGACCAGTCAACGCTTGCGTTTGAGTTGAAACAGAAATACGGCCCGTCTCTTTTAAAAAGGACACAAGCGGTCCTGGGGGAAGACGCGGTCAAAACCATTCGGATTAAAGTCGGACAGCTGCGCTAGGAGAAATTTAAATGCCGAAAGTTGAAAATAAAAAGGAGAAACCGTTGCCTAAGGACAAGAAAACCGAATCCGCCCACAAGTATGATTCGACAACGATTCAGGTGCTCGAGGGTGTTGAGGCTGTACGTAAGAGGCCCGGCATGTACATCGGCGACACCACCACTCGGGGTCTCCACCACCTTGTGTATGAAGTGGTGGACAATTCCATCGACGAAGCGCTTGCGGGACACGCGACAGGCGTAACGGTTGTCCTTCAGGAGGGCGGCAGCTGCAAGGTCATTGACGATGGCCGCGGTATTCCGGTTGACGAACACAAAGGGCAGAAAAAATCTGCGCTTGAAGTCGTTATGACCACGCTTCACGCCGGCGGTAAATTTGATAATAAAGCCTACCGCGTTTCCGGCGGCCTTCACGGCGTCG
>CAZKMJ010000021.1:11486-20167 GCA_964553835.1 uncultured bacterium
TCGGCGTTTCCGTCACTAACGCGCTTTCCGAATGGTGCGAAGTTGAAGTCAAGCGGGATGGCGGCGTGCATGAACAGCGTTATGAACGCGGCAAACCCATGGGCAAAGTCAAGGTCACGGGAAAGACCAAGGACCACGGCACGACCGTCGCTTTTATGCCGGACAAACAGATTTTCCCTGTCATTGAATTCAGCTACGACATTCTTGCAAACCGCTTGCGCGAACTCGCGTTTTTGAATAGAGGCATCAAGGTCACGCTTCGCGATGAGCGCAGCAAAAAGGACATCAAGGAAACGGTCTTTTTATACAAGGGCGGCATTTCCGAGTTCATCGAATATTTGAACCGGAACAAAAACCCGCTGCACCGCAAAATTTTCTATGTTAACCGGACCAAAGACGGAATCGAGGCGGAAGTCGCGCTGCAGTACAACGATTCCTATAGCGAAGAAGTTTTTTCATTCGCCAACAACATCAACACCGTTGAAGGCGGTACGCACCTTTCTGGTTTTAAAACGGCCATGACCCGCGCGACCAATCAGTATGCCAAAAACAAGGACATGCTGAAGGGGATTGAGGGATCACTTTCCGGTACCGACCTGACGGAGGGTTTGACGGCTGTTGTCAGCGTAAAAGTTCCTCAGCCGCAGTTTGAGGGTCAGACGAAAACCAAACTCGGCAACGGTGAAGTGGAAGGCATTCTTTATTCCGTTGTGTATGAAGGTCTGACCGCTTTTTACGAGGAAAATCCGCCGATCGCCAACAAGATCGTTGAAAAAGCAACGCTTGCGCTTCGCGCGCGTGAAGCCGCGAGAAAAGCGCGTGAACTGACCCGCCGCAAAGGCGCGCTGGATTCTGCGTCACTGCCGGGAAAACTGGCGGACTGTTCGGACAGCGACCCCAAAAACTGCGAAATTTATCTGGTCGAAGGTGACTCAGCCGGCGGCTCGGCCAAACAGGGTCGCGACCGCCGCTTCCAGGCCATCCTGCCCCTGCGCGGTAAAATCATCAACGTTGAAAAAGCGCGCATCGACAAAGTTTTATCCAACGAAGAAATTCGCACCATCATCACCGCTGTTGGAGCGGGCATTTCCGAAGAATTTAACCTGGAAAAACTGCGTTATCACAAAATCATTCTGATGTGCGACGCCGACGTGGACGGCAGTCATATCCGCACACTTCTTCTGACTTTCTTCTACCGTCAGATGCGCAAGCTGATCGAAGGCGGGCACATTTACATTGCCCAGCCCCCGCTTTTTAAAGTGAAGCGCGGCAAGCATGAAGAATATGTGCAGAACGAAGAAAAAATGAACGGCATCCTGCTCGACATGGGGTTGGAATCCGTGAAATTTAAAAAGAACAAGAAAAAGGGTGATTTTTCCGGCAAAGAACTGCGGGAAATCCTGGACCTGACCCAGGCCGTCGAAGACCTGGAGCGGGCCATTACCCGCCACAGCATTAATCTGGAACATTTCCTTTCGGCTGAAGACGCGAAAAAAGGTTTCCCGACCTTTTTTGTGCGCGTCGCTCAGGAAAATTTTCAGACCTTCCTTTACTCGAAGGCCGAACAGGACGATTTCATTGCCAAGTGGACAAAGAAAAAAGGCGGCGCTGCGCCCAAGGAAAACAACGCTGGCAAGGAAGGCGAAGCGGCACCAGAAGTGGAACAGGATCCGTTCGACTGGGTTGAAATTCCGGAAGCGGCTGAATTTGAAAAGGCCAAGAAGCGCCTTGCGAAATTCGATCTTGAGATCAAGGACTACCTTGAACGGGAAGGCGAATTTTTTGAAATTAGCGACGCGAAGAAATCTGAAAATGTGAAATCCCTGCGCGCCGCGCTTGAGTGGGTCAAGGTGCGGGCCAAGGACGGCATGAACATCCAGCGCTACAAAGGTCTGGGGGAAATGAACCCGACGCAGCTCTGGGAAACCACCATGAACCCGGAAACGCGCACCGTCCTGAAAGTTACGCTTGAAGACACGGTGGCCGCGGATGAAATGTTCACGGTGCTGATGGGCGACCAGGTCGAGCCCCGCCGTAAATTTATCGAAAGCCACGCAAGACTTGTCCGCAATCTGGACGTCTAGCCCGGAGACATATTCATTAATTGCCCCGGGCTGTACCGGCACATTGGTGCCGGTGCTAAGCCCGTAAAAAAAAGGAAAAATAAAAAATGGCAGATGAAAATTTGTACGCAATGAACGAAAAAATTGTTCCGCAGCCCATCGAAAACGAGATGAAAAACTCGTACATCGATTACGCGATGTCGGTAATTGTGGGCCGCGCTCTGCCTGACGTGCGTGACGGCCTGAAACCCGTGCACCGCCGCATCCTTTATGCCATGAGCGAACTGGGTCTTGCGTCCAACCGGCCTTATAAAAAATCAGCCCGCGTAGTCGGGGAAGTGCTGGGTAAATACCACCCGCACGGCGATCTTTCCGTTTATGACGCGCTGGTCCGCATGGTGCAGGACTTTTCACTTCGCTATCCACTGGTCGACGGCCAGGGAAACTTCGGTTCTGTTGACGGCGACAATCCGGCGGCCATGCGTTACACCGAAGTGCGCCTGGATTCTGTCGCGAACGAACTTTTGAATGATATCGAAAAAGAAACAGTCGATTTCGGGCCGAACTTTGACGAGTCACTTCAGGAGCCGCTGCTTCTTCCGGCCCGTATTCCCAACCTTCTGGTCAATGGTTCAAGCGGTATCGCGGTCGGCATGGCCACGAATATTCCTCCCCACAATTTAAAAGAAGTCATTTCCGGCATTCTCGCGATCATCGAAAATCCGGCTGTTACGGTCAAGGACCTGACCAAGATCATCAAAGGCCCTGACTTTCCGACCGGCGGCATGATCCTGGGCCGTGAAGGTATTCGCGATGCGTATGAAAAAGGCCGCGGCCGAATTGTCATCCGCGCCAAAGCAAGCATTGAAACCGGCGGTAAAAAAGACGCGATCGTGATCACGGAAATTCCGTATCAGGTTAATAAATCCAATCTGATCCAGTCCATCGCTGGCCTGGTGGAATCTAAAAAGGTCGAAGGTATTTCCGATATTCGCGATGAATCAGACCGCGAAGGTATGCGCGTTGTTGTCGAGCTCAAACGTGACGCCGTAGCCCAGATCGTGCTTAACCAACTCTACAAACACACGCAGATGCAGGAAACTTTCGGCGTGATTATGCTGGCCCTTGTTGACGGCCAGCCGCGCGTTCTGAATATCAAACAGGTGCTTGAAAACTTCATCGAATTCCGCGTGGATGTTATTACTCGCCGCACCCGCTATGATTTGGACAAAGCGGAAAAGCGAGCGCATATTTTAGAAGGTTTGAAGATTGCGATCGCAAACCTCGACAAAGTCATCAAGGTCATCCGCTCTTCCAAAAGCCCCGAGCAGGCCAAGCAGGGACTTCTTGATAACTTCAAGCTGACCGCGGTGCAGGCCCAGGCAATCCTGGAAATGCAGCTGCAGCGTTTGACCGCGCTGGAACGTGAAAAAATCGATGAAGAATACGCAGAGTTGATCAAGCGCATCGAGTATTACCGTTCAGTGCTTAAGAGCCGCGCGAAAGTTTTACACATCATCAAGGAAGAGAGCGACGAGCTCGTGAAGAAATATGGTGATGAGCGCCGCACGCAGATTGTAGCCGCGGAAGAGGAGATCGAAATCGAGGACCTGATTGCCGAAGAAGACGTGATCATCACGCTTTCCCGCCAGGGCTACATCAAGCGCATTCCCGTGACCATGTACCGCAAACAGAAGCGCGGTGGTACGGGCGTGACCGGCGGCGGCATGAAGGACGATGATGACTTTGTGGAGCATATGTTCCTTGCTTCCACACACGACTCCATTATGTTCTTCACTAACAAGGGGCGTTGTTTCTGGCGCAAAGCCTATGAAATTCCCCAGGCATCCCGCCAGGCCAAGGGCAAGGCCATTGTCAATTTTCTCGCCCTGAGTTCGGAAGAAAGCATTTCCAGCTTCCTGCAGGTCAAGGAATACGATGACAAGCATTACGTGCTCATGGTCACCAAAAATGGTGTGATTAAGAAAACCAATCTGATCCAGTACTCGCGTCCGCGCTCCACCGGTATTAACGCAATCACGCTGCGTGACAAGGACGAGCTGGTTTCCTGCAAAATCACCAGTGGCAAGGACGAGATATTCCTGGCGACTAATTCCGGTAAAGCCATCCGCTTTAATGAAGCGCAGGCTCGTGACATGGGACGCACGGCTTCCGGTGTGCGCGGCATGAACATCGACAAAAAAGATGAAATCATCGCGATGGAAGTTGTCGACAAGGAAGCGACCGCGCTCAGCATTACCGAGCTCGGTTTCGGCAAGAAAACCAAGTTTGGCGAATACCGCATTCAGTCCCGTGGTGGTAAAGGTATCATCAACGTTAAAGTCACTCCCAAAAACGGAAAAGTTGTCAACGTATTGACCGTAAAGGAAGAAGATCAAATCGTTATTGTCACAACCGGCGGTATGGTTGTCCGCTGCCCTGTGGACCAGATCCGCACTTCCGGACGCAATGCGCAAGGCGTACGCTGCATCCGCCTGAAAGACGGCCACAAAGTCGCAGCCGCGGCTCGCGTGGTTGAAAAAGACGATGATGATGAAACGGTGACCGGCCAGCTTGATCTTGGCGATGTCAAAGACGACGAAGACGAAAAGCCTGCCAAAGCGGACGCGAAAAACGCGAAGAAAGACGCCAAGGGCGGCAAGAAAAAGAAGTAGGAGCCGGCGTGCTGGATATTAAATGGATCCGCGATAATCAGGACCTTTTCCGCAAAGGTCTGGCTGCCAAGAACGCCAAGGTCGACGTTGATGAGCTTCTGCGCCTGGATAAGGACCGGCGCGCCTGCCTGCAGGAAGTCGAAGACCTCAAGGCCAAGCGCAATGCCGCCAACGAAGACATCACCCGCCTGAAGAAGGAAGGCAAGAACGACCAGTCAAATGAGCTGATTGCCTCTCTAAAGTCAATATCCCAAAAAATCAAAGAAATTGACGATAAAGTGGAGGGATATACCCAAAAAATAGATTCTTTAATGTGGGTTATCCCAAATATGCCCCATGAAAGCGTCCCTGTAGCCAAGGGGACGGAGGGCAATAAGATCGTCAGGACCTGGGGCGAACCCCGAAAATTTACGGAAAAACCCAAGGACCATGTCCAGATTGGCACCGAGAGGGGCTGGTTGAACATGGGCTGGGGCAGTAAAATTACAGGCGCCGGTTTTCCGGTGTACACAAATTTAGGGGCGCGGCTGGAACGTGCTCTGATCAATTTCATGATCGATCTTCATGCTACGAAACACGGATATTCCGAAATGTGGCCGCCCTCGCTGGTTAACCGCGCTTCTATGACAGGCACCGGCCAGCTTCCTAAATTTGAAGAAGATATGTACCGTTTGAAAGATGATGATTTTTATCTCATCCCCACAGCAGAAGTGCCAGTCACTAATTTGCTTCGCGACGAAGTTCTCGAAGAAAAAAACATGCCTGTGAAATTCACGGCTTACAGCCCGTGCTTCCGCAGGGAAGCGGGTTCTTACGGAAAAGACACAAAGGGCCTTTCGCGCGTTCATCAGTTCGATAAAATCGAAATGGTCAAGTTTGTTAGGCCAGAAGATTCTCTCGATGAACTTGAATCTCTGGTGCAAAACGCGGAGGCCGTCCTGCAAGCGCTTGAGCTTCATTACCGTGTTGTGCTTTTGGGTTCCGGAGATATGAGCTTCTCAGCCGCGAAATGTTATGATCTTGAAGCTTGGGCTCCAGGAACTGAAAAATGGTTTGAGGTTTCAAGCTGCAGCACCTTTTGGGATTTTCAGGCGAGGCGTGCCAATATCCGGTTTCGCAGGGAAAAAACCTCCAAGCCGGAATATGTGCACACACTGAACGGTTCCGGAGTGGCTCTTGCCCGCGTGGTGCTGTGCCTGCTTGAAAATATCCAGCCCAAGGACGATTCTATCGATCAGTTTCCCAAGGCGCTGAGGCCGTATTTGAAAGGTTTGGGTTAATGTCCACGCACCCAATCCGATGATTGGGTGCGATTCAGCGGCGGCTTAGGGAAAGCCGCCTGCTGTATCGGAGGAGTGGCAGAGTGGACGAATGCGGCGGTCTTGAAAACCGTTAGACCCGCAAGGGTCTCGTGGGTTCGAATCCTACCTCCTCCGCCATCTTTTTAAGGTGACAATGCCTGACGAAAAGAAGTCAAAACACAAACTCCATTTTTCGCTTTTTATTTTCCTGGTCTGCCTTCTTTTTACCTTCCTGACCTGGGACCACTATTTCAACTCGAATGATCCACTTGACCGCACTCTGATCAGTAACCTGATCCTGGCCATGGGCAGCCTTTTTTCCGCATGTGCCGGCATTCTAGTCTGGTCGCTTGAAACCGGAAAAACCCAGGCCCAGCGAAAGCAACGTGAAGTCGAGGCAGCCTACCAAAAACTTCAGGACACTCAGGAGCAGTTGATCCAGGCGGAGAAACTCGCTTCTGTGGGGCGAGTGACTGCCGGTGCCGCTCATGAACTTAACAGCCCATTGATTACCATCCAGGGGTACGCCAAAAGACTTTTGTCTGAAAAGACCGGCGAGGAAAGTCGCAAAAGCCTGGAGATTATTTGCCGCCAGGCGGAGAGGTGCGGCAAAACCGTGCGCGATCTTTTGACTTACTCGCGCAAAGACAAACCCAAGCTAAAACTCGTCAATATATGCTCTATTCTGGACATGATCCTGGAAAACCTGTCTTTGGAGTTTTCCGCGGACCAGATCAAGATCACAAAAAAATTTCCAGATCATTGCCCGGACATTGAAGCGGACCCTGACCAGATCCAAAGTGTTTTTCAGAATTTGATCGTAAACGCCTGGCAAGCGCTGCGTGAACGCCGGGAGCCGCGTGAACTTATCCTTCATTTGTATCAAGCCGGGCATGTGATCCAGACTTTTGTAACAGACAACGGCCCGGGGATCCCCAAAGAAAGCATGGGTAAGATCTTCGAACCTTTCTTTACGACGAAACCTGCGGGTAAGGGTACGGGACTTGGCCTTAGTCTGGTCCAGTCCATTGTCCATATGCATGGCGGTAAAATTGCGGTAGAGAGCGAAACGGGGAAAGGAACGACTTTTTTTGTGGAACTGCCAGTTCACGCATCCGAAACTTTGCGTGCGCCCAAAACGGGCGGGATCGCGAAAAAAAAGATTCTTGTCGCTGACGATGACCCGGAGATCGTAAAATTTATCACAACGCTGGTTAATGCCTGGGGCTATGATACGGTGCCCGCGTCCAATGGCGGGGAAGCAGTCAGGGCCGCAGCTGAAAATAATTCCATCGACCTGATTGTGCTGGACGTTGACATGCCAGGCATGAATGGTTTTGAAACCGCGCGGCGGATCAAGAGCGTAAAGAATTTTTCAAACACACCCATTATTTTTCTGACAGGTTACGGGGACTCTATTGAAGCGCGGGATCGTGACACTGGTGATATTCTTAGCAAACCCTTCAATTACGAGGATCTTCACCGTTACATTTCCAGCAAGATTTGAAAAGAAATCCAGAACTTCCTGTTGAACGCCGATAAACGATTTGACATGTCGTTGCCAAAAATTTCTATCATCATTCCCGTCCTGAACCGCGAAAAAACAATAGGGAACTGTATTGACTCCTTGACGGCGCAAGAATATCCCGCGCCTTTTGAGATCATTGCGGTCGACAATGGATCGCGCGACTCAACCCCTGAAATCCTAAAAAAATTCGCGGACGCGGGTAAAATTAAATTTATCCGGGAACTAAAAATCCTCAATGCTTACGGCGCGCGAAACGCAGGCGCAAGAATTGCCACGGGGGAGGTTTTCGCTTTTACAGATTCGGACTGTATTGCCCGAAAAGACTGGCTTCTTCAGCTTGTGTCCGGATGGAAAGAGAAGAATACCGGAATCTTTATCGGCGATGTTCTAATCCAGAAACCAGCCAATGTTATTGAAAGTTACTATAGCAACGAAATGCTTTCATTCCGCGGGAAAAAAATAGAGGGTTTTATCGGAATGCGTACTTGCAACTGCGCCATAACGCGAGAATGTTTTGAAAGCCTTGGCGGCTTCAGAGAAAACGTGAGCTCCGGCGGAGATTCCGATTTTCTGGAGAGGGCGCTGCGAAGCGGTCGGTTTTCATTCAGGCTCCAGTTAGATGCTGTGGTTTATCACAAAAATCCTTCTTCTCTCTATGACATCTTCAAGCGCAATCTCCGGCTTGGGACAAACATACCGCATTTAAAAAACAACGATTACAGGAAAAGTGATTATGTGCCCCTTTCTTCGCATTTCAGAAAGTTGGGCACGACTATCCTTGCTCTTGGCGCGCGGTGTTTGTTTTATTTTCCGGTACGATGGGGATTGAAATATCGCGGGAAAAAAATCAACAACGCCGACCTTTTTATCGCCGAAGCCGCAATCCGCTTTACTGAACAATCAGCGCAGTTGATCGGGCGTATGCTTCAATTTAAAATTTTCAGATAATGAAAAAATTTTTAGAGGACCTTCCTGTCCGCGTCTGGGACAAAATAAAAACGTTCCACGAAAAGCTGGAAAAAAAACGAAAGTGGAATCAGATTTATTCCCTGCTTGGAATCAAAAAACCGCTGGAAATTGGGGATTGGGCGGTTGAAGTGGATTTCGCGCGTGA
>CAZKMJ010000022.1:0-19550 GCA_964553835.1 uncultured bacterium
GCCGTAAAGGAAGACCTCCGCTCACAGGCTTGCCGTTCTGAATAATGCTTCCGGCAATACGCTCTTCAGCAAGACTGACATAAAGGATGTTTTTACCACCCGGCACCGTACCGTGCGGCCCAACTTCCGCCATGCCTGAAGCTTCAACGTCCCGGACAACCCGGACTTTGCCATCAAGCAACTCTTCAAAATCATAAGCGGTGCCAAGGGAAGCATAAGTACTGGTAAAAATAGCCATGAGCGCGTTTATAAGCTCTTTTTTCATAGAAGCGCCTTTGCGAAAAGGCGGGTTTTGCGAATCAAAAACAAAAACGGCATCGGGATCATTGCTGTCAAAAATACCTGGAGTGGTAAAACCAATGACGTCAATGCCTTTGAGGAATGCGAGAATATCATCGGCCGTAGTGGTATCAACGCCCGCTTCCTTCATCATGTCCTGGATGAGTGAAAAACCGGCTTTGGCCATCTCACGAACGGTTATGTCCTGATATCTTTTAAGTTCAGCCTGAAATCTGTCTTCACCGCCGAATTTAGTGTAATCAACTTTTTCCCTGATCAGGTCAAACAGCTTTTTACTACCCGCGCCCGGAGGTGCGTCCTGACGGTACTGGGGAATAATCCCGCGGGGTTCTCTGCTGAAGGTACCGTTTGGAAGAAGGGTCTTTGCTTCAATGCCTTTTCCGCCCACCTTGACCACCACGGAACGTTTACCGTCAGCGGGAACAAAAGCGTAAAGCTTGCGGTGCCTGTCCCTGAAACCTTTATAGAAAACAGACGGTGAGATCTTAGGCATTTTGACGCGCGTTTCCGAGCGAACTGTTGAAACTTCGGAACGGCGATTAGCGCGGTCCAGGGCCTGCTGGAAAGCGGTGTCGATTTCAGCCTGGGGAATATCAAAACTGGTCGCGACCGTTTTAACTTCCGTGCGCAGCAGTTCAGTGACCTGCGTAGAACGCGCCAGTGTCGGATCTTCAAGAAGTGGATCTTCCCATGTGAACCGGGAAATAAAATTCAAACCTTTCATCAGCGCGGCCTGCACGTAGGCGTCGTGGCCTTCGAAGCTGGTGATGCGGGGCGAAATCAGAGCGTAGTTATAACCCTGGCCCTGGAAATGTTCCTTGAACGGGCCGGCATGAAAACCGCCCGTGATAACCACGGCTTTGTTCAAGCCGGCTTGGGCCATGCGCTTTTCAATATTATCGATCATGGATTTATCGCGCTTGCGGGCCCAGTCATAAAATTCAACAGCGCGGTCATACAACGCGTCAATTTCTTCCACGTGGGTGAATTCGGCGTCGCGGACGCGCTTGGCGTCGTTGATTTGCGTGAAAGCAGCCGCCAAATTTTTCGGGCGGGCTTCTTCCCCTCTCTGAAGGATGGCTTCAAGATCGCGCGGGGTCAGCTCCAGGCTGAAAAGCTGTTTCAGCAGGCGGTGGTCCTTGAAAAGGACAAGGAGTTTTTGCTCTTCCCGGGTCTGCGCGAGTTTCTGGGAAATTTTATCGGTCAGCAGGCTGATTTCGCTAAACAGGCGGTCGGCTTTGAGCTCGCTTTGCAGGATCAAATGGCCGATGAAAATTTTAACGTTCGGGTAAGCGGAGAAATCAAAATTGTCCGGCAGCGCCTCCACCATATTTTCAAACAAGAGGCCGGTCTCCGGGTCAGGCAGCTGGTTCTGGGAAAGCGAGGAGGTCAGGAGCTTTTCAATACGGTTATAAACATCTTCCGGAACACCCTTGATGGCTTTCAGGAACTCGCCTCTTTCCTTTATATAAGAAGCTGAGTCAATGCGGGATTCGAACTCCTTGAGCTTCAGAATGCGCAGCAACATGGGCCAGTCGATCTGGTAGCGCGGATCGGAAACATCAACCTTCAGCACTTCAGAAGCGCGGCCTTTCAGGTAGGTGATCCATTCGGAAAGCTGGATGGTCTTCCTGATTTCATAATCATCCAGCCTTTTGAGAAATTCTTTAAGGTCCTTGCTCAGGTAGGGGCTTGAAAGCCTTTCAATCTGCACGTCCATGTCCGCCAGGAATTTTTCGCTTTTTTCCTGCTGGGTCAGGACCGCGCGAAAAGCTTCACCGTTGGCAATGTAGGACTTCAGGTCTTCTACGCCGAACGCTTGGGCGCCCGGATCTTCAAGAAGGAAAATTTCGGAACCTTTAACCACCGCTTTTTTGGCCAAGTTGTCAGCGATTTCAACGCTGACTTCTTTTCTGTCCGGGAAGAAATTCAGAAGGCCGGGTTCAAGCTGTGAAGCGCTGCCTTCTACAAAGAGAGTACTAATGCCGTAGTTGTCCTTCAAATAATGAAGGATGGCCTGGATCTTCTTTTGGGCGCCGTAATTGCCGTGAGCCGTTTGAATATGAACAAGGACAGGTCCCTTGCCGGAAATCAGGTTCTGGACAGTACCAAGGTCAGATGGAAGATCGAGCTGAAAACCTTCTGGAGCCGCCGGGACTTCAAATTCCCGGTCCTGTGCCAGCGCTGAAGGAAGTGTAATGGGCTGGCTGAAGGCAAAAACAAGGGCGGTGAAAAGCGCAGTAATCTTTTTGTGAACGTCTTTGTTCATAGTTTTATAAGGGTTAAAGTTCGGGCGATATGTAAGTTGTATCCCGTTCGTGTGTAAAAAGTAACACATGGCTTTACACCAGGCAAGTAGCCAAAATGGGGCTTTTTACTCTATAGAACAGCTTATAGCAGGGGGAAGCGGAAAATAGTCGTTTTTTGGGTTTTTTTTGGCTGAAATCGGCTTGTAATTAAAAAAGGCTAAGTTTTTGAAAAATGGCCTGCCCAGAAACCAACACCGAAAAACACGAAACCTGCAAGCAGGCTCAAGCCAATATTCGCGAACGCGGGCACAAATCCGTGCTGCTTCACCAGATACCAGGACTCGAAAATCAGGGAGGAAAAGGTGGTAAACGCGCCGCAGAAACCTGTGATTAATAGAAGCTTGATGGAAAAGTCCATTCCCCTCTGCTCGGCGACGGCCACAAAAACTCCGATAAGGAAACAGCCGATTGCGTTGACCGCGAAAGTTCCAATGGGAAAATAGGTGGGAATACTCCGTGTCATCCAGCCGGTAAGAAAATAACGGGCGAAAGTTCCCGCAAGCCCGCCGATGCCGAGCCAGATCAGGCCCATGGATTAAACAGTGCCGATAAGATGCATGGCGCCGCTGGGCTTGGGAAGCCCGCCGGCAGGTTCAATGGTCACAGCGAATTTTTCAACTTTCATGCCGCCGGGAAGTCCTTTTAATTCCATTTTCGCGGATCCTGTGGCATCGACCGTGAAAGTTCCGGCCGGAACAGGCGTGGAACCGGCGATGGCCCAGAGCTCATAAACCATGCCTTCGGGAAGCGGAGCCATACCAGAAACCATGAACATGCCCTCGCTTTTCGATTCATTCCAGATCATTTTCCCTGAAGCCTTTGGACTGGGCTCCATGGGACCCATAGCCACAACTTTGGCTTGAGGAGCCTGGACCTGGTCAGCAATTTTTTTGTAATCCATCATTTTCTGGCGGGTCTGCATGAAAGCAACACCAAGCGCGACCACCAGGCAGGACATAACAAGCACAGGGGCCCAGCTCATGGAAACACCAGCACCAGCCGGCGCGATTTCTTCCATCAGCCTTTGTTTTACACGCGCGGGAGCAGGAACAAGCTGAAGGGATTTAGGAAGCGCGGTCAACGCGTCTTCGATTTCGCGGATCTGTTCGCGGCAGAATTCGCAGTCAGGATAATGGGCAGAGAACTCCTGGAGCTCCCTTCCATCAAGGGCGCCCGCTGCATAAATCTCAGCCAGCTCTATCCACTTCTCGTGCCCGTTCACAGCTTTTCTCCTGATTTAATTTTAAGGACCGTACGCAGGCTTTTCAGACCATCGCGGATCCGGGTTTTTATTGTTCCAATCGGCACTTCAAGTTTTTGTGCAATTTCCGACTGGGTCAATCCTTCAAAATACGCAAGTTCGAGGGCCTGTCGTTGAACATCTGAAAGTCCGGCCAGCGCACTTCCCATGGTCAGGCGAACTTCCGATTGAACGTCCTGTCGGTTCTCGACCTCCAGGCTCCGGGGTTATAGTTGCCGGCCTGGTTCCAGACGTGCAAAAAGACCTCCTGCAGCAGGTCTTCGGCGTCGGCCCGGGACCTCAAAATACGCAGGGCAAAAGTGAAAGCCAGGGAAGAATAAAGGTCATAAAAACGGGAAAAAGCCTGCCGGTCCTGCCGGGCAATTCGCTTGATCAGGCTGATGACATCGGTCTGGGCCGAAGGGTCCGTCATAGGTGAAGCCTTTTTACCATAGAAGCGCTTGGGCCGCAAGCAATCCGAACGGCCCAGCCCCTCGTAATCTAAGTGTAGACATCATACGTCCTATTAAACAGGGAGATCCCGATGAAAAAACTGATATTTGGCTTGATAATGATGACGGCAGTCCTGGGAAAAACTGAACCGGCCATTGCCGGAGCAATTGAAGACCCGGCAATGGGTCCGGACATCCGGATCTCCACCTTCTCCCTGCCTCGCGTTTTGACCGGCACAAATTTTTTCAAAAATTCTGCCGCGCAGATTGAAAAAATGCTCAAGAGAAACAAGCCGAAACCCAGAAAACGCTGGGACCCTTTCAAAGCCGCGCGAGTTATCATGACTTCCGCGTGAAATTTTTTCCGCGTTAAAACTTCCGCAAACATTTATAACCACGTTTAAAAAGTTTTTCTATTTTTACAATTTTTTTTGAGATTTTACTTCTCTTCAAAATTGAATAAGCACATAATGTTTATGAAGCTATTCATCAATTGGAGGAAGTCATGAAATTTTTCGTGATTGTTCCGATTCTGATTTTAGGTGCCTCAGCCATGGATATCCAGCTGTCCGCTCCACAGGGAATGAATGATATTTCCGGGCAGAAAATTCCAGTGATTGAAAAAATCATTTTGGAAAAACCGGCCGCGATGCCGGTATCGGATGTTCAGGACAAAATCAGCGAGCTCGACAAGGCCGCGCGCCTGTCGCGAGCTCTCTCAGCCAGCGTTTAAACGGAAACGCTGATAGCTCCAGACAAGTAAACTCCACTCCAGGCCAAGGGCCATGGCGGCCCATGTGTCCGACAGCCAGTGTCTCTCATAATGCATCCTCGCAAACGCCGTTGCCATGGGCGTGACCAGGAATAAAAGCGCCGCAGGATTTTTTCGCAGGGACAGCATCAGAAAAAAACATGCTCCGGCAATAATACTGACGTCCCCGGACGGAGTGCTTTGGTAAGCTCCTGTATCCCCCGCTGCCCCCCAGTTAAAGAAAGAAAACGCGCCTTCCCCTGTACCGGGCCGCGCGCGCAAAATGAGAGATTTAAGGAGAGTGGTTGAAAGACCATTAAGGCAAGTGGCCAGCGTCGCGCCGAAAACCAGGTCACGCGCTTTGGGAGCTTTCAGGCAGGCCAGGTACGCCAGGAAAAGAAAAATCCAGATACTTTTCCCCATTTCACTTCCATAATCCACAATCAAGCCGCCGAAACCGGAAGTTACAGTTTTTGCGAATTCGACCGCGTGGACATCCATGGTGAACACCAGCATCAGAAAAACCCCTGCAATAAAAAAAACGGCAGCAAGCAGGGATTTTTTTGGTTTAAGGGTCTTCAGCCACGGGAAAAAATGCCGGAAATAACCTGTCCGGATCTGCACCAGAAAAGCCAGGATCAGGAACACCGGGACGAGCCCGCGCTTGTGCATAAAAATCCATATCTTGTCTAAAATTTCAGGCATGATTTCCTTTATTTTTAGCAAAGAGGGCCGCGGCATTACCAGCCACAAAACCGCTGGACCAGGCCCACTGAAAGTTGAAACCGCCGATACGGCCGTCCACATCCAGGATCTCACCCGCGAAAAAAAGGCCGGGCCTTAATTTGGATTCAAGAGTCAGCCGCTCCACTTCACGGAAATCCACGCCGCCGGCTGTGACCTCGGCCTTAGCATAGCCCAGGTCCCCAGTCACCGGAAGCGGAAAATAAAGCAACGCGCGCATCAATTTGTTTTTTTGTTCCTTGGTGATCTGGTTCAGGATCAAATCATCCGGAATACCTGCTTTTTTGCAAAGAACTTCCGCGAAACTTTCGGGAAGCTCAATGGCCAGAAATTTTTTTACGGTTAATTTTGGGCTGTCCGCGATTTCGGCTTCCAGCGCGGCACGAAATTCTTCTTCGTTAAATGAAGGGGCAAAACTGGCCAAAATCTCAGCCTTTCCTTTGGAACGGATCCAGTGGCGGCTGACATTCAGAGCCGCGGGGCCACTGTAGCCTTGATGCGTAAAAAGAAAATCACCTTCGAACTCATAGATTTTTTTACCTTCCTCCCTCACGGTGAGGCGTACCGGAAGGGCCACTCCCGAAAGCCCAATCAGGTCCGGGTCATTCCCCCTTAAAGGTGTGAGCGAAGGCGTTGTGAAAATCAAAGTATGCCCGAACAACTTGGCCAGCTCATAGCCGGTCCCGTCACTCCCGGTGGTGGGAAAAGAAAGACCGCCTGTGCAAAGAATCACGGCACGCGCCGTGAAAACCCGGCTGGATTCCAGGTGAAAAATATCATCCTGAAAGCGAATGGCTTGAATTTTATACGGAGTTTCGAGCGTTACTCCGGCACTGTCCGCTTCCTTGACCAGAGCTTCAAGAATTGTGCGGCCGGAATGGCTGGTTGGAAAATATTTTCCGTTGGGCTCCAGAACCAGTTCAACGCCCAGCTTTTCGAAAAAGTCACGCGCCTGCTCGGCCCTGAAAGACGCCAGAACGGAACGCACAATCTTGATCTGTTCGGAATGAAAATCGCGTTCCGTAACATTGTCATTGGTCACATTGCAGCGGGTACCGCCGGACATCAGGATTTTGGCCCCGATTTTTTCACGGCCATCCAGCAAAAGCACTTTGCCCCCCGCGCGCGCCGCGGTGATCGCGGCCATCAAACCTGCCGCCCCCGCTCCAACCACTGCGACATCCCACTCAGCGGATGCTTTCAAAGAATGCCCCCATTTTTTCATACGCTTTTTCCAGGACCGGTTCCCCGTCCCCAACAAGCAATGTTTCAAACTGAAGTGAAAATAAACGCCTCAGCCCCGCCTGTGCTTTTCGCGGGTCCGCGTATTTCATGTCCGGAAGCATATTGAGCTTTCCGGCCGGATGTCCGATCAACGCGTCTCCCACGATAAGCGTTTTTTTGCCCTCGGAATAAAACGCGCATTCCCCCGGAGATTTCTGTTCACGCAAATGCACCACTTTCAAATCACAAAAAAGCTCCTGCCCATCCTTAAAGGTGAAGTCCGGCTTTTCTTTCAGGAACTCCACATCAAACTCGTGAATACCCAGCGGCAAGTTCCATTTGCGGCGCAGGTCATAGGCCATGCGCTCATGGTCTTTATTGGAGAGGTAAATCGCGTCAAAAGGGCCCATGGATTCCAGCTTTGCCATCGCGCCGCTTTCAAGAAGGACCGGATCAATGAGCACTTTTTTCCCCGCATGGACAGCCAGCGTGCCGTTGAAAAAATAGCCCTTCTCAGGGGACATCCAGCGCCAGGCCCAGAAGCCGGGAACTATTTCACGCAGGCTCATGACAAGTCTTCAGCGATGGCAAGGTAGTCTTTAAACATCAGCTCTTCCCCTCGCGCGGTTGGTTTAATGCTGTGTTTTTCAAAAATCTTTGAAATTTCATCGCGGGTCTTTCCTATTTGCGGATCATGGCTCAGGATTTTCATGAATGTTTTACGGCGCTGGGAAAAAGCGAGTTCGATCAACTTAAACACCCGCTTTTCGGTTTTGGAATCCAGCAGCTGTTTTTTAGGGTAAAAATCGAACTCCAGCACGGAAGAGCTGACTTCCGGCTGAGGCGTGAAGCAGCCGCGCGAAACATCGAACAGATGCTTCACGTCAGCAGAATAACGCACCGCCAGCGTCAAACGGCCATAGTCCTTGGTTCCTGGCGATGCCATCACCCGGTCCGCCACTTCTTTCTGCATCATCAGGACAGCCATGGAAATAATCTCGCGAGCGTCCGCCAGACAAAAAAGGATCGGTGCCGTGATGTAATAAGGAAGGTTGCTTACCACCTTGATTTTCTTTTTTCCAAGTTTTTCCGCGAATTTTTTAAAATCAAAGCGGATAATGTCATCTTCGGCAACTTCGAGCCCCCGTTTTTCGCCATACTCTTCCCGCAGGATTTCCACAAACCGGGGGTCCTTTTCCACGGCGAACACTTTCGCTCCGCGGTTCAGAATTTCACCGGTTAACGCGCCAAGACCGGGACCGATCTCAAATACCAGTTCACCCGCCTTTAAATCCAGCGCGTCGACGATCTTTTTCTGGATATTGGGGTCAATCAGCAAATGCTGGCCCATATTGCCCTTGATGCTCAGGCCGTATTTTTTGAGCAGGTCGATCTGCGTGGTCATGCCAGTTTTTCGGCGAGAGAAAGCGAGGCTTGCAGGGAAACCGGGTCGGCTTGACCTTTGTAGGCAATGTCAAAGGCCGTGCCATGGTCAGGGCTGGTGCGGATGAAAGGCAGGCCCAGCGTAACATTCACGCCGTCACGAAAGGAAATCATTTTAAAAGGCGCAAGACCCTGGTCATGATACATGGCAATGACCGCGTCGAAACGGCCTTCGTAGGCGTCAAAGAAAAGCTGGTCCGCGGAAAGCGGGCCCGTGGCATGGATCCCCTTCCTGCGCGCGGCGTTGACCGCGGGCCGTATTTCTTTTTCATCTTCTGTCCCGGTCTCACGGCCATGAGGATTGAGCGCGCATACCGCGATGCGCGGCGATTTGCGGAAATATTTTTTGAAAAATTCATGGGTCAGCTGAATTTTTTCAAGCACCAGGCTGTGCTTGATCAATGTGTGAACTTTGCGGATGGGCACATGAATGGTCGCCAACGTTACATTCAGCCTGGAACTGTAAAACATCATGGCAAATTTTTTTGTCTTTGAAACCTCTGCCAGATATTCAGTATGACCGGTAAAACCTGCGTCCAACAGGCGCATGGAAGTTTTATTAAGCGGCGCGGTGACAATAGCGGCGATTTTGTTATTGGCCGCGGCATGAGCGGCGGCTTCGAGCGCGGCAAATGCCCCACGCGCGTTTGAAAGCGAAACTTTTCCCGGATTCACCGGGCCCTCATAAACATTCCAGAAATAAACTGGAGCATTTTTAATTTCAGAAAGCGAGCGGATGGACGGAAACCTGAACCCGATTCCAGTTTTCTTTTTTAAAAGGTCGAAGGGTTCTCTGGAACCGGTAATGATGTACTGAAATTTCGAAGAAGGTTTGAGCCTGCGGAAAGTTTTGGCGATGATTTCAGGGCCGACGCCGCCGGGGTCTCCCATCGTGACCGCGATCAGGGGTTTTGGCATGGGGGTCCGGTAGAATTACCGGATGGAAATATATGCAGTGCGCTTGAGGCTTTCCATCCATTCCTGGAAGCGCTTCATGGACTTTTCCTGAAAAATCTTCTGATAAATCAGGGGGCGCGCTTCTTCCAGGCTTTTCTGGAACTTCTCTCTTTTCTCTTCAACGCGGAAAATATGATAACCCATGGGGGTTTCAATGACATTCGAAACCTGACCAGGCTTGAGGGAAAAGATGACCTGGTTGATTTCCGGGATCATTTCACCGGGCTTGATCCAGTTGGTCAGGCCGCCATTTTTCGCGGCAGTGTCTTCAGAGTGCTGCTGGGCAAGTGTGTTGAAATCTTCGCCTTTTTCAACGCGCAGTTTCAGATTATCAATTTTTTTCTTGGCGCCTTCATCAGTCAGGCCTTTGGCGCGCGCTTCTTCACTTTTCTTGATGGTCAGCGAACGCACGCGCACCGTGCCCTCGCTCGCAAACTGGTCTGCGTGCTCCTGATAGAACTGCTCAACTTCGAGCGGCGAAACCACCACCTTCGCGCGAACTTCCCTTTCCTGCAGGCTGCGAATAACTGACTGGCGTTCCAGGCGGTCGCGAAGCGCGGAAAGGCTCATGCCTTCTTTTGAAAGGGTATCTTCAAGTTCATCATCACTTTTAAATTTTTTCTTGAAATCGGCCAGCATCTCTTCGACTTCCTGGACGTCCGGCTCAATTTTCTGGTTCTTGGCTTCCTGATAAACAAGCTTGTCCTCGATCAACTGATTCAGAACCTTGCGCTTGGCATCCGTCAGCGCTGACATCAGAGCCTCACCGGTGTACTGGCTTTTGTAATCTTCGTAAACAGGCCGGAGGATCATGTCCAGCTCGCTCTGGGTAATGGGATCGTCATTGACGATGGCCACGACCTGGTCAAGAAGCTGGCGCGCGCCCTCGGCGAAAGCCGGGACCGAAACACAAAACAGGAACATGAGTAAAAACAGGGGCTTTTTCATAAGGAATTCGGAGGGCTTTATTATGCTATACCGTCAGGCCTTTTTCAAGGCGGCTTTTCCCTGGGTTTTATGCCCGGGGGCTAGTGCCCGTGAACCTGACGTTCACGTGGCCCTTTGTGGCCCTTTTTGGCCTCTTCTATAGCGGTTTTGAGCATCTTGCAATACAGATCGAAGCCTACGGCATGGATAAAGCCGCTCTGCTCATGGCCCAGCAGGTTGCCTGCCCCCCGGATCTCAAGGTCTTCCAGGGCGATTTTGAAGCCGGAACCCAGCTCCGTAAAGCGCTCAATAGCCGCAAGGCGTTTCTCGGCGTCCTGGGGCAAAATGCGGTTGCGCGGCACCATGAAATAGGCGTAAGCCTGGCGTTTTTCGTGGTAACGGCCAACCCGGCCCCTGAGCTGGTAAAGATCGGCAAGACCAAAGAAGTCCGCGTTATTTACAAGGATGGTGTTCACATTCGGGATGTCGATGCCGGATTCAATAATGTTGGTGGCCAGCAGGCAGTCGAGCTTTTTCTCTTCAAAAGCTTCCATGACCATTTCAAGTTCTTCCGGATCCATCTGCCCGTGCGCGATGCCGAAACGCACCTGCGGCATCAAACTCTGCAAATGCGCGTGCATTTTATCAATCGACGCCACACGATTATGGATGAAATAAATCTGCCCGTTTCGTGCCAGCTCTCTTTCAAACGCGCGCTTCACCGTTTGGTCGTCGTAGGCAATGACATAGGTTTCAACCGGCATGCGCATTTTGGGCGGCGTGTTGATGGCTGACATGTCACGCACGCCAAGCAGGGACATATAAAGCGTGCGCGGAATGGGCGTGGCCGTCAGGGTCATGATGTCCACCATTTCACGCATATGCTTGAGCTTCTCTTTGTGCTTCACACCGAAACGCTGTTCTTCGTCGATCACAAGCAGGCCCAGATTTTTAAACTGAATGTCTTTTGAAAGCAGGCGGTGCGTTCCAATGACAATGTCGGTCGTGCCTTCGCGCACCGAGAGGGCAATCTGTTTCTGTTCTTTCGCGGTTTGAAATCGCGATAGCACTTCCACCGTGATGGGAAAATTTTTCATACGTTTCTTGAAAACATGGAAATGCTGCTCGGCCAGCACCGTGGTAGGCACCAGCACCGCGGCCTGCTTGCCCGCGTTCACAGCTTTGAAAGCCGCGCGGATGGCCACTTCCGTCTTGCCATAACCCACGTCGCCCGCCAAAAGCCGGTCCATGGGCCGGTCAGACTCCATGTCCCGTTTTACTTCCTGAATGGCCTTGATCTGGTCCGGGGTTTCTTCAAATGGAAAATCATCCTCGAAAACTTTCTGCCAGGGATGGTCCGGTGGAAAGGAAAATCCCCTGCCCATGCTGCGCATCGCCTGGATCTTGAGCATTTCCTGCGCCACACCCTCCACCGCGCGGCGGGTTTTTTCCTTCATGTTCTCCCATTCTTTTCCGTTCAGCTTGGTCAGCCGCGGCGCGCGCCCTTCACCGCCGATATAACGCTCCAGCGGTTCATGCATTTCGATGTAAATAATTTCCCGGTTGGCATATTCAATGGCCATGTGGCGGAGGCGTTCACCCTTAACCTGGATCATTTTAGTGCCAAGAAAACGGCCGATGCCGTATTTCAAATGCACCACAAAATCGCCGGGCCTTAAATCTTTCAGCTGGGAAACGGGCTCAAAATCCTGGAACTGGCCGGAAATCCGGCTCATTTTCTTTTCCAGGGTTTCGGTCACAGGAATGAGGAACACTTCTTCAAAGCTGGCCAAAGACTTGCCATCATTAATGGAAAAATCGCGAATGGAGGAAATCCGGTCGGCCTCGAACTCAAGGCGCACCGGGCTGCGGTAGGTCATGGGGTAAACGTCGAAAATGGCACCACGGCGGGCAAACTCGCCGGGCTTGGCGACCATGTCGGTCTTCTGATAGCGGAGGCCGCGAAGCAGTTCTTCCAGATCTTCGCGGTCTATTTCCTGGTCAATTTTGAGTTTCCGGAGTTCCATAGAAAGGGCATTTTACCACAGCTTGTCGTATCCGGCGGTGCTATGGTAATTTATGGCATGTGCTTTGGACCTGTTGCCAGTTTTACAAGCAGCGCCGTCTTAACAACCGCCGGTGCCGCCACCCTTAAAACCACCCGCTCCCGCAAAGAACTCCTGCTCGCGGCTATTCCCCTGTTATTCGGAATCCAGCAGGCCATTGAAGGATTGTTGTGGCTGGCTGTGAAAGATGGCCCGCTCCGGGACTGGAAAGGGCCGCTGAGCACCGCGTTTCTTTTTTTCGCCTACCTTGTCTGGCCGCTTGTTTCTCCTGTCGCGGTTTGGCTTCTGGAGCCCAAAGAAAAAAATAGAAAAATCCTGTCTTTTTTTATCCTGCTGGGAATTGGAACCGCGATTTACATGCTGTGGTTTTACTTCCATTTTAATCACGAAGTCACAGTGGCAGGTCACAGCCTCCGGTATCACAGCAAAAAATTCGCGAGTTTCGTGGGGTTTATTTATCTGGGCTCAACCTACGTTCCCTACCTGCTTTCAAGCCACAGAGGCATGGTCATTCTGGGGATCGCGAATATTATTTTCTCGGGAATTTCGCGTTACTACTATTGGGTGACTTTTGATTCGGTGTGGTGCTTCTTCGCCGCGGCTTTAAGCTTGGGAATTTATTTCTTCCTTCGCTCTCTTCACCGTCACCAGCCGTCGTTGTAACGACGGCGGCCCCCGCCGCGAATGTTGTTCTCGCGGTAGAGTTCCCTGCGGGAACGTTCGTAGTTGTTCAGATTGTCCTGATGGCCTTTTTGGGTCAGGTTCAGCTGCTCAAGAGTAGCGGTGGTGTCTTTGCCTTCGGCGCGTTCCTGATCAAGCTGGTTTTGCAGGCGTCTCAGTTCATATTCCGTGCTGGCCATAGAATTGCGATCGCGGTCCAGATTGGCCTGGGCCTGCGCTAAATCGCCGCCATATTGATCGTCGTAATAATTATTCCGGCGGCGGTTGAAACCATTGTTATAGCCGCCATTGTTGTAATTATTATTGTAGCCATTAAAGCCGCCCTGCTGGGCCGCTTGCTGTCTGTAATAATTCAGCGCTCGCTGATTTTGCGAAAGATTGTTTAGATTGTCCTGATAACCTTTTTTCAGCAGATTAATATTTTCAACTTCTGCCGTTGTGTCCTGTCCCGCCCGCTGCTTGGCTTGCAGGTCCGCGTAAGCCTGGTTTAGATTGCGCTCAGAAGCGGCAACCGAGTTGCGGTCCCTTCTGACATTCTCGTAGGCCTGATCAAGGTTCGGATTATTCCCGTAATAGCCGTCGTCGTAATAACCGTTATTGTTGTAGCCATTATTGTAACCATTGTTGGACTGATTATTGGAAGAGCTGCCGCCAAGAAGGCTGCCCAGGATGCCCATGAAACCGGAATTGGAGTCATCGTCCGCGAAGCAGGGAGCGGCGGAAAGCATAAGAATGAAAACAATTAGAATGGTCTTTTTACCCATAACTTCTCCTGTTAAGCAAAGAATTCTACAAGATATAGACGTGCTTTGGGAGAGAAAATTCAGGGCTTAAACCTTCACATTCCAGATGGGGATTTTGAGGTATTGGCGGAAGGTTTCCCCGTAGAGGCGGTGCTTTTTGCGGGTGGGCAAATCCCCCCTCTCGGCCACATGCTGCTTGTGCTTTTTAAGCCAAAGGCCTGTTCCCATATAAAGCTGGTGTTTGCCGTAGCGGGCACTGGCCTGGTCGATAACAGCGTCTACGGCACGGCGTTTCCCGCTCTGGACGGGGTCTTCAAAAAAAGTATGCTGCGCGGAACGGTCCTTTTCGAGCCCTCCCAGCCAGATACCGGTCAGGCGGTAAGCCACACCTCTTTCAAAAACGCGGTCGAACAAATTCATGACCGTGTCAAAGGCGTCCCGGAAAGAAGTGGTCGGCTGGTCCAGGTCCGCGGCCGCGCCAGTCGAAGTAAAATCCTGGCGCCGCAAATGCACTCCAACCGTTTTCACACGCAAATTGTAGCGCCTGAGCTTGATAAAAGCGGATTCCATGTTGCGGATCAATTGCGCGCGAACAAAATCCCGGTTCGCTGAAGCGGGCGTGAATGTTTTCACTTTACCGATCGAGTCGTAATCTGTTTTTTCTTCCTTCACAAGTCCGTAAACAGCTTTGCCCTGCAGCTCATAGAGAAGTTCCACGCCGATCTTGCCCAGAATTTTCCGCGCCCAGATTTCCGGCTTTTGTGAATACTCCCAGACATTGCGGATTCCCTTGTTTTCAAGTTTCCTGACCGAGCTTGGGCCAAAACCGCAAACGCGTTCCAACGGAACACACGGAAGAAATTCCCGGAGATTTTCGAGCGGAACATGGGTGAAGCCGTTGGGCTTCTGATGTTTGGAGGCGATTTTCGCGAGGGTCTTGGAAGTACTCAAACCCACTGATACCGTAAGTCCCAGCTGGCGCTGGATGGCGTCTTTTATTTCCCAGGCAATCTCCGCGTAACTTTTTCGCCGGTTTTCCAGCCCGCTGAGATCGACAAAGGCTTCATCAATGGAATACTCCTCAACCTCCGGCGTGAATTCACGAATGATGGAAAACATCCGCTTGGAATAAAGGCTGTAACTTTCGTAATCGCTGGGAAGGCATATCAGGTCTTTGACCATCTTCCTGGCTTCGTGAAGCACCATGGGCCGTTTGACGCCCAGGGCCTTGGCTTCGTAGCTGGCGCATGCCACAATGCCCCGCTCTTTGCCGGTAATGACCGGCTTGCCTTTCAGTTCAGGGTTCAGCGCCTGTTCGACGGATGTGAAAAAAGCGTCACAGTCGATATGGATGATGGGCTTGGGCCGTGCCAGCGGACAGCTATTTGTATTTCCGAACATTGGCAATCACCACGCCACCAATGACAAGTTCGCGTTTGGGTTCGATCAGAGGATATTTTTTATTGGCGGCGCGCAGCGTGACCTTGCCGCCTTTTTTTTCGTAAAATTTCATGGTCCATTCACCGTCCACCTGCGCGATCACAATGTCACCGTTCGCGGGCTGACGGCCGCGCTCCACGAGCACAAGGTCCCCTTCCTTGATACCTTCATCAATCATGGAATCGCCGGAAACCTTCACCAGGTAAGTCGCGTTTGGTTTTGTAATCAGGAATTCATCGAGCGAAAGGGTGTCGACCAATTCTTCTTCCGCGGGCGACGGAAAACCGGCCTGCACCACGCCAAGAATTTTAATGCCGTATTGAACCAGCGAAGTCGGGTAGAGTTTTCTCTTGGTTTTGTCGTAGCGGAGAATGCCTTTATCAAGCAGATGAGGCACGATGCGGTGCACCGCGCCTTTGGAGGCGTAACCCAGAATGTCCCCCATCTGGGAATACGTAAGCGGCGTTTCCTTGCCGCGGTAATAGTCTTTTAATTTCTGAACAACAGAGGCTGTATCGAGGCGTTTAGGCATGCCTTAATTATAGAGTACGATTCGTACTCTATCAAGTCTTTTCAGGAGCGGCGTTCCAGCTCCAGAATAGCAGCCCCCAGGGAGATCTCCCTGAGCAGGAAGAAGACGGCGGCCAGGATAAGCATCATGCCAGTGATAAAGAACCCCAGTCCGGCTGCTTCTACGGAAAACGGGGCCACCTCTTCAAGGAACAGACAGAGCACCGTGGCAATGAAGGAAAGAATGGCAAAATAAAAGCAGAAGATCGCGTTTTTAACGCACGCGACCCGGTCCATCAGGCGGTCGAGCTGAAGATTCAGATTTTTAAGCCGCTGAGTGTTCATTTCGCTGGAACTTTCGAGAGAGCGGCGCTCATGGTTCAGAGTGCGGACACGGCTGAAGAGATTCGAAAACCGGGTCTGCAGGCCCAGCAGGAAAAGCGCGGAGGAGGAAATCATTATCCCCGGCGTCAGGCTGTACTGAATCATCGCTGCAAGATCTAAATTTTCCATGACGGGATTATATCCGATTTGCCTGGCTTATATCAAAAAGACTATTAATTATTTTTTTGCGATGCTCAAAAATGGATTTGATCTGAGGATCCACCAGCAGGACGCGCGCGATCTCGCCAAAAATTCCGAACGGAACAGCGTAGCGGACTTCATCTTCGATTAGGGTGCCTTCCTTGTGCGGAGCAAACGTGTGGGTGTGATGCCAGAAAGAATAAGGGCCTTTGAGCTGTTCATCCACAAAACTGCGTGGCGGATCATATTCTGTGATCAGTGTGGTCCAGCGCCGGCGCAGGCCCATGATCTTGACGGTGTAATCAATCAGCCTACCCTTTTCCATTTTAATGGGGCTGGGCGTCATAATTTTAAATCCAAGTGAAGGCGGAGTAATTTTTTCAAGATTTTCAGGCTTTTTGAAAAAATCAAACACGCGATCCAGGTCCGCGGGAATAATTTGGGAAGCCTTAAAGACGTGTACTTTCATTAACTATTTAAACCTTTCACTTTCAGGACCAGCGCCGTTATTCTAATTTAACCCGGAGGACCTTTGTAAGTAAAAATATCTTCGTGGGTAAATTTTCTTTCGGGTGAGCAGTCATTCAGAGCCCGTAAAACCCTGAGCTGAACCCGCGCCTTGATCCTCCGGCCTTTGCAGGCTTTCAGCACCATCCGGAACGTCAAATTGTCCGTCGAACGGTCCACCAGGTCATCCGCCGTGAGCATCAACTCCTTCATGATTTTCACGAGGGGCTGGACCCCTTCATCCATCTCAGGGTTCAAGACTTGGCCCTTGGGTATTCGGGAATGCGGGCAACAGCGACGGTGACAGGAATCTCCGCCTGATGGGCATCATCTTTATGGCGCATCGGGCATTCGTCGCCCAGATAACACCGGCCCGAGCCAAAATACTGCCGTGAAATGACCCGGCCTTCTTTATTGATCACCGTGACATCATAAGAACCATCGGGATTGTGCCGCACAATCACAGTATTGCCCTGCGGGTCTTTGGTAATGTGCGTGTTCGGGTCGCGAAATTCACGGCCAAGGTGCCGTTTGCTTTCATCCAGCAGCCCGTCGGTGTTCCCTTCTTTGCCGGTCACATTGCCGTCTTTATCAAAAGTGATTTTGCCCTGCACTTCCGGCTGGCCCTGGGCATTATGGCCAAAACGAATGACATGCTCGAGATTTCCATCTTCATCGTAGCCGTAATCAATCGATTCCGTAATGCCGCCGCCATTTTTCTTTTTATTGACCATAATGACCCGGCCTTTTTCATCGTACTGATATTCTTCTGTCAGGGTTTCTCCATCTTCATTGATGACAGTCGTCCGCTCGCGCACCCGGCCATTCTCATCATACTCCGTTCTCTCTTTCTCATTTCCCTGAGCATCGGTCTTAACCTTGTTCTTCAACTTGCCTTCAGCATAATTCGTAGTTTCTTTCGAGCCGTCCACGGGGTTAATCTCCGTATGGTCCTTAACCACGCCATCTTCCCCGTAATGCGTGCGGCGAATCTCGCGCCCCTGATCATCAGTCGTGATATCGGTGTACCCATCGCCGTGCGCACCATAAACACGTATCGTGTTCGCCCACGCGCTCTGCGCCACCATCAACCCAGCAGCCAAAACCATTCCAAAAAATAAATGTTTCATCTTCATTTAAGGTAGCCTCTTTTTTTAAAAAAATCCTCCGCATGGCCAAACTCGGTAACTTTTCCACGCGAAATCACCACATACTTCATTCCATAATGCAGCACCGTAGAATCTATACCGTTCAGAATATACGTCTTGCCTGTCTCATCGGGCTCTCCAAGCTTTTCATAAACGATCTTGGAAGATACACCTATGGCAATTTCACTCCAGTCCCGCTCAGCTTCTGGTAATTTTTTTGAAGGAATTCTTATTGGTTGATCAGCAACAACCAGCTCTGAACTCTCTTTATGCCCACGAGTATTTATAAAAATCAAAGCGGTCGTTAATAAAATAAAGAGAATTAAAATAAGTTTCCAGAATTTCCTAAAAAAACTCGCCAAGATAAGAAACAAACCGATAAGAACGCTGAAACGGAGTATCTCCCGGGCAATCATACCGAGAATACCTCCGACCTCAAAGTGCATCATAAGACCGTTTAAAAATGAGCCGGCGATTACCATTAAAAACCCGATCAAAACCAGGTTCTTTTTTTTACCAGCGCTGCCATTAGATTGAACTTTGGCAGGTTTTACTTCAGCGGATTTTCGGGCCATATAAGCATCAAGCTTAGACAGCGGTTCTTTCGGCGACTTTTCGTCAGTCATTAGCTAACTTGACCAGTAGGTGAAAAAATAAGGGCTTCGGCGGGCGCTTGCGCCAGCGCTGCCATCTTGACCGGATGAGCAGCAATCCTTCTCAACTGGGGCACAATAATCTCGCCCGGGGGCTGCGGAGTAAATTCAAAAATAATCGCCACAGACAAAATCTTGTCGATACGGTGGAGGATATACCATTTTCCGGTGACCTGGCCATTAAGCTCAGGATCGTAAGTTCTGTCATTGTAATGGCATTCCGAGGTGAAACCCTCTTTCGCCATGAGCTTCCCCTCGTCCTTGCACCAGATTTCTTTTTCAAATCTCCGGACAACGGTGATGTTCAGGGTCGTCGTGGGGCTGGCCTGGGTTTGCTTCGAGATCAAATAATAAAAGTCCGTGACCGGCTTGGGGTGGCATCCGCCGAGGAGAGGCATGCAAAGGGTAAAGATTAAAAAAGCCGGGGCCGGCCATCTTGCTGATTTTGACATGGGGGCTATTGTATCACTTCAACTAATCTTTTGAACCCGGCACTTCGATGCTTTTTATCGCCCTCGCAGAGGGTGGGAAACGGTACCTTTATTTTTCTTACTTTCTTTTCTTTGGAAACCATTTGATCTTTTCCCAAGATTCCATTTTAGGAGGCCTTAAATATTCCCATTCCTTTGCGACGTTTATGCTTTTTATTTTGAAAGATTTTTTAAATTTTATCTTTCCAAATAGAATTAATACTTCTTGGGTTTTTTCAGCCAAATAAATATTTTCATTCGTTTGTCCCTCAAAATTTCGACTATGATCTGCCAACAAGTTGAGATCTGGATTGTTTTGGGACTGCATAACTTGGGATAGATATTGATTACAATCATGAATAATTTGATTTAATCTTAAAACTCCAGCGTTGAATGAATTGATCAAATAAATAACATGGGGATCTTCTAAAGCAAGAAAAGATGCCTGCTCAACTTTTAT
>CAZKMJ010000023.1:0-19082 GCA_964553835.1 uncultured bacterium
CCTCGCCTCAACAACAATCGCGATGTTGAAAAGCAGGGTCGCGTTAAGCATGGTGAAGATTTTTTCCGGGCCGCTTTCGTTCCGGATTTTCAGGGTGACTTCCTTCAACTGGACCTTGCGAAGCTCCCTGGTCAGGACCGTTTTATAATCCGACGCGCCCAGAATAAATTCGAACGTGCCGTTGCTGTGATAAGTGGTTCCCTTGATATTCCCATCCTCAAGGAAACCTTCATAAACCGCCAGCGGCAGGTGAGAAGGAACACCCATCCCGGGAAGCGGCACAACACCAAAAGTCACTTCGGTGCGGTAAAATTCAAACCTCTTTTGTTGATATTTACGGTAAGTCTGCACAAAAACATTGTCATCTTCAAAGCGAGTGATCTTCAAAGCTGACTGGGTTGAAATGTGCCAAAGAGGGCCTTCCTTCCCCTGCGCAAGCAATTCCGTGAAATTAATGTGAATGCCCAGCGGTGAACTGGGTTTGTCGCCCATAAACTCAGAGTTAATTCTTACCAACGTCGCGCCGGACTGCAAAACCTCCTCTTTCATCCGCTCACTCATACCTTCGTCCGAAATGAATTCCCGCAGCAGAAGGTCGCCGTACGGCTTGGTTGCTGAAAGCAGGCGAATGGAAGTTCCGAAAATGATTTTCCCGTTAGGGAGCGTAATTCTTCCCCGGACAAGATTGACCCGGGCCTGAGCATCTTCACTGTAGAAGCTCCCCAGAATCGTCATGGCCGGCGTATAACCCTTTGCAAGATAGCCATAGGTGCCTTTATCACGCGGTCCCGTGTGATCTTCGTTCAAAATAGCCCAGGTGGAAACATCCCCTCCCCATCCCCACCACCAGCCTCCCCACCAGGAAGATTCAATTCCCGACACATAGGAAAGCAGGACTCCTTCACCCAGCGGATCAATTTCACCACAGGCGGGAGGATCGCTTACAGCGCTGCAATTCCGGCCCGAGTCAAAAACCAGGGTCACTTTGACTACGAGAGTCAATTGCTGAACCAGTTCACCATCAGGCCCCATGACAGTCTGGATGATGACGGCCTTATCAACCGGAATTCGTAATTGTTCGGCATTCAAATTTGAAACGATTTTTTCATAATATTCAAAACCAAGCGTAAATTGCACAGATCCATCAGAGGTTGTTCTGGAAAAGGCGGCGGTTTTAGTGGTCCAATCTAATTTCGCTGTCTGAACCGGCGGCGTGTCCGGCATGCCCATCAAAGGATTAATCCGGGGCACTCGCAAGTACCAGTTACGCTCACTGACCACCAGACTTTTTTCATGCGCAAGAAGCACCTCGCTAATTGGATAAGCCTGGCCCAGGATGAAACGGACTGCGGCGTCTTGCATCACGCGGTAAATATGCCCGGTTTTTACTTCTGTAAAAAGAATAAAATTTCCCGAGGGTTTTTCGCTGCTTGGATCCGGGAAAGAAAGGCCGGTAATAAGCACAAAACCCTTGTCTGCAAGCGCGGCCGCATCACGTGGATCCAAATCGTCGGAATTAGCCCAGGTTCCGAGCAAACTACCGTCATCATCAAAAGAACGGACCACAAGCGCTTTGATCCTGTGGCCATTCACTTCAATAATGTCTCTGGAGACAATGAACCTGGCTTTGGTCTGACTAGCGTAAATTTCGAAAAGCCTCACGCTTTGAAGATGAAGAAAACCGTAAGTACTTCTCTCGCGGAAATTATCCCCTGGCTCGTTGAGAATTTCCCAGGTCTGCTCACCGCTTTGCGGTTTTTCGAAAGTAGAGCCGGTGACCAAAGAAAGCCCGCGGCCATGTTCGTTAACATCGAAAGTCACACGGGCATGATAAACGACGTTTTTAATGGTTTCAGTCGAACCATCCGGCTGAACAACCTGCTGATAAATCACAACTTCGCCCACTTTAAAGGTCAATGCCTGATTCCTTGGATTTTTCAAAAGCTTCTCGTAAGCTTTGGCATCAAGATCAAAAACAATCGAACCTCCTGAAAAGTAACGGGTAATTTTCCAGCTGCCGTCCTTCTGGCGGGTTTCGGTCTGAATGGGCATGTATTCCATGCGTTTCATACGCGGATCAATTCTGTGGGTCTTACCTTCAGGATTAAGCACACGCTGATAAACTTCGAGACCGTTCTTCGTGGCGCGAAGGCGCTCCTTCAATGGAAAAGCGCGTTCCTGATAATATCGGTTGGAATCAATCCGGTTGGCATACCAGATGGCCTGTTCCGGATCGCGAACTTCGGTGAAAGTGACATAAGCATATTTATCCTTGCCGCCTTCTCCGTTCGGGAATCCATTGACCTCAAAGCTAAAACCCTTGACCGCGATAAATCCTTTGGACTCCAGATGCGCGACAAGCGAAGGATCCATGTCCTCGGAATTAAACCATGTCTTCATGACACGGCCTCTATTGTCGACCGCGTCCACAAAGGTCACATTCGCGTAAATCGTAGGCGGTTTGCCGCCATCGGTGTATCTCCCGCCGCGGATCTGCCATGTGGTATGCGCGTCTTCCGAATAAAAAGAAACAAACCAGTTTCTAAGTTTCGGGCCTTCCAACTGACCCGGCTTGATTTCTTGAGCTTCTGACAAGGGGTTGTTTTCAAGAATGGAACTTTCAGGAGGATTTTGATTCAATTCAACAGGAGGAGGCAGAATTTCAGGCTTTTCGGCCTGAGGTTCTTCACCAAGCGGAACTGTAGCCGAAATGCCGCCGCCGGATGGTGTAACCGCTTCCGGGTCCGCGAACGCGGGCATGCCCTGGAACGCGACTCCCCAAATAAGAAGAATGCTAACCAACTTAAAATATGGATTTGATTTCAATTTGAGCCCCCCTTAAGAGCTTTAGAAATAGTGCTATTACGAAGAAGATTAGATGGCGGATTGGTCGACTTCAATCAATATTTTTAAAATACTTTACAAAGTATTTAGTTTGACCAATTAGTTATTTTTTGCTATAAGTTGACCGCTATAGTTTTGTTAGGAATCTGAGGAAAACTTCGAGGGCTTTATTCAAATCATGGGTACTGTGGGACGTGGACACAAAATTGGCCTCAAACTGGGAAGGCGCAAGGTAAAGGCCCTTCGCAAGGCACGCGTGAAAAAAGCGGGCGTAAAGGCGGGTGTCCGAATTTTTGGCCGACGCGTAATCAAAAACCGGCGTACGCGTAAAAAACAGCGTAAACATGGAGCCAAGGCCGTTCATCTGCACCGGCAGGTCCCGACGCATGACTTCACTGTGAAGACGGCGGCGGAACTCCTGAACGCGTTTGGTGAAGATTTTCATTTCCAGGGACTGCAGTCTTTCAAGTACCCACAGAGCGGCGGAAACAGCGACGGGATTTCCGGACAAGGTGCCGGCCTGATAGACAGGGCCGATTGGCGCCAGCCGGTCCATGATTTCACTTTTCCCGCCGAAACAGGCAAGCGGCATTCCCCCGCCAAGAATTTTCCCAAGCACCGTTAAATCAGGGTCCACTCCGAAAAATTCCTGCGCGCCGCCCGCGGAAACGCGGAAGCCGGTTATGACTTCATCAAAAATTAAAAGCGATTTATATTTCTTCGTGATGGCACGCGCCGTTTTCAGGTAATCCAGCCTCGGCAGCACCACACCCATATTGGCAGGCACTGGCTCCAGAATGAAAGCCGCGATGTCCCGGCCATGCTTTTTGAAAATCTTTTCAAGCGCGGCAGTATCATTGAAAGGAATGCTGAGGGTTTTGGCAGCCAGGTCTTTGGGAATACCCGCGGAATCCGGAAGGCCGAAAGTCGCGGCGCCTGAACCGGCTTTGACCAGCAGGCTGTCCACGTGGCCATGATACCCGCCGTCCAGTTTCAGGATTTTTTCACGCCCTGTGTATCCGCGAGCCAGCCTGACCGCGGACATGACGGCCTCGGTACCTGAAGACGTCAGCCGCATTTTCTGCATGGAGGGATAAATACCCCGTATTTTCTCCGCCAGCTCGACCTCACGGCGGGTGGCAATGCCAAAACTCATGCCGTTTGAAGCGGTCTTTGAAATCGCGCTGACCAGGCCGGAGGGCGCGTGGCCGAATAAAAGCGCGCCCCAGGAGCAGCAGAAATCCAGGAACTTCTTCCCGGCTTCATCCTGAAAATAAGCGCCTTTGCCTTTGGCCGCGAACACCGGATCACCGCCCACGGCCTTAAACGCGCGCACGGGCGAATTCACACCACCGGGAATAACTAATTTTGCTCTTTTATATAATTTCATTTTTTCTCGTTTTTAAGGAAGGAATTTCTTGAATCTGAGGAACTATCTTTACCCGTGACGAAGATCAAGAAATTCCCGACGTCCTATCCTTCGGATTCTTCGTACTGCTCTTTAAGTTTCTGCACCACGGACGGATCGGCAAGAGTCGTCGTATCGCCAAGCGCCTTGCCTTCAGCAATGTCTTTTAAAAGGCGGCGCATAATTTTTCCGGAGCGGGTCTTGGGCAGGTCCGCGGAAAACAGAATTTCTTCCGGCCTTGCAAGCGCGCCGATTTTCTGCACCACATGCTGCTTCAATTCAGCCACAAGTTCCTGCGAAGATTTTTTGCCTTCTTTTAAAGTTACGAAAGCCGTGATGGCCTGCCCCTTGATTTCATGCGCCTTGCCCACCACCGCGGCTTCGGCAACAGCCGGATGGTCCACCAACGCGCTTTCCACTTCCGCGGTGCCGATGCGGTGCCCCGCGACGTTCATGACGTCATCCACGCGGCCCATGAACCAGAAATAACCGTCCGCGTCTTTTTTCACGCCGTCACCCGGAAAATAAATATTTTTCCATTTGCTCCAATACGTCTTCACATAACGCTCATCGTCCTTATAAAGCGTGCGCATCATGGAGGGCCAGGGCTTGGTGATGGCCACATAGCCGCCGCCTGTTTTCACAGGGTTTCCCTGCTCATCCAGAGCCTCAGCTGAAATGCCCGGAAAAGCACGGGTAGCGGAGCCGGGTTTGGTGGGCGTCAATCCGGGAAGCGGCGTGATCATGATGGCACCGGTTTCGGTCTGCCACCAGGTATCCACCACCGGGCACTTTCCTTTTCCAATATTTTCCTGGTACCAGATCCAGGCTTCGGGATTAATGGGTTCACCTACGCTGCCCAGTAAACGCAGGGTGGACATGTCCCTTCGCGCGGGCCATTCCGTGCCCCACTTCATAAACGCGCGGATTGCAGTGGGCGCGGTGTAAAAAATGGTGACACCATATTTTTCAATCAAGTGCCAGAACCGGTCTTTTTCCGGCCAGTCCGGCGCGCCTTCATACATGAACACCGTTGCTCCATTGGAAAGCGGGCCATAAATCACGTAGCTGTGCCCCGTGATCCAGCCAATGTCCGCGGTGCACCAGTAAACATCTTCGGGCTTCAGGTCAAAAACCCATTTGGTCGTGGCATAAACGCCGGTCATATACCCGCCCGTGGTATGCACAATGCCCTTGGGCTTTCCCGTGGTGCCGGAGGTATAAAGAATAAAGAGCAGGTCCTCAGCATCCATTTCTTCCGGCTCAACATTGGAAGCAGCCTGCTTCATCAAGTTCTGCCACCAATGGTCGCGCCCTTCTTTCATGGGGCATTCAAAATTTTCCGTGCCTCGCTTGTACACAATGACCTTTTCAATAGAAGGCGTGTCTTTCAGCGCTTCGTCGGCAGCTTTCTTCAGCTGGATCTTGGAGCCGCGTCGCCAGCCGTAATCGGCAGTCACCAGCAGCTTGGCCTCCTGGTCATTGATGCGGTCACGCAATGCCTCTGCACTGAAGCCGCCAAACACCACACTGTGCACCGCCCCAATGCGCGCGCTGGCCAGGCACGCCACCGCAAGCTCAGGCACCAGCGGCATGTAAATGGCAATCCTGTCGCCCTTTTTAATTCCCTGCTTCTTTAACACGTCCGCGAACTGATTGATCTGCCGGTAAAGGTCCCAGTAGGTCAGGGTCTTGGTGTCACCGGGTTCGCCTTCCCAGATAATGGCGGCCTTATTGCGCAGCGAGTGCTGCGCGTAAACATGCCGGTCCACGCAGTTGACGCTGGCATTGAGCTTGCCGCCGGTAAACCATTTGGCGTGAGGAGCTTTCCATTCAAGGACTTTATTCCACGGGCGTGACCAGTCAAGCTCGCGGGCCCAGTTGGCCCAGTAGGCTTCGGGGTCGGCCGCGGCTTTTTCGTAAATGGATTCGTCCTTGATGTTAGCCTGATCGCGGAAAGAAGGATTCGGGGGAAAAACGCGCGTTTCTTCGAAAAGAGCTTCGATGGACTCTTTATTCGCGGTCATCAAATTTCCAGTCCACAGTCAGATGGCAGTTGGAAATTTTTCTAGCGTAGTTTTCAACCTGGACGGAAAAGGAAGCAATGCCGCCCTGATGAAGGAGGCTGGGCTCGGGAGTAACCCCTGTGCTCACCACAGGAATGCTGTTCTCATCAAGCACAATGGCGCGCACCCAGATGTCACGGATGGCGTGGCCGCTGTTATTGATGACAATGCCGCGAAGGCGGGCGCCATCCTGCTCATCGTAGGTGGAACTGCCTGCCTTGACAATGACCTGCCGGGGAAGTTTGTTGAAACTTTCAATTTCTGGAAAGGTTTCGAGACCCATAGCGGAGGGTATTATCCACGCAAAAGAGCCGGGGCTCAAGCACGAATTACTGGAGGAAAGTTTTCTGAACTGGAGTGGGATTGGCCTGAAGGACTTCTTCCAGCTTGGCCTTGTTGTAGCCATCCGGCTTAAGGTCCCCTCTGGCCTTGAGGACTTCAACGAAGATCCTTACGATCTCCGGGTCAAACTGGGTACCCGCGCAATTGATCAGCTCATTGACCGCGGTTTCCACACTGATGGTTTTCTTGTAGCGGCCACCCGCGGTTCGCATAGTGTCATAAGAATCCACGACCGCGATAATGCGCGCGCCCAGCGGAATTTCATTGCCCTTGAGCCGGCACGGATAGCCCTCGCCGTTCCACCATTCGTGATGGTGCAGGACCATAATAGCTTCCTGCTGCAGGAATTTCACAGGCTTGAGCATTTTGTAGCCAAGATAGGGATGCTGTTTCATGGTTTCGAATTCTGTAAGAGTCAAACGCCCCGGCTTGAGAAGGATAGAATCAGGAATGCAAATTTTACCGATGTCATGCAGCAATGCCGCGTGCTGGACCATTTCACATTCGTCGGTCCCAAGGCCCATCGCTTCAGCGATGTAAAACGAGTAGCGTCCGGTGCTGCCCGCATGGCCAACGGTGTAACGGTCCTTGTTTTCCAGGGCCGTAATGAGCGCTTTAGACGCTTCGGTGTATGCCTTGCGGGCAGTGATTGAGATCTCCGTCATCCGCCTTTGGAAATCCATGACTTTGTCTTCACTGATTTTCAGGGTCGGAAACGCGTCCCCGAAAATGGATTCCATGTCACGGTAGAGCGAGACAGAGTTGCGGCCCAAAGTTTTGGCGCGGGTCAGCGCCTGGTCCGCAAAAATAAGGAGGTCGGCCCGGTTTTTGATCGGGTCTTCCGGAAAGGATGCCACGCCGATTGAAAGCGTCAGCTGGATTTCCTGGCCGTTTACATTGAATTTGTGCTGGGCAAAAAGCAGACGCAGCCTGTGGGCAAGCTCGGACGCGCCTTCATAATTGATGTGTGGAAGCAGAATGGCGAATTCCTCACCGCCATAGCGCGCGATGCAGTCGCTCAAACGGCAGTTGTCAAACAGGAGCTGGCCGCACTGTTTCAGGACCTGCTCGCCAATCCGGTAACCGAATTTTTCATTGATCAGGCGGAAATGGTCAATGTCGACCATGACGCATGAAAGCGGGTAGCCATAGCGCACGGCCGAAGAAAAATCACGCACCACGCGGTCGTGCAGATAGCTGTGATTGTAAAGACCCGTCAAATCATCGCGTGTGGAAAGCTGCTTCTTTTCCTCTACGCCGCCAATCTTTTCCTGCAGTTTTTGCCTGAAATCCGTCAGTCCCTTTTTGTTATTGGAGTGAAATTTTTCATAGGACTCACGCAGCTTCTGGGCCAGGCCCTGGAAATGGTTTTCATTTTTAACGATGATGTCTTCAATGCCCGCATTCATGACCTGGCGGACGAATTCGTCATCGCGCACGGGCGCCATTAAAACGAACGGGATGTCGAGTTTCAGGCGGCGGGTTTCGGCAAAAAGTTTGATTCCTTCTTCAGAGTCCGGCTGGGTATCAACCAGCATGAGGTGAAAGTGTTTCTGTTTGAGCTTGGCTATGGCATCGTTGAAGTTCGAGGCGTGAACAACCTCCGAACGGAAGAAACCATTTTCCTCAAGACCCTTTTGAATTAAGTGGATGGAATCAGCGTCTTGATCAACAAGAAGCACCAGGAAACTTTCTTCGTCTTTGCCGGGCAAGGTTTGTCGGGCTCCTTTACGGAATTGCTCTGAAAGAAGTTTACCCGTCTGGGGAGGATATTACAATTTAATGGGGTTAAAAAGGCTGTAAGTTATTGCCTTGCAGTAACTTGTGAGGCGTATTTTCCGCCTGAAGACAACCATTCTGCCAGCTGTTTGGCATAATAGGTTATCAGGATCCGGGCACCGGCACGGGCCATCCCAAGGGAGATTTCCATGACCGCCCGCTTCTCATCCAGCATGCCTTTCTCGGCCGCCGCCTTGATCATGGAGTACTCCCCGCTGACCGAATAAGCCGCCAAAGGCAGGTTGAAATTCTTACGGGCTTCCTGAATAACGTCCAGATAAGCCAGGGCGGGTTTAATCATCAAAATGTCCGCACCTTCTTTGACATCCTGGGCCAATTCGCGCATGGCTTCCTGAATATTGGCCGGATCCATCTGATAGGTTTTGCGGTCGCCAAAAGACGGGGCGGAATGCGCCGCGTCCCGAAAAGGCCCATAAAATGCAGAAGCGTATTTGGCCGCGTAACTCATGATTGCCGTGCCTGAAAAACCTTTTTCATCGAGCGCGCGGCGGATCGCGCCAATGCGGCCGTCCATCATGTCACTGGGCGCCACGATGTCCGCGCCGGCTTCCGCGTGACTGACCGCCATTTTCGCAAGCAGCGGCAAGGTCGCGTCATTTTCAATATCCCCTGCTTCATTGATAAGGCCGCAGTGGCCGTGGTCGGTGTAGCCGCACAAGCAAACGTCTGTAATGACCAGCATGCCGGAAAAATGCTTTTTAATTTCGCGGACTGCGCGAGGCACAATGCCCTGCGCTGAAACAGCGCCGGAACCTTTGGAATCCTTTTCATCCGGCACACCAAAAAGAAGCACCGCCTGAACACCTTTTTCAGAAAGGTCTTCGATTTCCGTAATCAGAGTGTCGACCGAAAAACGGAACTGGCCGGGCATGGATTCAATGGCTTCTTTAATATTCCGGCCTTCCTTCACAAAATAAGGCATGACCAGCTGGTCAGGAGAAAGCACTGTTTCGCGCACAAGCCGGCGCACGGCTTCGCTCTGGCGCAGCCGTCTTGGGCGGAATTCCGGGAAATTTCCAGTTGTCTCAGTCATGAAGCATTGCCTCCATCAGACCATTAACAGTATGTTCCCTGGCCTCGCGCCAGGGCTTGAAACCATATTCTTTCAGGGTCTCCGTGGTCACCGGGCCGATAGAAACCATTTTGACGCGGGACTTTTTCAGCTGGCCGCGCAAACCGTTCGAGAAGGACTCGAAAAAATTACGGACCGTGGAAGAGCTCGTGAAAGTAATGAAATCCATTTTCTTACGCTCCATCCATTGCCGCAAGGTTTTTTTATGCCGCTCCTGGGCACCGGGGACCGTCCTGTAGGCCTCGACCTGGACCACGCTCGCGCCCTTCTGACCAAGCTCTTCACAGAATTTTTCGGGCGCGATGTCCGCGCGCGGCAGCAGCAAACGCGCTCCAGCCAGCTCAAAGCGGGCCGCCATCTCCTTGACCATACTTTCCGATGTGAAACGTTCCGGAACAAAATCCGCGACAATACCGGATTTTTCCAGCATGGCCTGGGTGGCTTCACCGATGGCGCCAATTTTCAGGCGCGCGAATGCGCGCGTGTCTTTGCCCGCTTTTTTCAACCGCTCCATAAACGACTGCACACCGTTAACACTTGTGAACAGCACCCAGTCAAAACCATTCAGATTCTGAATGGCGCGGTCCAGCCCGGCCCAGGATTTGGGCGGAAGAATTTCGATGGAAGGAAATTCAAGCACTTCCGCGCCTTGCTGTTCAAGCAGGGCTGTAAGCGTGGAGGACTGCAAACGCGGCCTTGTGACCACTACGCTTTTCCCGGAAAGCTTCGCAGCCTGAGGCTTGAACCAGCTAAATTTTTTTCGGAAGCGGACCACATCACCGATGACCGTCAGCGCGGGCGGCTCAATGCCGGCACGAATAGCTTTCTGGGAAATATTTCCAAGATTACCTTCGATCACTTTCTGTTTCTGCAGACTGCCCCACTGAATGATGGCGGCAGGCTTGCGGGCGGACATGCCTTCCGCGGCCAGCTTTTTGCAAACCAGCTTTAAATTCTGGATGCCCATGAAAAATACCAGCGTGCCTTTGTTTTCCGCCAGATTTTTCCAGTTCATGGACGATTCGGGCTTGTTTGGATCTTCATGACCAGTCACATAGGTGACCTGCGAAGCAAAACGCCTGTCCGTAACAGGAATTCCCGCGTAGGCCGGCACCGCGTGGCCCGCGGAAACGCCGGGCACGACTTCAAAATCGATTTTTGCCTTCCTTAAAGCTTCGAGTTCTTCCCCGCCGCGGCCGAACACAAACGGATCGCCGCCTTTCAAGCGAGCCACACTCTTGCCCTGCTTCGCGAGGCGGACAATCAAGGCATTAATGTCTTTCTGCGACAGGCTTTTTTCCGTATGCCTCTTGCCCGCGTCAATTTTTACAGACGCGTTTGAAATCCGGACCAGCGCCGGATTAACCAGCGCGTCATAGACCACGGCTTCCGCTTTGCGCAGGATTTCAAGGCCGCGCAGCGTGATCAGACCCGGATCACCGGGGCCAGCACCCACCAGAAAAACTTTGCCTGCGGAGACGGAACTTTCAAAGTTCCGCGAGCGCGCCGAAACTTTCGAGTTTCGGCCTTTATGAGTGTCTTTTTTCATGTTTGATCTTTTCAAGAATTTCCCGGCCACCGTTCTTTAAAATGGACTGGGCAAGTTCAATACCTGCCCGCTCCGGATCTTCGGCCATACCACCCCAGGTTTTTTCCACGGCGTGGTCCGGATCCGTTGAGAAAAGCGCGCCCCAGGCCTTGAGCAGTGAACCTTCAAGATGGGTGGCAATGCCACATGGCAGCTGGCAGCCGCCTTCAAGTTGGCGTAAAAATGCCTGTTCGCATTCAAGCCGCTTGCCGGTCAGCTTGTCATGGATGGGCAGCAAGATTTCTTCTGTTTCCTTGTCACCGGCGCGGCACTGAATCGCGATAATACCCTGCCCTGGTGAAGGATAAAAATGTTCTTCTGAAAAAATTTCCGAAACCAGGTGCGTCAGCCCCAGCCTTTTGATACCCGCGTAAGCAAGCACCAGCGCGTCGTACTCGCCTTCCTCCATCTTGCGCACGCGACTGTCCACATTCCCGTGGATTTCTTCTACCAGCAGCTCCGGGCTGCGGCGCAGCAGCTGCATTTTCCGGCGTAATGAACTTGTGCCTATGCGTGAGCCCAGCGGCAGCTCCGATAATTTTTTATGATCTTTGGAGATCAGACAGTCACGCGGGTCTTCGCGTTCCAGCACGGCGCCAATTCTCAAACCTTCAGGCGGATTGACCGACATGTCTTTGGCGCTGTGCACCGCGATATCAATCTGGTTGGCCAGAAGCGCTTCTTCGATCTCGCGGGTGTAAATCCTTTTGGTGTCAAAAGGCCCAGTGCCACCGCGGCGGATCATGTCCCCGCTCGTCTTGATTTTGATGACCTCAACGGTGACCAGCGGCAGTTCAAGCTGAAGGCGGGTCTTGACCAGCTCGGCCTGATAAAGCGCCAGCTGGCTTCCGCGCGTGCCAATGCGGATGATCTGCTTCATTTTTTGTCCAGGTCGAAAAGGGAGTGCAAGGCCTCGAGGTAGCGTTTGACGCCGCCGTTCTGTGAAGCTTCCTTGATCTTTTCCTGCGGAGCATGCATCAGCTTGTTGCGGATCTTGTCGCGCACCTGTTTGTCCACGCTGCCGCCCAGTTCTTTTTCAAGCACTTCATCCAGAAAACTCTCAAAACTTTCCATGACAGGCCGGGCCTTCAGACGTTCCAGCCAGCTCTGGTAATCCAGCACAGCCTTTTCAACTCGCTGCTCCGCGGCGTGGATTTCCTTCTGGCGGAATTTCAGATTGCCAGCAGCCACACCTTTCAGGTCGTCGATGTTGTAAAGGTAAACATCGTCAAGCGTGTTAATTTCCGGTTCCATATCACGTGGCACGGCAATATCAATCAAAAATAGCGGCCGATGGCGGCGCACGGCCATGGTTTTTTTGACCTGCTCAAATTTTATGATTGGATGCGGAGCGGCCGTGGAAGAGATGACGATGTCCGCTTCCTGGATTTTTTCAGGCCATTGTTCCAGCGCGATCCATTCCGCCCCAAATTCCAGCGCCAGCTCATTACCGCGGTCCTCATTGCGGCTGGCAATATAAGTCGGCTCGGCGCCGGCGGAGCGCAGGCTCTTGAGGGTCAGTCCGCTCATCTCACCCGTGCCGATCACCATAATTTTCTCGCCGCCCAGTTTTCCAAAAATTTTCTCGGCAAGTTCGACTGCCACGGAAGAAATACTGACCGCCCCTTCATTCAGCTTTGTTTCCGTGCGCACGTCCTTGCCCACCTTCAACGCCTTCTCCATCAGGCGGTAAAGCACGGAATGGACGGTCTCCATTTCATTGGCCTTCTTGAAAGCGTCACGGAGTTGGCCCAGGATTTCATTCTCACCGATGACCAGCGAATCCAGCCCGGCAGCCACGCGGAACAAATGCTTCATGGCTTCCTTGCCTTCATAGCGGTAAAAGTAGGAGCCGATATTTTCCGGAACATCGTGACTTTTTTTCAGAATTTCCGTGCAGTGGTCTTCGGGTACGCCCGGGTTTTCCCAGAAGCCATAAAATTCAACACGGTTGCAGGTGGAAAGAATAACCAGCTCGGAAAGCGCGGCCGCTTCTTTTGCGTAGCTGAGCGCGGACTCCGTCTGTTTGGGCGTGAAATGAAGTTTTTCACGCACATCCAGCGGGCAATCCTTATGATTGATTCCTAAAACAAAAAATGACATCGATTAATATTCTTCGGCCCCCGGCCTCAGAATGCATTCTCCTCTTTTTACTGCATGTAGTGATGGCTGCCCGGAATAAAACGGGTGCCGACGAAGCTGAAAACAACCAACCCGAATGCCACAAGGCTCCAGACCGCGGCCCGTCTCCCGCGCAAAACAGAGGCCGCGCGCAGGGCCAGGATCAGAAAATAAATAAAACCGTTGACCGCGGTCGCGATCGTTTTAGGGTCCAGAAATGAAAATTCCCCAAACGCGGACTTGGACCACATCAGGCCGATGGCCACTGCCACGACCAGAAGCGGAGCCCCCCAAAAAATCGGCTGATAAATCAAACGTTCCAGATTTTCCAGCGACGGTAGCTTGTGATAAAAAGTGCCCGGCCTCTTGGATTTCAACTCATGGTGCTGGATCAAATAAAGAAGGCCCGCGGCAAAGGAAAGTGTGAAGCTGGCGTACGCGAAAAAAGCGGAAGCAATGTGCATACTGAAATACGGATGCATCAGCACGGGCCTCGGCGTGACCGCGCTCACTCCGTGGAGTTTCGCGGCAAGCGCGGCTCCGGTCAATATAAAAAGAATAGGTGCCAGGATCAGACCGAAAGACTCAGACTGGTTTTTGACCAGCAGCACCAGATAAATGAAAGCCAGCGCCCAGGCAAAAAATGCCATGGCCTGCGAGAAGTTCACGACCGGAAGGAAAAATCCCTGCTCCACAGCCTCCTGCCCAAGATAAAACGTGGAAACCAGGAAACCCGCGCGCAGAAAAACCAGCGCGGCCCTTTGATTATTTTCCTGATAGGGATTTAAAAAAGAAAAAAGGTAGACGAAAAAAGCAAGAATGTAAAAGAAGACGGAAATCCCGAGAAGCGAGGACGAAAGGCCCATATCAAACCGCCTCCTCGTGGGAATCGTCGAGATGACGGTCCAGAAATTCCTCGAACTCATCTTCGAGCGCGAGGCACGGAATGGGTTTCAGGCTGGTGATGCGTTCGATGGCATCGAGGACCTTGAGATCAAACGGGTCGCACATGCCCAGCTTCAAACCTTCGCGCGTGACTTCCACAGGCACCACGCGGTGTGAACGGATGAAGTCCATGCTGAAAAGCCGGAAGGCTTCGCGGCTTGGTTTTAAAAATCTCAGGCTTACGTAAGGAACGTTCAATTTTTTCTCCAGCATATGTCCGACATCTTCGCTTTTCACGGCATTCATACCGATCAGAACCTGCCCCAGCCTCTGGCCTGTGTCGAAATGCCTTTTGAGTGCGGCTGACAACTGGTCCTGCGTGATCAGGCCCGCGTCCAGAAGCACGCGGCCCAGCGGGTCCACGGGCTCTTCTTTTTTCTCCGGGGCCATTTCAGGGGCCAGGATGGCCAGCGCTTCTTTCACGCCGCGCACGGGAGACGACCTGCGGTCACGCAGGTAATGGCTTCCAGGCGGCTGGGATTTTAAAAAGGCTTTGACCTCGGCAGCATCCTGCGCGATTTCACCCAGGCTTTTATAAGGACGGTGAAGATTGTTGCAGGCAGCAATGGAACACGACATCAGGGGCAGATTTTCAGGTTTGCCCTGGCGGTTGGTCGCCCGGATGTATCCAAGCTTCCGGTCAGCCTCATTATAGTAGGTCGGCATGATACGGTCAAACTCGGCTATAACCCGCCTGGCATAGGCCTCTTCCCGCTCAGGGGACAGTACTACAATGAAGTCATCACCCCCAATATGACCGACAAAGCAGCCGTCGTCCCCGAAGGACTGGGCGATCTGGGTCAGGATTTTGGCCATCTGGCGCAAAACATCATCCCCCTTCTCAAAACTGTAGCGGTCATTAAAAGACTTGAAGTGGTTGATATCGAGATAAAGCACGGAAAATTTTTCGCCGCTTTCAATTTTCTTGCGGATGGTCCTTTCGATCGAAGGGTTGCCCGGCAAATGGGTCAGCGCGTTGGCTTCCATCCGGCTTTTGGTGCGGCTGATGTTCAGCGCCACACGAAGCTGAAGGACAAGCGGGTTGAAGGGCTTGATCAGGAAATCGTCAAAACCCCGCTCCTGGCTCATGACTAGTTCCGCGATTTTTTCCTCGCCCGTCATCAAAATCACAGGGATAGAACTGAATGCCGAAACCTGGCGGATTTTCTCGATAACAAGTTTTCCGCCAATGCGTTCCATGTCGGTGGAAAGTAAAATCAAATCGGTGGGATTGCGTTCAAGCATGCGGAGAACATCTTCGCTCTCCGCCGTTTCTATAACTTCGTAGCGGCGCGTTTTCAAACGTGTGGCGATCAGCGAACGCAGGGCCGCGTCTTTTTCCGCCACAAGGATGCGCATAGGGTCAGTAACTCTCCTCCTTTAAAGGAAAATGGCCTGACAGCACGTCTTCTTTATAGTCTTCGACCGCCCGCCGGATTTCCTTGTCCAGCTCCGCGTATCTTCTCACGAATCGCGGCTTGACACTGCTTTCAAATCCAAGCAAGTCGTGGAGCACCAGGATCTGTCCATCGGTTTCCGGGCCCGCTCCGATGCCTATAGTCGCGCATTTAACGGAGCGCGTGATCATGGCCGCCAGATTGGCGGGTACACATTCCAGAACGATCGCGAAAACACCCAGTTTGTCGAGCAGGATCGCGTCTTTCAAAATTTCCTCGGCCCTTTTTTGGTCCTTACCCTGCACTTTGTAGCCGCCGAACTTTTTCACCGACTGCGGTGTCATGCCTACATGGCCCATGACCGCGATCCCGGCCTTTACCAGCGCCCGAACCTGCGCTGCTACCCGGCTTCCACCCTCCAGCTTAACCGCCCGCGCCCGCGCGCCAATCAGCCGCCTGGCGTTTTTCACAGCCATGGCCGGCGTTTCATATGACTTGTATGGCATGTCCGCGACCAGCAGCGCGTTTTTAACACCTTTCGCGGCAGCAGCCGTGTGATGAATCATGTGCTCCATGGTCACGGGCAGTGTGGTTTCAAAACCCATGAGCACCATACCCAGCGAATCCCCCACCAGCACCACATCAACACCAGATTCATCCAGGATTTTCGCGAAAGGAAAATCGTAGGCTGTCAGCGCCACGATTTTCTGCTTCTTTTTCTTTTTCGCGGTAAGACTTTTTGGATTCAGCGGCAAATTAAAGACCCTTCTGCCATTTATAGGCATGGATCAGATTCTGCATCAGCATGGTCACGGTCAAGGGACCCACTCCGCCCGGCACCGGTGTAATGAAACCCGCCCGTTTTTTGGCTTCTTCAAATTCGATGTCACCCACCAGCTTGCCGTTAACTTCCGTGGTGCCCACGTCGATGACAATCGCGCCTTCACGGATCCAGCTTCCCTTGATCACGCCCGGCTGGCCCGCGCACCCGACCACAATGTCCGCGTTCGCGACCGCGGCCTCAAGATCAGCAGCTGTCGTTCCGGTATTGCAAACAGTCGTGGTCACACGCCGTTCACCCAGAAGCAGATTCAACGGCCTTCCCACAATCGCACTCTGACCCACAATGGCGGCCTTCATGCCTTTTAAATTTTTTCCCGCTTCTTTGACCGCGTGCTCAATCAAAAGAAGAGAAGCGTAAGCCGTAGAGGGAATCAATTTCCCTTTGCGAAGCACGATCAGACCCAGACTTGCAGGGGCCACGCCTTCAAGATCTTTCAGAGGATTGAGCAGAAGAAGGGCTTTGTCGGCATCCAGGCCAGACGGAAGCGGCATGGCCATAAAAATGCCGTGGCAGCTCTCGTCTTTGCCAAGCTGTGTTATTTTTTCTTCCAGAAGTTTCTGGTTTTTGGCGACCGAGACTCTCTCAAAAGAAATTCCGAGTTTGGCCGCCATTTTTTCCTGCGCGCCAATGTACCAGTCCGCGGACGCGGCGTTTTTGACTTCATCCGCCTTTGCGGAATCCGGCTGGACCTGCAGCGCGACAAGTTTTGGTTTTACCTGAAAACCCTGCACAGCCGCTTTGATTTCATCCTGAACTTTCGCGGCAAGCACTTTCCCTTCAAGCAAACGCGCTTCATGCACCGGCATGGGCAAGCTCCTTGAGCGCCGCTTCAGCCTTTTGTTTCGCGGCTTCGTCCTTGAAATAAACAACGTTGATATGCGCGGTGTGATAAGCGCCTTCAAACGCGGCCTTGAGCAAATGGTCCGCGACCAGCAAATCATTTTTAATGGAGCCGGACACAAGATTTTTCATCTGCTCATTCCAACGCCGTGCCATGATGATCAGCCCCACGAGGTCGGCCTGGATCTGAAATGCTTCATGCAGCGCAATTTCAACTTTTTCAGGCTGGCCGGAAAGCTGCAACACTTTCTGGTAACTTTCAGGATCGGTGTCGACAATTTTAAACGCGTCACGCTTGGCTTTTTCAACCGCGTCGATAATTTTCTGGATGGAATCGCGGCGCTCATTGTCCTTGCGGTCTTCTTCAGGAGTCAGGCCCGCCTTTTTCTTGCGCTTGAGGGAAACGCGCCCCACCATCTGGGTCAAGCCCATAGCCAAAGCGGCCGCGTAAGCGGAAACACTGCCGCCGCCCGGCACCGGTTCAGCGCTGGACAACTCATTCAGGTAGTTTTCAAGGGAAAGACCGGTAAACTTTTTCATAAGAACAGTTAGTATACAGGCTTAAGGTCTTAAGGGACAAGAGCCTTTCCAGATGGTATATTATCCCCCCTTATATGGATCCCCAGATCAGCGTTATTATCCCCACTTTTAACCGCCGCGACCGCCTGGCCAAAGCTCTGGCTTCAGTGCTGGCCCAGGAGGACGTTTGCTTTGAGGTCATCGTAGTGGACGATGGCTCCACAGACGGCACCCGCGAAATGATCCAGAAGGACTTCCCTTCGGTCAGTTACCTGTGGCAGGAAAACCAGGGCCCTTCCGCAGCGCGCAACCGCGGCATTGAACGGGCCCAGGGAGAATGGATTGCATTTCTGGACTCTGATGATGAATGGACCCCGGACAAGCTCAAGACCCAGCTTTACTATTTTGAAAAACACCCGGCCTACAGCATCTGCCAAACGGAAGAAATCTGGATCCGCGACGGCGTGCGCGTCAACCCCATGAACAAGCACAAAAAATATGGCGGCTGGATTTTCGACAAATGCCTGCCTCTTTGCATGGTCAGTCCTTCAGCCGTCATGATCCACAAAAGTCTTTTTGATGAAGTGGGGCTGTTCGATGAATCCCTGCCCGCGTGTGAGGACTACGATTTATGGCTGCGCATTTCCTGCAAATTCCCCATTGGGTTAATCGAGCAGAACTGCGTCATTCGTTATGGCGGCCATGCAGACCAGCGCTCGCAGGAATTCCCGGCCATGGACCGCTTCCGTGTGCGGGCTCTTGTAAAAATTTTAAACTCGGGAAAACTCGACGCGGCACAAAATGACCTGGCCAGAAAAACACTGGAAGAAAAATCCCGCATTTATATTCAGGGCGCGATCAAGCGTGGTAAAAACCAGGACGCGCAAGAAATGGAAAATCTGGTAGGAGCTTTGCTGTGAAGCCTTACAAACCCCAGAAAATTTTCATCGAGAAAGACGCGGCGGATTACAAACACACACGGATCATTCTGTCCCGCCTGCCTGACGTGCCGTATGAAATCATTGAAGATTCCCGCCCGCTGATCGAAAGCATCAAAACAAAACCGGACCCCACGGGCGAAGGCAAACGCTACCTGCTTCTCAAGAAAGACAAAGGCCGTTCCTTCAAACCCTTCCCCGAGGCGGAACAGTATTTTTCCTGTGATTATTTCACCCTTCACGTTGAGGAAGGCTGCAATCTGGAATGCAGCTATTGCATCCTGCAGGCCTATCTAACTAATCCCTTCCTGACAATTTACGTGAACATTGAAGAGACCCTTCAAAACCTTCAGGACAC
>CAZKMJ010000024.1:0-18686 GCA_964553835.1 uncultured bacterium
GCACCATGCGGAATTCGAACTTGTTGCCGGTGAAAGCGAACGGAGACGTGCGGTTGCGGTCAGTGTTGTCTTTCGGAAGCGCCGGAAGAGAATCGACGCCGATGTTCAGGTAGTGCTGGCCTTTTGAGGAAGCCTTCTTGCCTTTACCAAGATTTTCAAGGATGTCAGTCAATTCTTCACCCATGAAAATGGAGATAATCGCCGGAGGGGCTTCGTTCGCGCCAAGGCGGAGGTCATTGCCCGGGTTGGCGGCGGAAGCGCGCAGCATATCAGCGTGCTTATCAACGGCCGTAATCAGCGCGGCAAGGAAAACAAGGAACTGCTCGTTTTCATGCGGAGTGTGACCGGGTTCAAGAAGGTTGATGCCATCATCAGTAGCAAGCGACCAGTTGTTGTGCTTGCCGGAACCATTGACACCCGCGAACGGCTTCTCATAAAGAAGGCAGACGAGGCCGTGGCGGAGAGCAACCTTGCGCATGGTTTCCATGACAAGCTGGTTGTGGTCCGTGGCGATGTTGGTGGTGGAGAAAATCGGCGCCATTTCGAACTGAGCAGGCGCGACTTCATTGTGCTTGGTCTTGGCGGAAACGCCCATTTTCCAAAGTTCAATATCGAGGTCTTTCATGAACTTGGAAATGCGGTCCTTGATAGAGCCGAAGTACTGGTCTTCAAGTTCCTGGCCCTTCGGAGCAGGAGCGCCGAAAAGCGTGCGGCCGGAAACCATAAGGTCCATACGCTGATCGAAAAATTTCTTGTCGATCAGGAAATATTCCTGTTCGGGACCAACCGTCGCGGTAACTTTGCGGGACATCGTGTTGCCCAAAGCGCGAAGAACGCGGAGAGCCTGTTTGGAAACAGCTTCCATCGAACGCAGCAGCGGGGTCTTCTTGTCGAGCGCTTCGCCCGTGTAGGAGCAGAAAGCGGTCGGAATGCAAAGCGTGACATCGCCAGCTTCGTCGGTCTTAAGGAAGGCCGGAGAAGTGCAATCCCAGGCGGTGTAACCGCGCGCTTCGAAAGTCGCGCGAAGACCGCCGGACGGGAAAGAAGAAGCGTCCGGTTCGCCCTGGATCAACTGCTTGCCAGAAAATTCCATGACCACGCCGCCGTCAGACGTCGGGGAAATAAAGGAATCGTGTTTTTCAGCAGTGGTGCCGGTGAGGGGCTGGAACCAATGCGTGTAATGCGTGGCGCCTTTTTCGATCGCCCAATCTTTCATCGCATTGGCGACAACGTTGGCGACTTCAACAGTCAGCGGAGCGCCCTGATCAATTGTTTTTTTGAGCGCCTTGTAAGTGTCTTTGGGAAGACGTTCTTTCATGGTCTTGAGATTGAAAACGTTTGAACCGAAAACTTCGGAAATATCAGCCATTGTAAACACCTCTATGTGTGTGAATTTTAGTTGGCACAAAAAACCGGGATTCCCTTGCGGGGTTCAAAATCGTAGCCCTTTGGCCATCTAATGTCAAGTTACTTTGTTTGTTATGCAGCGGCCCTGGAAGGCCCGTCAAATCAAGGTTTCCAGAGGTTATGTCAGGGCGCCAATACCACGTTCGCGGGTGCGAATCCGTACTGCTTCAGCGACCTCATAAATGAAGATTTTTCCGTCGCCCAAGGCGCCGGTAAAGGCCGAATCCAGGATGGCATCCATGATTTTTTCCGTGTCCTGGTCCTGGCATATAAGCTCCAATTTGACCTTGGGAAGAAACTCAAGTTTATATCGGGCCCCCTTCCACTGCTGGAGGGTGCCTTTCTGGGTTCCGTGGCCTGAAATTTCGGTCACCGTAATGCCAGGATAGCCGGAATCTTCCAGCGCCTTGCGCACAGCATCCATTTTTTCAGGCCGGATCATGGCCTCGATTTTCTTCATAAATCCCCTATTTAATGCGTCAATATAAAGCAAAGGGTATGCCAAAAGGGAGCTTCCCTAGGGAAAATGGCCAAAACAAGGCTAAAACGGCACAAATTTGTCAGTTTTTGGGGGTATCTAAGACAGGAATGTAAAAGGGCCTATTTCAGGCCGTAATTCTTGATTTTATAGCCCAGAATACGCTCAGTAATACCCAGCTCGGCCGCAGCCTTGCGCTGATTGCCACCGCTTTTGGAGAGGGCATCCTGGATCATTTTCTTTTCGAGGGCTTCCACTTTTTCGAGCATGGAAGCACCACCGTTCGCTTCTACGTTTTCAGGACTGAAACCAGCCATCGCAGAAGTTGTCCGGGTATCGTCTTTTTTAACGCCCAGGATTGGGAAAAGCTCAGGTGTGAGCGTGTCCCCTTTGGAAAGGATGACCGCGCGCTCCACCGCGTTTTCAAGTTCACGCACGTTGCCCGGCCACGAATAATCAACCAGTTTTTCCATGGCCGTGGCGGAAATGAATTTAACCGCTTTGCGGTTTTCTTCCGTGGATTTTCTCAGGAAAAATTCCAGGAGAAGCGGAATGTCTTCCCTGCGCTCACGCAGGGGCGGCAGGAAAATCGGGAATACGTTCAAACGGTAATAAAGATCTTCGCGAAATTTTCCGGTACGCGTTTCAGCCTCCAGGTCCTTGTTAGTGGCTGTGATCAAACGGATGTCCACGCGGATGGTCTGTGTGCCGCCCACGCGCTCAAACTCTTTTTCCTGGAGCACGCGCAACAGCTTGATCTGGGTGCTGGGTGAAATGTCTCCGATTTCGTCCAGAAAAAGCGTGCCGCCGTTGGCCATTTCAAAACGCCCGGGTTTGGCAGCCGCAGCGCCTGTAAACGCGCCTTTTTCATGACCAAAAAGCTCGCTTTCAAGCAGCGTATCCGGCAGTGCGGCACAGGAAACTTTTATAAAGGGCCCGTCGGCGCGGTCGCTGGAATAATGGATGGCATGTGCCACCATTTCCTTACCCGTGCCGCTTTCGCCGCGCAGCATAACAGTGGCGCGCGTCTGGCTCACAGTCTCGATCGAAGCATAAACATCTTCCATGCGCTTGGACTGACCGATGATGCTGGCGGGATGAAACTTCTTTTTTAACTCCCGTTTCAGCTGAATATTTTCACGGGTCAGCTGTTCCTTTTCCTTTTCGTGCATCTGATGAATGCGCACAGCCTGTGCCACCATGGAGCTGATAATGGTCAAAAGGCGCACATCCTCTTCAAAGGAGATGTTTTCAGAAAAAAGCCTGTCCACAGACATGGCGCCAATGGTCTTTTTTTCCAGTTTGATAGGAACGCAGATGAATGAAATGTCTCCGCGGTTAAGATCGCGCGTTTTGGTGCGGTTCAGGAAAAGAGGTTCATTGCCTACGTTGGGGACTACGATCGGTTCGCCGGCCTCCACCACCTTGCCGGTGATGCCTTCGCCCACGCGGTAGCGGCCGCGCTCCATGGCCTTTTTATCCATACCGTGCGCAAGCTCGATAATTAAATCGCCCGTGCGGCTGTCCAGAAGCGTCAACGTGCCGCGCTCCATGCCCATTTTTTCATGGAGAATCTTCATGACCGCAGTCATGATTTTCTCCAGCTCAACGGAGGAATTGATCGCGTTGGAAATCTCATAGAGCGCGGTCGATTCCTCAAGCCTGCGCTTCAGGGACTCAATGTTTTTTTCAGCCATTTTTTATTCCAGCCCCACGACCACGATACCGGCCGCGTTTGCTTTTTCCGTAAAATCTTCCTTATCAAGAAAAATGGTCTTGCCGGCTTCAAACCCGAAAGCTTCCGCCTTTACTTCTTTCAGAGCATTCAAAGTCCTAAGCCCCACAGCCGGCACGTCAAAACGCATGTCCTGGCTGGGCTTGGCCACTTTAACTACTGTGACCTTGCCGTTGCCAAGCGTTCCTCCGCGGCGGATGGCATGATCAGTTCCTTCAATTGCTTCAACAGCCAGCACTGCTTTTTTCTTCACGATAACCGTCTGGCCAATGTCCGCCCCCGCCACTGTCTTGGCCATGCGAAAACCAAACTCCAGGTCTTCCATAATTTCTTTGGAAGGTTTCTTTTTTCCAAGCACTCCAGGGCCGGGCAGCGCGTCCTTGATCAAAAAAGTGGAATCAAGCAGGTCAATTCCCTGACTGTGCATATAACCGTCAATCCCGGCAAGAAGCGAATCATCCTTGAAATCACGGGTCTTCATCAAGACCTTGACCATTTCAAGGTCAGGCCGGACATTTTCCTGAAAAAGCCGGACCTTCTCGATTTTTCCAGCCATAATGGCCTCATGCACGCCATTGTTCCGGAAAAATTTGACCAGCTTTTTCAGCTCGCCGACTTTGGTCCACTGGAAAGCGTCCGACATTTTTTCAAGCGACGGATCCGCTTCTTTTTCGATACCGCACACGATCACGCGGTACCCGTTTTCACGGGCTTCCTTGGCTGCCAAAACCGGGAACCGGCCGTTTCCGGCGATGATTCCTATGGTTTTCATAAAAGGCCTAGCCCCGGCGCCCATGCACCGGGACAATCGTTCACGATTAAAGTCATCGTGTACCGATTAGCGGCAAATGCCGCGTTCTGAGGATTTCAGGAATTCAGTAAGAATCTGAAAAGACGGGAACGCACGGCCTTTGCACTCTTCTTCCAAACGCGCCATTGCGTTTTTTAAGGTAAGTCCGGAACGGAAAATAATTTTAAGAGACTTGCGGATAAATGCTTTTTCTTCCTTTGAATAAGAAGCACGGTCCAGGCCCACAGAATTGATGGCATAAACACGCGCGGGATGCCCGTCGGCGATCATGAAAGGCGGCACATCCTGAACTACTTTGGAGCAGCCGCCAATCAACGCCAGTGTGCCAATTCGCACAAACTGGTGAATAGCCGAAAGACCGCCGATGATGGCCTTGTCTTCCAAAATAACATGGCCGGCCAGCGTCGCACTGTTGGCCAGGATTGTGTTGTTCTTGATGACGCAGTCATGGGCCACATGCGAATAAGCCATGAGCAGATTGTCATTGCCGATCACAGTCTCCGTGCCCTCTTTAGTGCCCGGATTAAGCGTGACGTATTCGCGGATCTTGTTGCGGTCGCCAATGCGAAGATAGCTGACGCCGCCTTTGAATTTTTTATCCTGCGTGCGGCTTCCTACGACGGCACCTGTAAAAATTTCATTATCCGCGCCTATGATAGTATACCCTTCAATACTCACACGGGCACCGATACGGGTGCGGGCGCCGATCTTAACCGTGCCCTCAATAACCGCGAACGGCCCTACTTCCACTCCCTCCGCCAGCTCAGCGTCCGGGTGGACGATGGCCGTCGGATGGATCACTTGTCGACTACCGCGAACTTCACTTCCGCTTCGCATACAAGCTTTTCTCCTACATACGCCATGCCGACACACTGGCCGGTCTTGGCGCGTATTTTTTGAACTTCGACTTCCATTCTAAGCACGTCGCCCGGCACCACTGGCTGGCGGAACTTGGCGGAATCAATGCTCATGAAATAAGCGATTTTGTTCCTGTTTTCAGGCTTGGAAAGCATAATGACGCCCCCCACCTGCGCCATCGCTTCAATAATCAGCACGCCCGGCATGACCGGATGGCCCGGGAAATGCCCCTGAAAGAAATAGTCGTTGATGCTGACCTGCTTGTATCCCGTGGCTTTTTTGCCAGGCTCGAAATTTTCAATTCTGTCGACAAAAAGGAATGGATAGCGGTGAGGAAGGATTTTCTGGATATCATCAACGTTCAGAGTCGAAGACATGGGCACGTCCTTTTCCTGATTTTTCGATGCCTGGGCATCGATCAGTTTTCTGACAAATTCCAGGTTCAGCGAATGCCCGCTGCGCGCGGCAATAACATGGCCCCGGACAAACCCGCCGGCAAGAAACAGGTCGCCCATCAAATCCACAATCTTGTGGCGGCATGCTTCGTCAGGAAAACGCAGGGTGTTTTCCAAAGGCCTGTTGTTCTCGAACACCAGCGTGTTCTTGGGGTTCGCACCGCGGCCAAACCCCTGGGCCAGCAGGTACTGCGCCTCTTCCTTCAAACAAAAGGTGCGGGCCGGCGCAAGCTCACGCTCAAAAATTTCCGGCACCACGGCCATGGTTACAAACTGGTCTTCCAGGTCCTTGTGGCGGTAGCTCAGCGTGTAAGAAATCATGAGATTTGGCGCCGGGAGGATTAAAAGAGACTGGTCTCCCTTGTCCACATAAACCGGTTCCTTGACCTCAATCCATTTCCTGGCCGCTGTCTGCTCAACAAGGCCGCCCTGCAGCAACGCTTCCGTAAAATCGCGGGAGCTTCCATCCATGGCAGGAAGCTCTTCGCCGTCCACTTCCACCAGAGCATTGTCCACACCCACGCCATGAAACGCGGCCATGAGATGCTCAATGGTTTTCACCAAACCTTTACCGACAGCTAAAGCAGTCTGGCGCATTTCATCGGTCCTGACATTTTCAACGCAGGCCTTGGCCTTCACAGAAGGATCAAGGTCAACACGGCAGAACACAATGCCTGTGTTTTCTGCCGCAGGATGAATGTCGAGCTTTGCTAAACAGCCGGTGTGAAGGCCCTGGCCTTCAAGATGAACTTTTTCGCGGAGCGTCTTTTGCAGCATGTTATTTCTTTTTAGTCGAGTACTCCTTATTCAAAATATCAGTAATGTCCTTGGTAATGTCCATCTTGGCATTGTGATAAAGCAGGGCACGTTCATTGTAAATAACGTCGAGCCCCTTGGCCTGTCCGTATTTCTGGATGGCGGCGTCAATGTCTTTGAAGATATCGCGCACAACCTTGTTGCGCTGCTCGCCCAGATCCTGGCGGGTCTTGGCATCAAAACCTTCCAGCTCTTTCATCTTGTTGGTCAGGCTGTCCTGCTTTTTGGCCTTGGCTTCATCGCTCAAGAGGGCCATCTCATCCTTGGCCTGGCGGATTTCGTGCACAATGGCATCACGTTCTTCTTCCTTCTTTTTGCCGGCCTGCTGAAGGTTGCGGTCATTATCCTTGGTCTTGTTATAAGAATCAAAAACTTTGGCCACATCCACGAAAGCGGACTTCTCGCCTTCGGCGCGGGCAGGGACCTGTCCCAGGGTGAAGCAAACAACGGCAAAAAGCATGACACTAAAAAACTTCTTCATAACAAACTCCTCCTTGATATTGCTTTGAATTTTTTAAAAACCTCTGCTTAAACTAAATTCGAAACGCCCATTCTTGTTCTTGGTATCCCTGTTAGCAATGGGGAAACCGTAATAGAACGCGACCGGACCGAGCGGGGTCTTGATTTTCAGACCCGGACCAATACTGATAGAAAAATCTCCGAAACCAACGCGGTAGGAATCTTCATCCACACTGCCAGCATCAATAAAAGCGGAAGCCTTGAAAGCTTCCAGCTTCGGAACAGGAACGGTGTATTCCAGGCTTCCCAGCGTGATTGATTCGCCGCCGACTGCGTCCCCTGCTTCCTTAGGTCCGACACGCCGGTAATTGAAACCGCGGACCGTACCCAAACCGCCGGCATAGAAACGGTCGAACACCGGCACTTCATCAGAATCACCAATAGCATCTGAGGTCCCCAGCTTCAGGTGGGCTTCGAGCAAATGTTTCTTGAACAGGGTCCAGTATTTCGCGGCTCCAAACTGAAGCATGTAGTAGTCATGCTCGCCGCCTATAAAACCGCCGGCAAGGTCGCCATTAAAGCTGAGCGTGGTTCCCTTTGTGGGGTTGGCATAATTATCACGCGTATCATAAGACAGGATCAAAGCGCGCCACTTGGAGATCCAGTTACCTCCGGAAACCCGGGTCACAGTCGGAGGCGCGTCATCCGAAAGATCGTCGATCTTGACGTTTTCAAGCGTGTAACCCGTGCCGTAGCGAAAAACGTCACGAAAACTTTTGCTGATGGTAGTGCCCACGCCGCGGCGGGTTTCATCAAAGTCCACGTTTTCCTTGAAGCGCTGAGTATTGTAAAGGTTGGTGGAAAACGTAATCGGCTTGTTAAAAAGATAAGGCTCCACGAAACTCAGGTCATAATTGCGGCTGATCGAACCGATTCGAGCGGAAAGCGAAAGAGACTGCCCGCCGCCCGTAAAACGGGGCCAGTTGAAAAGGTCAAAGTTTTTCTGGGAAACTTCACCGAAGCCCACGAAGCGGTCCACAGAACTGATACCGCCGCCGAATGACAGTTCACCGGTCCTCTTTTCCTTGACGCGGAAAACCAGGTCCTTGCGGTTGGAGGCAGACGCGGGCTCAGTATCATACGTAATGTCTTCGAAATAATCGAGGTTCTGAAGGCGCTGCTTGGATTTTTCGATCTTGGTACCGTCAAATTTTTCGCCCGGGCGGATGCGCAGTTCACGGCGAATAACAATGTCCTTGGTCTTGGTGTTTCCGCGGACGATAACCTTCTCGACAAAGTAAAGGTCGCCTTCTTCTATCTTATAAGAAACGTCCACCTTGCCGTTGCCGCGGTTCAGCTGAACGTCTGGCACCACACGGGCATCCATATAGCCGCGCTGATGGTAATAGTTCACAATGTTCTCGACGTCCTTGGAAAGGTAATACTGGGAATAGGTCAGGCCGGGAAGCATTTCCAGCGACTGCCAGATTTCAGACTCCGGGAAAAGTTTGTTGCCCTTGATCTGGATGTCTCCGGTCACATAATGCTGGCCTTCCTCAATCAGGATGGTGACGAAAATCCAGTGGTTTTTTTCATCATATTCAAACTTGGGGTCGATCTTGGCGTCCAGGTAACCTTCCTGCGCATAAAAAAGCTTCAGATGCTCCATGTCCTTTTCAAAATTTTCAGTCTTGAAGACACCGGTACGAAACGGAAAACCCTTGGAGCGCGTTTTCATGAATTTCAGGAGTTTCTTGGCTTTGAAAGCCTTGTTGCCCTCAAAAGTCATTTTCTTGATTTTGTATTTCAGGCCCTCACGGACAGAAATGATGATGGTCGCTTCCTTGCTCTGGCGGTTCATCTTGATTTCAGATTCAACCTCCACAAACCGGAAACCTTTGTTCGAGTAAAGCTTGCGGATACCGTCTTCGCCGATCTTGACCGCTTTGCGGTCCAGCACCTGGCCTTCAATCAGTTTCAGTTCCTTGCGCAGCTTGTCTTCCTTAAAAACGGTAGCGCCCTGAATGATGACTTCCTTCACAATCGGCTTTTCAATGACTTCGACATGAAGTCTGTAACCGTCCGCGGTGTCTTCAATATCAATCCGGATGTCCTGGAAATAACCGGCACCGTAAAGACGTTTCACGTCCTCGTTGATAGTTTCCTGGACAAGGGGCTGGCCTTCACGCGTGCGCATCTTGCTGAGCACCGTGTTGGTGCTGACAAGCTGATTGCCGCGGACATCAATGGAAATAATTTTGTTCGGGGTGGCAGGTTTGGCTGGAGCGGGCTTCTGCTGTTCGGCAGACGCAGGCGCAGGCGCGGCCGCATTTTCCTGAGGCTCGTCATCCGCGAATGTGTTTAAAACCGGAAGGCCCGCGGCCATGATCACCGCGAGTAAAACAACAAACCAACGCTTCATTTAAGAACCTGCCTCCGTCCGGTTAAATTCAGGATTCTCGAAACGAGTCCATTCCTTAAGGAAGAGAAGGTCGACATCCCCGATCGGCCCGTTACGCTGCTTGGCGATAATGGCCTGGGCACGGTTTTTGTTCTCTTCGGTGGGGTTATAATACTCCTCACGGAACAGAAATACCACAAGATCTGCGTCCTGCTCAATAGCGCCCGACTCTCTCAGATCTGAGAGCTGCGGACGATTGCCGGTGCGGCTTTCCACGGCACGCGACAGCTGACTGACCGCGATGACCGGAACTTTCAATTCACGGGCAAGCGCCTTGAGCGAGCGGGAAATTTCGGAAATTTCCTGCTGGCGGCTTTCCGCGCGGCCGCTTCCCTGCATCAGCTGAAGATAGTCAATAACGATCAATTGAATGTCGAACTGCATTTTCAAACGGCGCGCCTTGGCGCGGAGTTCCAAAACCGTAGCGCCCGGCGTGTCATCGATAAACATAGGAGCTTCTGAAAGTTTTCCAGCAGCGTTGGTCAGTTTCGGCCAGTCCTGATGAGAAAGATAACCGGTACGGACTTTCTGCGCGTCGACGCGCGCGTGCGAGCAAAGAAGACGCTGCACCAGCTGCTCCTTGCTCATTTCGAGCGAGAAGAAGACAACAGGCTTTTTCAAATTAATGGCGGCATTTTCACAAATCGCTGAAGCAAACGCGGACTTACCCATTGAAGGACGTCCGGCCACAATCACAAGGTCTGAAGGCTGAAGACCGGCTGTGCGGACATCAAACTCGTGAAAACCGGAAGCGATACCCGTGATGTGTTCCTTGCGCTGATAAAGCTGGTCGATCGTTTCCATACTGTTGTGGATGATGTCTTTCAAAGCAACCGCTTTGCCTTCAATGCGGTGCTGGCTGATTTCAAAAATCATTTTTTCAGCCTGGTCCAGGGCCTCACGCGCTTCGGTATCAGATTCAAAACAGCGCTGGACGATCTGGGTGGAATTGGAAATCAAATCACGGAGCAGCGCCTTTTCTTTTACGATTTTAGCGTAATGCTCAATGTGCGCTGCGGTCGGCACGGAAGTGGTCAGCTGGGTCAAATAGCTGACGCCGCCGGCGTCTTCAAGATGATTGTGCTTGCGGAGCTCTTCGGAAACCGTCAGGAGGTCAATGGGTTTGCTGGCCTGAAAAAGAGAAACCATCGCGGTGAAAATCTTGCGATGGTTATCATTATAGAAGTATTCGGGCCGGAGGATTTCAACCGCCTTGATGAAGGCGGCCTCTTCGAACATCATGGCTCCGAGCACGCTCATCTCGGCGTCCCGGCTTTGCGGCGGGACCTTTTCCAGGAGGTTGGCTTGTGAAGTATTGGCCACGGTGCCCCGCCCTTGTGAAGTTAGGATTTACGGACGACTTCTACCGTAACGCTGGCTTTGACCTGGGGATAAACTTCAATGGTGACCGCGTGGCTGCCAAGGGCCTTGATAGCTTCCTTCATATGGATCTGCTTCTTGTCCACATTGTGGCCTTTTTTGGCGAGCGCTTCGGCGATTTCTTCGGAAGTCACGGAGCCGAACAGCTTTTCCTGCTCACCGGCAGAGGCTTCGATCTTGATTTTGACCGAAGACATCTTGTCGGCAAGGGCTTGGGCCGCCGCTTTTTCCTTCTCATGGCGAAGTTCAGCGCGCTTGCGATGCTCTTCCACGAACTCCTGGTTCTCGGAGGTGGCGGCAAGGGCAAGCTTGCGTGGGATCAGAACGTTACGCGCAAAACCATCACGCACGCGAACGACCTCCCCTTTTCTTCCAACTTTCTCGACATCCTGTAAAAGAATCAACTCCATGACTATCTCCTAAATGAGCACCGGACTTGCGGTTTCGCAAGTCCGCTGTGCGAATTTATCCCCGTAGGGGATTACCTTTTGATTAATCGATCTGGAAAGCGACAAACGCGGAATGGCGGGCCCGCTTGATCGCGCGAGCCAGCATGCGCTGACACTTGGCGCAATTGCCCGTGATACGGCGGGGCATGATCTTGCCTTTTTCCGTCAAAAACTTCCGGAGCCTCTCAATGTCCTTGTAATCAAGGACGGAGGTGCGGTCGGCGCAGAAACGGCAGACCTTTTTCTGGAAAAAACGCCCGCCGCCGGGTCCACCCCTGCGGTCATCACGTTTCTTGTCACCAAACTTGGGACGGCTGCCGCCAGGGCGGCCGCCGGTAGAACCTTCACCTGAGGGCTTACGAAATGCCCGTATCTTGCTCCTTAAAAGGGAATTTCATCATCGGGCTGCAGTTCTTTGTCTGAGACCGAGGCTTTGCCCGATGCGGGCTGTTCTTCAAAAATAGCGTCCGATTCCGACATGTCGGGTGCCTGCTTGGAACCGGTGCCCTTACTCAAAAACTGAACATTCATGGCGACCACTTCAATCGTGGAACGCTTGCTGCCGTCCTGGCCTTCCCAGCTGCGGCTCTGCAGGCGGCCTTCGACGAAAACCGCGCTGCCTTTTTTCAGATACTCATTGCAGACTTCAGCGCGCTTGCCCCAAACCACGCAGCGGATGAAGCTGACTTCTTCTTTTTTCTCACCACTCTGTGAAAGATAAACGCGGTTGACCGCAATGCTGAATGAAGTCACGGCCTGGCCGGACGGAATGTAACGAAGTTCCGGGTCGCGGGTCAGGTTTCCGATCAGGAGGACTTTATTTAGGCTTGCGGCCATAAAATTACGCGTTCGCGGCTGACGCGGGATGCGCGCTTGCTGCCGGCGCGGGCTTCGCGGTCTTGCCCGGTTTTTTCTCGGGCTGCGTTTGCTTGATGGTGACCATGTACTTGATCACATCTTCAAGAAGTTCCAGGGACTTGCGAAATTCTTCCGCCTTCGCCGTGTCCATTTTAAAATCAACAATCAAAAAATGTCCTTCGCTGAACTTGCGGATGTGGTAACCAAGAGGCCTTTTGCCCCACTCTGTCTTCAACACTATTTCAGCATGGAATTTCGCGAAAAGGTCATCCAGATTTTTCAGCTGGGCCTTGCGCGCGTCCGGAGCGGAATCCGGGGGAAAGATAAAAACGCCTTCGTACTGTTTCATTATTAAATTAGCTCCTCAATTGAACTTGTCGGTAAGGGTGAACAATGTAACACAAACGCAAGGGCGAAGCAACCTCTAACTTTCAGCTTTAACCCTTTTCAGGTGAAGCATTTACAGCATTCATAACCCGCTCGGCAGGCTGTGTAAGCCAAAGACGGCAGGCCTCTATCCCACGGGCCAGCACCTCTTCCAGTCGCGCTTTCTCCCCTGCCTCAAACGGTTGGAGCACATAATCTTCAAGCGCGACGTGTTCGCCCGGTCCGCCAACGCCAACGCGAAGGCGCGGATAATTTTCCCCGCCCAGGCATTCTTGAATGGACTTCAGGCCGTTGTGCCCGCCGTCAGAACCCGAAGCGCGGAAACGCAAAGTCCCAAGCGGCAGGGCCACTTCATCCACAACCACGAGGACATCACGCGCGGTGTCAGCCTTGTAGAATTTCGCCAGCGCCCGCACTGCTTCACCGGAAAGGTTCATAAATGTTTCCGGCAGCGCGAGCAGGACCTGCTGGTTTTCCCATTCAAGCGAACTTGTCAGGGACTTGCAGGAACGTTCGGACTTGAAAGTCTTGCCGTGGGAAGCCGCGATTTTTTCAACCAGAAGTCGGCCGGCATTGTGCCGGGTCCTGGAGTATTTCACTCCAGGGTTCCCGAGCCCAATGATCAGCTTCATCCGATGGATTATTTCTCGGCTTTTTTGGCAGGAGCAGCCGCAGCAGCAGGAGCCGCAGGAGCAGCTTCTTCGCCTTCAGCAGGCTTCTTGCCTTTTTCGATGACTTCCGGTTCGGTCACTGCGCCTTCTTCAGCCGGGACCTCTTCCTTCATGGGCGGATGCAGGATGACGACCGCTTCATCGGCCGCAAGCTTGCTCTTCACGCCTTCAGGGAGCTGCAGATCGCTGACATGGATCGCGTCGCTGATCTTCATGTTCTTGACGTTGATCTCGATTTTTTCCGGGATCGCGGTCGGAAGACATTCCACTTCGATTTCGTGATGGACCACGTCCAGAACGCCGCCTTCTTTAACGCCCGGGGCGTCATCACCGTGAAGGACAACGACGGGGACCTTGACGTCGATTTTTTCGGTCAGGGAAATGACCGTTAAATCAACATGGTCGATCTTTTCGTTAATCGGATTGTGCTGAATGTCCTTGATCAGGCAGGTGGATTCCTTCAATTTGACACCTTCAACCTGAAGGCTGAGCACTACGTTTTCACCCGCCTTGGTATGAAGGGCCGTATGAAGATCCTTTTGCCCAACCTGAAGAGAAAGCGGTTTCATCCCGTGTCCATACAACGTGACCGGAACAAAGCCCGCCCTTCTCACGGCCTTTGAGGCCTGTGAACCAATTTTTTCGCGGACTTTCGCCGCCAATTTCATTGTTGCCATTTTTACTTCCTCCTTGGAATTTCCCTGCCGCTTGGCGCTGCAGGAACTTTTTTTATTATGCTTCTACTTTTTATGCTTCGACTTTCATTTCTGAAAACAGTGAGCTCACCGACTCATTGCGATGAATGCGCACAATCGCTTCGGCCAGCAAAGGCGCGACGGACAGCTGCTGGATTTTCTCCGTATGCTTCTCTGCGGACATCGGAATGGAATTGGTCACGATCAACTCGTTCAGGTCCGACTTCTTGACCCTTGAAATCGCTTCTCCCACCAGTACGCCGTGCACGATGGCCGCGTAAATCTCAAGCGCGCCCGCTTTCTTGAGAGCGCTGACGGCTTCCACCAGAGAACCTGCGGTGGAAACAAGGTCATCCACGATAACAACGTTTTTACCTTCCACTTCACCGATAATGTTCATGACATGTGTCTGCGCGGCGCTTTCACGGCGCTTGTCCACGATGGCCAGCGAAGAACCAAGCATGTGCGAATAAGCGCGGGCCATGCGGATACCGCCAACGTCCGGCGAAACTACAACAAGATTTTTCAGCTTCTTGTTGCGCAGATAATCGCCAAGTACGCTGATCGAATAAAGGTGGTCCACCGGAATGTCAAAAAAGCCCTGGATCTGCCCTGCGTGCAGGTCCATAGTCAGAACGCGGTCCGCGCCCGCCTTGGCAATCAGGTTCGCGACCAGCTTGGCGGTGATCGGCACGCGCGGCTGGTCCTTGCGGTCCTGGCGCGCGTAACCATAAAACGGGAGCACGGCGGTGACACGCTTGGCCGACGCGCGGCGCGCGGCATCGATCAATATCAAAAGCTCCATCAAATAATCGTTAGGCTGCGTGCAGATGGACTGAATAATAAAAACGTCCTTGCCGCGCACGTTTTCCTTAATCTGGACCTGGACTTCACCTTCCGGGAAACGGCCCACAATCGCGTCGGCCGGCTGCTTACTCAAAAGATCGGCAATTTCACGGGTCAATTCCGGATTAGAATTTCCGCCCAGAATGACCAGATTGTCGTCTCCACTATGTTTTTTCTTTTCCAGCCCGAACATGATTACCTCTTTTTAAGCGGCCTGGCAGGAACTCCCGCCACGACCTGCCCTTTTTTGATCCTGCTTCCACCCGTGATGACAGAACCCGCGCCGGTCTTGGCGCCATCTTCGATCACGGCCGGGGCCACAATAACAGTATTGGACCCGATTAAAACTTTTTTCCCGATGCGGCAGGGATGTTTTTTCACGCCGTCGAAATTCGCGGTGATGGTCCCGGCACCTATATTAGTGCCGTCTCCCAGCGTCGCGTCACCCAGATAACTCAGGTGCTTGGCGAAAACTTTATTTCCGAGCTTTGAACGGTTGATCTCGACAAAACTTCCAACAATGGAACCATCACCGATCACGGTGCCTTTGCGGATCTTGGCGAAAGGCCCGATCTGGCAGTTTTTGCCGATCTTCACACCTTCTTCTATATAACACCAGGGATACACGACCGTGTCTTCCCCAATCTTGACCTTGGGCTCGACAAATGTCTGGTCCGGCGCCATAAACGTCACGCCGTTTGCCATATGGTTCTGTATTTCCCTGTTTTTCATGGTCTTGATCGCTTCCGCCAGTTCCGCGCGGGAGTTGATCCCCTGCGCTTCATTGGCCCTGGCCAGCGGGAACGCTTCAACCCGCGCGCCCTCGCCTGTTAAAATTTCAATGGTGTCCGTCAGGTAAAATTCTTTTTTCAGGTTCGCGGGCCTGATTTTTTTCAATGCCCGGAAAAGCTGCGGCGCCTTGAAAAGATAAACACCTGTGTTCACTTCCTGCACGCGCCGCTCAATTTCCGTCGCGTCCAGTTCTTCGCGGATGGCAAAAAACTTTCCACCGCTTCTTAAAATTCTTCCATACCCCTTGGGTTCCGGCTGCAACGACGAGAGCACACTTGCTTCCGCACCGCTTTCATGATGCCGGCGGATGAACTCCTTCAGCGTTTCGAAACTGAGGAGCGGCATGTCCCCGGGCCAGATCAAAATGTTCCCGGAGTACTTTCCCAGGACCGGCCTTGCCATTTCAACAGCGTGGCCTGTGCCCTTCTGCTCGCGCTGCCACACAATAGAAGCGCGGCTTTTTAAATAAGCGCGGACCAGGTCCGCTCCGCTTCCGATGACCACCGCGGGTTTTGAAACGCCAAGCTCTTTGAGCGTTTCAAGCACATGCCCGAGCAGGGGTGTGCCAAAAATTTCGTGCAGGACTTTCGGCTTTGCCGAGCGCATCCGCGTGCCTTTGCCCGCGGCAAGGACAAGCGCCTGCATTTATCCCTTGATGCCGGTCAGCTTGATGCCTTCAACAAAGAAGCGCTGGTTAAAAATAAAAACCACCAGAATCGGCAGAATCATCATGACCGAGGCAGCCATGAGAAGAGTCCAGTCCGTATGGTGCAGGCTCTGGAAATAAGCCAGACCGACCGGAAGCGTAAACTTGTCTTCCGTGTTAATGACAATCAGGGGCCACATAAAGTTCATCCACGCGCCCATAAAAGTAAACGTGGTCAAAGTCGCAAGCGCTGGCTTTGACAACGGTAGAATGATTTTAAAGAAAATCCCGAAATACGAGCAGCCGTCGATCTTGGCCGCATCTTCCAGTTCTTTCGGAAGCGTCAGGAAAAACTGCCTCAGCATGAAAGTCCCGTACGCGGTGAAAATACCCGGAATAATCATGGCTTTGTAAGTGTCCACCCAGCCCAGCATCCTCAGCAAAATGAAAACAGGAATCATGGTCACGGCGCCCGGCACCATCATGGTGGCCAGATAGCCGAAGAAAATCTTGTCGCGGCCCGGAAATTTCAAACGCGCGAACGCGTAGGCCGCCATGGCGCTCGTAGCAACCTGGCCAAAAGTCGTGGCCGCAGTTACAAAAAGCGAATTCAGGTAAAACTTGGCGAACGGCACCACATACCAGGACTTGATGTAATTCTTCCAGACGAATGACATCGGAATCCATTCTTCCCACCATTTCTTGGTGAAAGAAAAGACCGCGCCCGGCTCTTTAAGCGACGTGCTGACCATCCACATGAACGGGGCGACCATGGTGATCGCGCCAAGCGTCAGGAAAAAATACGAAACAGCCTGACGGACCGGGTCCTTCCATTTGGGCGTACGTTTGAATTTGGCCGGCAGGGTTTCCTTGATCTCACGAAGGTGATCCGGAACCGATCTGCGGGGTTTAATATTTTCTGTGGCCATGGCGCTCATCTATTCTAATGGTAGTGGACGGTCTTTCCAAAAAACCGCCACTGGACCAGCGTGAAAATAAAAACAACGATAAACAGCACCCACGCGATCGCTGCGGCATAGCCCATCTTGTGCCACTGGAACGCGTTGTTGAACAAGTAATAAATAAGAGTAGTGGTCGAACCGTTAGGGCCGCCGCCGGTCATAATATAAGCTGGGTCAAAACCCGCCTGAAAGCCGCCGATCACGCTCATGATGGCGATAAAAAAGGTCGTTGGAGAAATCTGCGGCCAGGTCACGGCCCAGAATTTCTGCCAGGGATTGGCGCCATCGACTTCAGCAGCGTCATAAAGATCACGCGGAACGCCCTGCAGCGCGGCCAGATAAAGGATCATATTGTAGCCGCCAACGGACTGCCACACGCCCATAATAATGAGGGCGGGCTTGGCCCAGGCCTCGTCGGTCAGCCACTGCGGGCCGTGAAGCGACAGACCTACAATCTGGCCGAACTGGGAAATGGCCATGTTAAGCACACCGAATTCCGGATTGTAAATCAGCCGCCACAACATATAAATGGCAACGCCGGAGCAAAGAGTCGGCAGGAAATAGACTGTTCGAAAAAACAGAATACCTTTGAGCTTCTGGTTCATGGCCAGCGCCAAAAGCAGCGAGCCCCCCATCGAAAGCGGAATGCTGATCATCATATAGATGGTGTTCAGGCAGTATTTCCAGAAATAAGGGTCACGGCCGAGCGAAACAAAATTTTTTAAACCCACGAACCGCGGGGCGGACAAAAGATCCCACTCCACAAAGCTCAGGACAAGCGAAGCAATGACAGGAATCGACGTGAAAAGCATGAAGCCGAGAAAATTCGGCATCAGGAAGCCATACGCGGCCATCGCTTCTTTAGCAGTATTGGTCTGGAAAAGGTTTCTCTTCATGCGGATTTAACCCATTCATCTCCACGCATGAGAGCGGGCGCTTCCTTGCCTTCAACCACTTCGCGCGAAATCAGGCATTCCGTGACATTGCTTTCAGAGGGAATGTCATACATAACGTCCAGCATCAGGGTTTCCAGAATAGAGCGCAGGGCACGGGCGCCTGTCCCCTTTCGGATGGCCTTGCGCGCGATTTCTTCCAGCGCTTCCGGCTTGAACGACAATTTCACACCTTCCATCTTGAACAACTCTTCATACTGTTTGATCAGAGCGTTCTTGGGCTCTTTAAGCACACGGACAAGGTCCGCTTCATTAAGAGCGTGCAGCGCGCCGGTCACGGCAAAGCGGCCGATGAATTCCGGAATCAGCCCAAACTTCATCAAATCTTCAGTTTCAACTTTTTCAAGCATGTCGCCCACGTTCTGGGGCTTGCTGGCTTCCCGCGTCGCCGCGCCAAAGCCCATCGACTTGTTCGAGATGCGGCGCTCAATAATCTTGTCCAGGTTCGAGAACATGCCTCCGCAGATAAACAAAATGTTCTTGGTATTAATCTGAATATATTCCTGCTGCGGGTGCTTGCGGCCGCCCTGCGGAGGAACGTTGGCAACCGTGCCTTCGAGAATTTTC